>JBKJUF010000036.1:0-29026 GCA_046590445.1 Kofleriaceae bacterium
CTCCTGCAATCCGGCCTCAAGCTGTTCGCCGCGAAGGATTACCTCGGCGCGCTCGCCGTCTTCCGCGACGCGTATGCGCGATTTCCGAGCAGCAAGATCCTGCTCAACATCGGCACGACCCTGATCAGGCTCGATCGTCACGCCGAGGCCGCGAACGTGTACCAGCGCTACCTCGACGCGGCGGATAGCGATCCCACGAAGCGAACCGATGCGCTGAAGGCGCTGGCCGAGCTCGATCGCAAGGTCGGCGTCGTCGAGCTCGCGATCACTCCCGCGGGCGCCGAGGTCCAGCTCGGTGAAGGCGACTGGCAACCTACGAGCACGACGACGCACGTACGGGTGATGCCCGGCGAGCACGTCGTGCGGGTTCGCCACCCCGACCACCAGCCGCTCGAGCGGCGATTCACGCTCGCCGCCGGTGCGACCGAGGCGCTGACAGTCACGCTCGAGCCGCGAGCGGTCACGCAAGAGGCGCCGACCGTGTTACCGCCCGATGATTCGCTGCGCACGCGCTTCGAACCGGCGCCCCGCTCGCGATTTGGCGCGTTCGCGCTCGCTCACGTCGATCCGGTCAACCAGGGCGGTGCCGCGGTGGTTGGCCTCGCGGTTGACGTGGCCGGCGGGTTCGGCCTGCGAGGTGCCGCGATCCTCGGGCCGTACTTCGGTGGCTACGCGGGCGCGACATACGCGTTCCTGTCGGGGCGCGTCCGGCCGATCGTCGCCGCCGGGGTTCCCGTGTTCAGCTCGAACGGCATGCGCGTCGCGCTGCGTGGCGCCGGTGGCGTGGAGCTGTCCCTGGGCCGTCACCTCGCGTTGATCGCCGAGCTCGGCGTCGAGTACCTGATCAATCCCGAGGCGAGCGTGGAGTCTGCGACGCTGTTCGTGCCGGCGATCGGCGCGGCCGGCCGGCTCTGAGCCGCGGTGAGCGACGCGCGACTTCTCCCGAGGTGACGTCGCGTCGTCGGATCTGGTATCACCACGGGCGCGTCCTGACGGCATATTCCGTCGACATGACACGTTGATCGGACAGGCGCGATGTTCCGCAAGCAAGACACCAAGATTCACTTCGTCGGCATCGGTGGCATGGGCATGTGCGGCATCGCGGAGGTGCTCGCGAACATGGGCTACCGGGTGTCCGGATCCGACATGAACGACACCGAGATCACCCGGCACCTCGCGGGCATCGGCTGCTCGGTCGTCAAGGGTCACCGCGCCGACAACCTGGGCGAGGCGGACGTCGTCGTCGTGTCGAGCGCGATCAAGGGCTATAACCCCGAGGTCGAGGCCGCGCGCGCGCGCCAGATCCCGGTGATCCCGCGCGCCGAGATGCTCGGCGAGCTGATGCGGATGAAGTACGGCATCGCGGTCGCCGGTGCGCACGGCAAGACCACGTCGACGACGATGATGCACACCGTGCTGATGGCGGCGGGCTACGACCCCACGGCCGTGATCGGCGGCCGCGTCAATTCCCTGGGGCTGGCCAACGCCCGCTGGGGCAAGAGCGACTACCTGGTCGCCGAGGCAGACGAGAGCGACGGCTCGTTCCTGACGCTGACCCCGACGGTCGCGATCGTGACGAACGTCGACGCCGAGCACCTCGATCATTACGGCACCTACGACAACGTGAAGAAGGCCTTCACCGACTTCTGCAACCGCGTGCCGTTCTACGGCATGTCGACGCTGTGCCTCGATAACGCCGGTGTCCAGGCGATCCTGCCGAACCTGACGAAGCGGTTCACCACGTTCGGGATCACCTCGCAGGCCACGTATCGCGCGCGCAACGTGCGGCCGGATGGGCTGACCACGCGCTTCGTCGCGTGGCGTCACGCCCACGAGCTTGGCGAGGTCGTGTTGCCGATGCCCGGCCACCACAACGTGCTGAACGCGCTCGGCGTGCTCGCGGTCGCCGATTTCATGGGTATCCCGTTCGAGACCTACGTCAGCGCGCTCGCGAGCTTCGAGGGCGTCGCGCGCCGATTCACCGTGCGTGGCGAGGTCGGGGGCGTGACCGTCGTCGACGATTTCGGGCATCACCCCGCCGAGGTCAAGGCGACGCTATCGGGCGCGAAGAGCTCGTTCGGCGGCCGCCGGATCATCGCGGCGTTCCAGCCGCATCGCTACACCCGGACGCGCGATCAGCTCGTCGAGTTCGCGCGCGCGTTTCACGACGCCGACAAGGTCGTGATCTGCGACATCGCCGCCGCCGGCGAGAAGCCGATCGACGGGATCTCGAGCGAGGTCGTCGTCAAGCTCGCGCGCGAGGCCGGCCACAAGGACATCACCTATGTCGCGCGCCGCGAGGACGTCGCCGCGTGGCTCGACGGTCACGCACGCACGGGCGATCTCGTGATCACGCTTGGCGCCGGCAACATCCAGCTGTCGTGTAACGAGGTGATCGCGCTGCTCGAGAAGCGGCTCGGCGCGGCTACCAAGAAGAACCTCGTGAGGATCGATGAGTCGAGCGCGACCGTTGCGCGGTGATCTCCCCGCCGGCGTGCTGGCGTCCACGGTGACCGCCGGCGTGCTCGCGTCCGCGTTGACCGCCGCCGTGCTCGCGACCACGGTCTTCGCCGGCGCCTGCAGCAAGCAGACCGACGCTCCGCCATCGCCGGTGATCACGAAGTCGCGTGCGCTCGCCGACCAGGTCTGCGCGTGCACGACGGTCGCGTGCGCCGACCCGATCGATCGGCAGTGGGCCGCGCTGGCGACCGAGGTCGGCAAGAGTCAGTTCGCTGCGGCCGACGTCGAGGCGATGGCCGAGGAATCGCAGCGCTACCTGCGCTGCCTGGTCAAGGTGCCGCTGGTGCCGGCCGCGCTGCTCGAGCACGCCCGCGCGCTGACCGAGCAAGTGTGCGCGTGCGGCACCGACTCCGCCTGCGCCGGCCCGCTCCAGGTCGAGCTCGAGCGTCGGCTGCTCTGGACGTTTGCAGCGCAGGCGAAGTTCGAGCCCGCGCAGCAGACCGAGCTCTCCCAGCTACTGCAGCGGTTCTCGATGTGCGCGCTCGCGGCCGGCGTCGAGCCCAAGCCGAAGTGAGCCGCGCGATGGACGTCACGCGCGACGCACCGCTCGCGCCGAGGACGACGCTCGGCGTTGGCGGAGTCGCCCGGCGGTTCGGTACGGTGACGTCGATCGACGAGCTGCGCGATGCGCTCGCCGATGCGGCCGCGATCGGCGAGCCGGTGCTCGTGCTCGGCGGCGGATCGAACCTCGTCGTTCGCGACGGCGGCTGGCAGGGCCTCGCGATCGCGATCGCGCTGCCCGGGCTGTCGATCGTTGAGGATGGTGCCACCGCGACGGTTACCGCAGGCGCTGGCGTGGTGTGGGACGACCTCGTCGCGCAGTGCCTCGACGCCGGGCTCGCGGGGGTCGAGTGCCTGTCGGGGATTCCCGGGCTCGTCGGCGCGACGCCGATGCAGAACGTCGGCGCCTACGGTCAGGAGGTCGCCGATACGATCGAGTGGGTCCGCGTCCTCGATCGCCACACCGGCCAGCTCGAGACGTTTCGCAAGGACGCCTGCGGCTTCGCGTATCGCACGAGCCTGTTCAAGGGCACGACGCGGTGGATCGTCGTCGACGTAGAGTTCCGGCTCGCGCGCGACCGGCTGTCCGCACCACTGCGTTACCCCGAGCTGGCGCGCGCGCTCGGCGTCGCCGACGGTGGCCGCGCCCCGCTCGCCGACGTTCGCCGCACGGTGATCGAGCTGCGCCGCGGCAAGGGCATGGTCGTCGATGCCGCGGATCCCGAGTCGCGCAGCGCCGGCTCGTTCTTCGTCAACCCGATCGTGACGCCGGTGCAGCTCGCCGCGCTCGAGCCCCGACTGCCGGATGGCACGACGATGCCGCGGTTTGCCGCAGCGGGCGGACTGACCAAGCTGAGCGCCGGCTGGCTGATCGAGCACGCCGGCTTCGCCAAGGGCTACACGGTCGGGCGCGTCGGGATCTCGCGCAAGCATGCGCTCGCCCTCGTGAACCGCGGCGGCGCGACGACCACCGAGCTGCTCGCGCTCGCCCGCGAGATCGAGGACGGCGTGCGTGCGCGCTTCGGGATCGAGCTCGTTCCCGAGCCGGTGATCGTCGGCGTCGACTGAGCCGCGCCTGATATGCTCGCGCGATGCGGTGGTGGCTGTGCATCTGGGTCGTCCTGCACGCCCGCGCGGCCGAGGCTGACATCCTCGACGTCGTCCGCGACGCCACGCAGCAGTGGGCCCCGACCCAGGAGGCGAAGATCAGCCGGCAGCTCCAGAAGCTGCAGGAGATCCACCAGCAGATCGATAGCGCGATCGTGCTTGCCACGATGTACCTCGAGAGCAATCCGATCCTCGGCGCGGGCGTCGACATCAGCGCCACGGCGGGCGCAGGGTTCGACATCGATCGCGGTGGCGCGGACGCCTCGGTGCTCGCATCGGCGCACATCGACGGCGAGAAGTGCGCGCTCGTCCGCGCCGATCTGCTCGTGCGCGGCCGTACCGCGACGAGCGTCGATGATCGTGCGCGCGGCAGCGTCGACGGCTCGGGCTCGCTGTGCATCCCCGACGGCATCGATCTGACCGCCGCGGCGGAGGGCGTGCCGATCGCGGTGTTTCCGATCCGCGGCCGCGCGTTCGCCGCGCTCAACAAGACGCCGTCGCTGACTGCATCGCGCGCGATCATCCCAGAGCCTTACAGCGAGCTCGGCTGGGGCGTGTGGATGGAGGGCATGCGGTACCTCCGCCGCCGCGGCGAGTACTACTGGGCGTTCCCCGGCGTCTCGATCGAGCAGCGCTATCACTGGCAGGGCTTCCCCGACGGTGCGGCGTCGCGGCAGGAGATCGTCGCCGACGCGTACTTCTTCCGGCTCGGCCACCGCCGGCGCGCGACCGCGCTCGCCGACCGCGCGATCGACATCCTCGGTTTTGGCTTCCACGGCGTGCAGGACAAGGCCGGCACCGCGGTCGGCGAGTTCTGGCCGCTGCGGATCACCGGCCTGGGGTTCGGTACCGATCGCGTGCTCGCGGATCTGACCGTCGGGGTCAGCGGCACCGGCACGATCACGAGCGAGGACACCGTGATCGACAGCTCCGAGGTCCCCGACAAGGCGATCGCGTTCGTCCACGCGGCGCTGTCGTTCGGCGACCGCCGCACCGGCTTCGGCGTGACCTACGATCGCGGGCTCGAGACCAACCTCCTCGCCGAGCTCGTGCAGGAGGATCGCGGTTCGGCATGGACGCGGATCCAGCGCGGCCCGCTCCAGGTCAGCATCGCGGCCCTCGCGACCCGCGCGATCCACTATCCCGACAAGGTCACACGAGGCGAGGAGCAGATCGTAGGCGGCACGCTCGATGGCTCGTACGCGCTCGGCGGCGGCGTCGCGCTCGGGATGTCGATCGAGGGCACGCATTCGCTGCGTCGCGATTCCGTCCTCGATGGCCGGGTCGCGCCGGATGGCGTCCGCGCCTTCGCGACGATCACGATCACCCACTCGCTCGTTCGCTGGGTCGCGCCGCCGCCAAATCCGGCGTCAGATCCCGGCCCGCCTGCGATGCCGGCTCCCGATGCGCCGGAGCCGGAGCCGGTCGATGCCGGGGCGCCACCACCGGTGCCTCGGCACCGAGGAACGGCGGGCCAGCAACGACGCGGATCCACCTCTTCTCGGAGGAATTCGATCGCGCGAAGTTGAGCGAGTGGATCCAGTATGCGGCGTCGGGTGACCCCGAGAAGCAGAGCGAGATCCGCGAACGACTCGATGATGCGTACCTTGGCTTCATGACCATTCGCCCGATTCCGCCCGAGGCGTGCTCCTGTCCTCGCGGTGTTTCCATTCGCCGGCAAGCACGTCGAGCCGTTCCAGCGGCTGCTCACCCCGATGGCACCCTGGGCGAGCGTCGTCTGAAAACCATAACCAGCTCCACACCACTTCTGGGTGGAAACGCGATCTGCCTCGTACAAGCGGCTGCCGTTTCTCGATTACGAGCAACGCAAGATCGTGATCGAGAACACCAAGGGCGTCACCGCGGTGGTCGCGCAGGAGACCCATGACTACGTGCCGGATCTGGAGAAGCTGAGGCCCGACTACGTCGTCCACGGCGACGACTGGCGGACCGGTGTGCAAAAGCCGACGCGTGATCGCGTGATCGCGGCGCTCGCGGAGTGGGGTGGGGAGCTCGTCGAACCGACCTATACCGAGGGCGTGTCGTCAACGCAGCCGATCCACGCGAACAAGGAGATCGGGACGACGCCCGAGGTTCGCCGCCGCTCGCTCCGCCGGCAGATCGAGGCCCAGCCGGTGGTGCGTGTCATGAGGCGCACAGCGGCCTGACCGCGTTGATCGTCGAGAACACCAGGGTCGCGGTTGGTGATGGCAAGCCTCGCGAGTCCGATGCGCTATGGATCTCGAGCCTTACGGACTCGACCAGCGGCAATGCTCGGTCCCGACATGTGCCGGAAGATCCTCGCGGGCAAGCGGGCGCAGGTCACGACCGACTTCATGATCATCGCGCGGATCGAGAGCCTGATTCTCGAGATGGGCATCGACGATGCAGTGGCGCGGAGCGAGCTCGCGGCCGGTGCGCACGAGGAACACGCGGTCCGGATCGACGCCAGCTTTGACGGCGACCTTGCGGGCGCGTTCACCAATGCGAAGGCCGGTGATGACTCGCTCCGCTGCGGGCACCGGTGCGAGGATCAGCGCTGTTATCATTGTCTTCACCGTCTTCACCGCCGCGACTGGTCACGGCTCCTTTCAATCGACCTACGATTCAAGGACGGCGACGGCGGCTGGAACCTCACGCGGTTCGGGCAGGAGGAGGGATGGCGGTTACCACCGCCCGGGCGGCCTTCGCCGCTTCGAAATGCCGCATCGACCGGCCTATCCTCGAGACCAACTTGCTCGCCGAGCTCGTACAGGAGGATCGCGGAACGGCGTGGACCCGATTTCAGCGGGATCTGCGGATCGTGCGATGCTCGCATCATGCGGTCCTCGGCTCTCGCGCTCGGCGCGGCGATCGCGCTCTCGTGCGGTCCTCGAGCGCCGGTAGCGACCAGCGCCGAACGCAGCAGCGGTCCCTCGGCCTCGGAAGCACCACGTGCGCCTGGACCGGATGCGCCGCCGCTGGACTCCGATCACGATGGCATCGCCGACGTCGACGATCTGTGTCCCCACGAGGCCGAGTCGCCCAACGCGTACGAGGACGCGGATGGCTGTTTCGATCAGTACTGCCAGATCCTGTATCGATCCGTGACTTGCGCGGTCGAGCCCATCTTCTTCAAGAAGGGCTCGGCGAAGCTCTCGCCCAACGACGAGCAGGCATTGCAGGAGATGGTCGCGGCTCTGGCGCGCCACCAGCACATCGATCGCGTCGTCTTCAAGGGTCACATCGGTGCGAACGAGCTCGACGGGCTCGCGCTTCGACGTGCACGGGCCGTCGTGGATCGCCTGGTCGCGATCGGTGTGTCGCCGGACCGCGTGGCCGCTGCATCGGAGCCGCGCCCGGCGAAGATGCTCCACGGCGCGGCCTACGAGCGACGCGTCGACTACGAGCTGGAGGCGCGACGTCTCGAGAACGGCGGTCGCATCACGTGCTCGGTGTTCGGGGCGGTCGACAGTCCCGCCGAGAAGGTGTGCAAATAGCGAAGCGCTCTGGCGTTCGATCACGCGGTTCACGTTACGTTCGCCACGCGACGGCACGCGCCGGCGCCGGCGCCGGTCGATCTTGGGCCGCCACCACCGCCACCACCGCCACCGCCGCCGGAGCCACTACCGCCCGCGTGAAATCGCCGAACAAAAACTGACCCGGCACGTGCGGAGCGCTAGAAAGAATCATGCTCCATCCGTTCACGGGCAAGCGCATCGCCGTCCTCATGGGCGGGCTATCGGCGGAGCGCGAGGTCTCGCTGAACACCGGCGCCGGTGTGCTCGCGGCGTTCACCGCCCGCGGCTGGGACGTCGTCGCGATCGACTGGAAGGAGGACACGAGCCTCGCCCAGCTCGTCGAGGACTCCGGTGCCGACGCGGTGTGGAACGCGCTGCACGGCACGTGGGGCGAGGACGGCGCGGTGCAGGGCCTGTGCGCCTGCCTGCGCATCCCGTGCACGGGCTCGGGGATCCTGGCAAGCGCGCTCGCCATGGACAAGGTGATGTCGAAGCGGATCTTCGAGTCCAAGGGCGTGCCGACGCCGCGCTGGCGCCTGCTACCGCATGAGGGCCCCGCGAGTGGCAGTGACGCGCTCGCCGCGCTCGCCGACTGGCCTTTGCCATGCGTGATCAAGCCCGCGAACGAGGGCAGCTCGGTCGGGGTCAGTGTCGTCGAGCAGCGCACCGAGCTGGTCGCGGCGGTCGCGGCGGCGCGCAAGTTTCACGGTCCCGTCATCGTCGAGGAGTACATCGCGGGCACCGAAGTGTTCGTCGGCATCCTCAACGGCCGCGTCCTCGGCTCGGTCGAGGTCCGGCCCGCCACGAAGTTTTACGACTACGAGGCGAAGTACAAGCGCACCGACACCAAGTACCTGGTACCGCCGGAGCTGCCGGCCGAGGTGATCGCGCGCTGCGAGGGCTATGCGCTCGCCGCCTACGACGCGCTTGGCTGTAGCGGCCACGCGCGTCCCGACATCCGACTGCGCCCGAACGGCGAGGCCTTCGTCCTCGAGGTCAACACGCTGCCCGGCATGACGGCCACGAGCCTCTTGCCGAAGATCGCGAAGCACGCCGGCATGGACTACGGCACGCTCTGCGAGGAGATCCTGGCGACCGCCTCGACGGTCTGATCACTTCTTGCAGGTCATCTCGTAGACCGGCTTCCACGTCTTGCCCTTGTCCATCGAGATCTCGCCGGACAGCTTCGTACCGGTCTTCACGGCCGTCAGGTCCGTGTGGTCGCGGAGCATGCCGGCGCCCATCGGGCCCATCGTGTCGATGTTCCAGTCGAGCTTGGCGACGCCGTCCTTGGCGCCGTCGGACGTGCCGACGTACTGGTTGCCCATGCTGTCGACCGAGACCCGGCGCCACTTCTTCGAGCCCGGATCGAACGTCGTGTAAGCGTTCATCTTGAACGAGCCGCGGGGACCCTTGACGTCCATCGTCTCGGAGATCCACCGCTTGTCGAGATCGAGCTTGGTCTTGACGGTCGCGGTCATCTTCACCGTCGTGCCATCGGGATTGATCTCGGTGCCCGCGCAACGCCAGCTGCCGACGACGAGCTTCGCCATGTCGGCGACCTCGACGGGCGGCTTCGACATGTCCAGCTTCACCGTGGTCTTCGCGTCGAGCTTCGCGTCCAGCTTGGCGTCGACCTTCGCGTCGACCTTGGCGTCCAGCTTCGCGTCCAGCTTCGCGTCGGTCTTGGGAGGTGCCACCTTCACGTCCGGCTTCATGGCCGGCTTCGCGTCGACACTCTTGACGTCGGTCTTGGTGTCGGCCTTGACCGGCGCCTTCGCGTCGACCTTTGGCTGCGCTGCAGCCACGCCCACCAGGCCAACCATCGTCAGGGTCGCGATCGTGATCTTCATTTGCATCTCCTGTGGAAACTCAGCGCACTATACTCATCCGACCGACCGAAACCCGGCGCTCGAACGTGGGTCCCATAGACGTGCTCGACAGATCACGATTCATGATCGGCGTCGCGCTTGCCTGGTTGGCAGCGTGTGGCGGATCGCCCCACGATCCGACGCCGATCTCATCACCGATTGCGGCGTCTCGCCCCAACGAGCCGACCCGCACACCGGATCTCGATCTCGAGCGTGCACCGATCCCGCGGCTACTCGCGATCGACTGGGCGACGACGACGCTCGCGACCGACGCCGACGCGCTCGCGGTGTGGGCAACCATCGCGCCGACCGGCTTTGACTGGGACGACAAGCTCGGCGAGATCCCGGAGGCCGCCGAACGTCCGCTCGCGATCGCGGTTCTGCGCGGCGGCAACTTCACCTGCATGACACCGCCACCGGCCCCGCTCGCCAGCGTTCGCTGGCTCGCTCCATCTCGGGCGCGCGATTGCGTGGCGCCGATGTTCGACGTGCGCGCCCCGGCTCACACCGCCGGGCTGTCCGATCCGTGTCTGCGCCGCCTGCTCGCGCTGTGGGCGATCGGCCGGCTGGAGGATGACGACCTGCCGAAGGTGCGTGACGCGTTCCGCGCGATCGCCGCGATCCCGCCGCCCGAGTCCGAGCTGGTGGAGGCGGTGCTCGCGGCGATCCCCGAGACCCAGCCCGCGCTGCGCCTCGAGCTGCTCGCGATCGGCTGGCGCGCCGGCCAGCGCGACGTCGTCAATGCGGCGGTCGGCAAGCTCGACGAGCCACACCTGATCGAGGCTGCCGTGAAGCATCGGATCGACGGCGCGCTCGAGGTGCTGTCCGCCGACGGTCATCGCGCGGTCTACCTCGCCGCGGTGACCGACGAGGCGTTCGACGCCAAGGCCCGGACCAAGGCGATGTTCGAGCTGATCTCCGTGGATGGCTCGCTGCCCGCCGACGTCCGCGGCGCGATCGTCAAGGCCGCCAGCGCGACGGACTGCACGGTCGCCGCGACCGCCACGCGGGTCCTCGAGGCCCGTGGTGACAAGCGGTCCGTACCGCGCCGGCCGCGCATGTGGACCACCACCGCGATGATGCGCGCGCTCTGCGTGCTCGCGAGCTACGAGCAGCAGCAGCGCGCCGACGAGGACTCGTTGCTCCCCGGGTTCGTCCCGAAGCAGGGCCTCGAGCGCGTGACCATCACCTACGATCCGCTCGGCGAGATCGACACCGATGGCGACGGCGACCCGCATACCGCCCGGACGATCGAGCTCGTCACCCGCGACAACCTCGTGCTCCCCGAGATCGATGACCTCGTCCGCGCGATGCGGCGGTGTACCGGGACCACGTGCAAGTCGGACGACCGCGAGTTCCGGTTCGGGCTGAAGTCGGTGGGCGGGACGCTCGTACTGCACCGGCTCGAGGTCATCGAGCGGCCGCCCTGTCCCCGGTAATGATTCCAGCGGCTTGGTTTCATCGATGGATCTTCCCGATGGGTGTGGCACGATAGCGACGTGGGTCCCCGCCGGCTGCTCGCGCTCGCGCTCGTGCTCGCGTTCCTCGTGACCGCCGGGTCGACCGCGCACGCGCAGGTCTTCAAGTCGCGCTCCAAGCCGGCCAAGACCGAGAAGACCGAGAAGACCGAGAGGTCGAAGAAGTCGGCCGCCGAGAAGACCGAGAAGGTCGCGAAGGCCGAGAAGGCGCCGGCGAAGAAGGCCGCGCGCACCGCGAAGCCCGCACCGAAGAAGTCGCGCGCGGTCGCCGTCGATCGTTCCGACGACGAGGACGAGGCGCCGGTCGCGAAGAAGACGACGAAGAAGGGCGCCCGCGCCGTAGCGGTCGAGCCCGAGGATGATGACGACGAGGTCATCATCACCGACGACGACGAGTAGCGGTCGAGTCCGACGAGCGATGACGACGAGGTCCTCATCACCGACGACGACGAGTGATCGCGGCTCAGCTGTTCACAGGAGCACGCCTGTTCAGGAGGTGTTTCTCTGACAGTTCGCCGAGTGATCTCGAAGTGATCGAAGTGATCCGGAGTGTCGCCGAAAAATTGCTCTGGTGATCCGCGCGTGCGTATTTGCCAAGCATGGATCAACCTGGTCGGTCGGGGGCGAAGCAGGGGCGCCCGGCACCGCCCGTTCCCGCATCGTCACGACTGACCGTTCGCGGCCGCAAGAACCGTCGCAAGCCGCAGTCGCTGTGGGCCCGCGTTCCGCGTCCGCCCGAGATCGCGAACGCCTGCGGCCGCATGGTTCGGCGCGCGCTGCCCGCGATCGTCGCCGCCTCGGCGGTCACGGTGATCGGCACCGGAATCTGGCTCGGCTACCGCTTCGTGACGACCTCCGAGCGCTTCGCGGTCGCCTCGATCGAGGTTCACGGCGCCTCGCACCTCGCACCCGATGACATCCGCGCCGCGTTGCCACTGCAGGTCGGCGAGAACATCTTCACCGCGGACCTCGGCTCGCTGACCAACACGCTGCGCGCACACCCGTGGATCGCGTCCGCGACCGCGCACCGGGTGCTCCCCGACACCGTGGTCGTCGAGATTCGCGAGCACGTCGCGGTCGCGATCGTCCAGCTCGGCGAGCTCTACCTCGTCGACGCCGACGGCCAGCCGTTCAAGAAGACCCAGCTCGATGCCGGCGATGGCGATGGGCTCCCCGTCGTGACGGGCTTCGCTCGCGCGGCGTACCAGCGCGACCCGCGCACGACCTCCGCGGCCATCCTCGCAGCCCTCGATGCGCTCGCCGAGTGGCGCCGCGAGCCCTCGCGCCCCGCGATCGGCGAGCTTCACCTCGACACCCAGCATGCGCTGACCCTGCGCACGTACGACCATGGCTCGGCGATCCAGCTCGGGCCCGTCGGCACGGCCGGCGCCGCACTCGCGGACCGCATGCGGACGTTCGATGCCGTGTGGGCCGAGCTCACCGACACCGAGCGCGCGCGCGTTCGCACCCTCCATCTCGACAACCGCCCGGATCACGTCACCGTCGCCTTCGTGAAGGACTGAAGCATTACATGGCAAAGCCCAAGACCAGCGAGATCATCGTCGGACTCGACATCGGCACCACCAAGATCGCCTGCATCGCCGGCGAGGTGACCGAGGACGGCGTGGACATCATCGGGATCGGCACCGCGCCGTCGAAGGGCTTGCGTCGCGGTTATGTCGTCAACATCGATGCGACCGTCGCTTCGATCCAGCAAGCCGTCGACGAGGCCGAGAACATGGCCGGCTGCGAGATCACGACGGTGTACGCCGCGATCTCGGGCGCGCACGTGCGTGGCCTCAACTCCAACGGCATCGTCGCCGTCAAGGACAAGGAAGTCCGCGAGGCCGACATCGCGCGCGTGATCGAGCAAGCCCGCGCGGTCAACATCCCGATGGACCGCGAGGTCCTCCACGTGCTGCCGCAGCAGTACGTCGTCGACGATTGCGACGGCATTCGCGACCCGCTCGGCATGGCGGGCGTCCGCCTCGAGGCGAAGGTCCACATCGTGACGACGCTGTGCGCGTCGGCGCAGAACGTCATCAAGTGCGCCAACCGCTGCAACCTGCAGGTCACCGACATCGTGCTCGAGTCGCTCGCATCGTCGCAGGCGGTCCTCGAGGATGACGAGAAGGAGCTCGGCGTCGCGGTGATCGACATCGGCGGCGGCACGTGTGACCTCATGGTCTACGCCGACGGCGCGATCGTGCACACGTCGGTGCTGCCGCTCGGCGGCGGCCACATCACGAATGACATCGCCACCGTGCTGCGTACGCCGCTCGATCAGGCCGAGAAGCTCAAGCGCAAGTACGGTGCCGCGGCGCGCGGGTTCGTCATCGACGGTGAGCGCATGGAGGTGCAATCGAGTGGCGGCCGACCGCCGCGCATGCTGCCGCGCCGCGAGCTGGTCGAGGTCATCGAGCCGCGCGTCGAGGAGATCTTCGAGCACGTCAAGAAGGAGCTGCTGCGCTCTGGTTACTTCGACAGCCTCGCCGCGGGCCTCGTGCTGACCGGTGGCGCGACGTCGATGGAGGGCATCAGCGAGGTTGCCGAACGCGTGCTCGGGCTGCCGACGCGGCGGGGCGCACCGACGCGGATCGGTGGGCTCGTCGATGTCGTGCGGTCGCCGAGCTACGCGACCGGCGTCGGCCTCGTCATGTTCGGTGCGAACCAGGGCAAGATGGTGCAGCTGCCGAGCCGCGACATGGACCGCCCCGGCATGCTCAAGCGCGCGTGGAGCCGGCTCGCCGAAATGTTCTGATCGACGTTCTGATCGACGTTCTGATCGCTCGCGCGAGCGCCGCGCGACGATACATGCGCGGAGAGATCCGGATCGCAACAAACCCGCAGCGTTTGCGATCAAAAAGTTGCCCGACCAGACCTGGGACTTTCATATGGGCCTACCAGGGGGAAGCAGGAACACCATGGCACTCATCGAATTCGACGACGTCAGTCACGCAAAGATCCTCGTTATCGGCGTCGGAGGCGGCGGCGGTAACGCGGTCAACACCATGATCAGCGGCAACCTCGACGGCGTCGAGTTCGTGGTCGCCAACACGGACATGCAGGCGCTCGAAGCCAACATGGCCCCCCACAAGATCCAGCTCGGCGACGCGCTGACCAAGGGCCTCGGCGCGGGGGCGAACCCCGACGTCGGCCGGCGGGCGGCCGAGGAGTCGATGCAGCAGATCGCGGATCTGATCTCGGGTGCCGACATGGTGTTCGTGACCGCGGGCATGGGCGGCGGCACCGGCACCGGCGCGGCCCCGGTCATCGCGCAGGTCGCTCGCGACTGTGGGGCGCTCACCGTCGGCGTCGTGACCAAGCCGTTCGGCTTCGAGGGCAAGAAGCGGTCGAAGCAGGCGGTCGAGGGCATCGAGCGCCTCGAGAAGTCGGTCGACACGCTGATCGTCATCCCGAACAACCGACTGCTCGCGCTCGTCGGTCAGAACACGTCGATGGTCGAGGCCTTCCGCAAGGCGGACTCGGTCCTCCTCAACGCCGTGCAGGGCATCAGCGACCTGATGACGGTCCCGGGCCTCATCAACGTCGACTTCGCAGACGTTCGCACCATCATGAGCGGCATGGGCCGCGCGTTGATGGGCACCGGCATCGGCACCGGCAAGCGCCGCGCGACCGAGGCCGCGGAGACCGCGATCAGCTCGCCGCTCCTCGAGGACGTCTCGATCGAAGGCGCGACCGGCATCCTCATCAACATCACCGGCGGACCGGACCTGACGCTCCACGAGGTCAACGAGGCGTCGTCGCTGATCCAGCAGGCCGCGCACGAGGATGCGAACATCATCTTCGGCTCGGTGATCGATCCGAACCTCTCCGAGGAGGTCCGCATCACCGTGATCGCGACGGGCTTCGACCGCGCGAGCAAGACCCAGATGATCGTCCCCGAGCACCACGCCCCGGCGCACGTCGCACCGAACGGCAACCGCCGCGTGAGCTCGCCGCAGATCACGATGCCGTACGATGTCTCGACCCAGATCACCAAGGACTACCCGGCGCCGCTCCAGGCGATGACCCGCCGCCAGCCGGCACAGGTGATCGACGAGCCCGAGATCGACGTCGAGTGGGACAACGGCGATCACATCGAGCGAGCGCTCGCCAACCTCATCGATCCCGTTCCGGAGGGTGATCCCTCCGCGCGCCTGGCATCGGGCTCGGGTCCGTCGCCAGTCGACGGCGCTCCGCTGGTCCACCCGGACCGCAAGCGCGCGCAGTCGCGACCGAGCATGAAGGCCGTGCTCTCCGGCGAGATCGATACTGACAGCGAGCTCGACGTCCCGACGTTCATCCGCCGACACAGCGCCACGCACTCTTGATCTCCCTTTGGCCTCGTTTGCTTAGAGTGCGCGTCACCCGACGCGCCGATCGCGCCTTCCACGCCACCCGGTGTGGAGCACCCCTCCCTGCACAACGCTGAGGCGCGGCAGCGGCGAATCAGAGGCCCGGCCCCATCCGGGCCTCGTCCGTTTTCGGTAGGCTGTCGGCGTGCTGACCGACTCCGCCGCGCGCTGGATGCTCGTGCTCCACACCGGGCTCGGGGTCGCGGCAGTCGGCGCCGCAACGCACCTCGTGATCTGGCTGCGCCGGTACCTGCGCGGTCAGTCCGGCAAGCGACGCGCCGTGAAGCGGTTCGCGTGGTATGTGCTCGCGCTTCACGCCGCCGCGTTCATCGCCGGCAACATCTTGTACCCGACGTACAAGGTCGAGGTCCGCACCGCCTACCTCGAGAACGCGAGTGCGATCGTCGCCGAGCGATCGGCCCACGATCGCGAGCTCGCCAAGATCGCCGCGCGCGAGCGGTCGCCGGGCCACGAAGCCGAGCAGGTCGCAACGGTGGTCAAGCAGGCCGCGAAGGCTGCGCGGTGGTTCGACGTCAAGGAGCATTGGGTCGCGCTTGGACTGTTCGCGGCGATCGCGCTCGTCCTCGTGCTCGGGTTCTGGGATCCCGCGCGGGATGGCCCGGGACTCGCGCCGATCGTGCTCGGGCTCGCGGTGCTGATCGCGGCGACCGACTGGTTTGCGGCGATCGTCGGCGTGCTGACGTCGGCGTGGCGCGCGGTCTAGTACCAATGCCGCTCACTTGGTTAGCGATGCGTTCGCAAAACGCTTCCCGGTTCCAGATTGGCCGCCAAGGCGCCAAATCGCCAAGGGTTAGACTTCCGCTCTCTCGTGCTACCGCCGCGAGCACGCTCTCCTGAAAAAAACCTTGGCGTGCTCGGCGCCTTGGCGGCCAATCTGGCGAGGGCGTGCGAGGACGCAACGAGCGAGGCCGCTAACGTGAGCGGCGTTGCGTCTAGTACGGCGTGCCGTCCTTGTGCGTGAACGCCTCGTCGCGATAGGCGAGATCGACGTCTGGATACTCCGCGGCGTCCTCGGGATCGCGGTTGCTGATCTCGAGGTAGCGCGCGGGCCGATCGCTGCGGTTGACGAGCTGGTGGCCGTTTGCGACTCCTGCCGGGAACCCGGCGCACGTGCCCGCGGTCAGCACCTGCTCGCCCTGGTCGGTGACTAGCACGACCTCCCCCTCGACGACGAACACCAGCTCGTCCTCGCGCGTGTGCCAGTGCCGCATCGCGGACTCCTTGCCCGGCGGCAAGGTCGTCAGATTGACGCCGATCGTCGTCAACCCGAGCGCGTCGCCGAGCGCCCGCTTCTCGCGCGGCAGGACGCGGGATCGAAACGGCTCGGGATAGCCCGAGCCGGTACGGGGGACGAGCTCGCGCGGATCGAGGGCTGGCAGCGACAGGGGCATGCGCCTTTGTAGCAAACCGATTGGTGGCGATCGCCGGCGGGTGCGCCGTGTAGCATCGCCCTCGTGACGGGTCGCTGGAGCGCTGTCGTCGTCGCCGCCGTCGTGGTGGCCGCTGGCACCGCTCACGCCGAGCGCGAGGTGAGCGGCCGCGTGCTCGACGATGCGACCGGTCAGCCGGTGGCGGGGGCGCTCGTCGCGATCGGCGCCGGTGAGGCCGGCAGCGACGACGATGGTCGGTTCACGATCGCGGACCTGCCGTTCGGGCGCCACGACGTGGTCGTGATCGCGGATGGTTATCGCGCGTACTTCGGATCAGCGCGGGTCGGCGACGAGCTGACGATCCGGATCGTGCCGGCCGTCGGCGAGGGCGAGCTGATCCGGGTCAGCGGCCGGGTGCCGAGCGGTCCACCGCTCCACCTCGACACCACCGAGATCCGCAACTTGCCGGGGGCCGGCAACGACGCGCTGCGTGCACTGCAGAGCCTCCCCGGCGTCGCGCGCACGCCGTTCGGGCTCGGCGGCCTCGCGCTTCGCGGCACCGCGCCGCGCGACACCAAGGTTTACCTCGATGGCATCGAGGTCCCGCTGCTCTATCACTTCGGCGGCATCGCGTCGTTCTTGCCGACCGCCGCCGTCGACGAGCTGACGCTGCAACCCGGCGGCGCGAGCGTGCGCTACGGGCGCGGCCTCGGCGGCGTCGCGACGGTCACCTCGCGCACCGGCCGCGGTGATCGCTGGCGGGTCGGCGGCGAGGTCAGCCTGATCCACGCCGCGGCGATCGCGGAAGGGCCCGGGCCCGCGCGCGGCAGCTGGCTGATGGGCGTGCGGCGCTCGTACTTCGACGCGATCCAGGAGGCCGCGAGCCTCGATCTCGCGATCGTCCCGCGCTACGGCGACGCGCAGCTGCGATGGGAATCCGGCGATGGCCAGTGGATGGCGATCGCGTTCGTCTCCGACGACAAGCTCCGGCTGGTCCACGATCCCGACGACACCAGCACCGGCGGCATCAACACGAGCAACACCAAGGCGTTCACGTACACGTCGCGGTTCGCGCGGCTCGGCATGCGCTATCGCGCGGTGCACGGCGCGACCCAGCTGACGATCCTGCCGTCGGTCGGCATCGACGACGTCAACGGCCGCGCCAACCACAACGACCAGGACAAGGGCCTCCATCGCTGGACCGTGCCGCTCACCCTGCGCGCCGAGGTCGCGACGCCACTGTTCGGCGGCACGCTGTCGTTCGGCCTCGACGGCGGCGGCTCGCGCCATGCCTACGACATCATCAACACGCCGCCGCCGAGCCCGTCGGACCCGACCCCCGACATGGTCCTTCGCCGCTCGCTGACGCGGTGGACCGCCGACCTCGGCGCGTGGATCGAGCAGTCGTGGTTCGTGGCGAACGACAAGATCGAGATCCGCCCCGGCCTGCGCGGCGATCACATCGGCCTCTCCGACCAGTGGTCACTCGATCCGCGCATCGTCATCCACGAGCAGCTGCCGCATCACATCGAGCTCACGCAGTCCGCGGGCCTCTACCACGAGCCTCCGCTGATCACCGATCTCGATCCGATCTTCATGCGCGAGCAGCCGATGCTCGGCTCGACCGCCGCCCAGCTCGCGTTCGGCGGCAAGGCGATCGTCGCCGACGATAACGAAGTCTCCGCCACCGTGTACTACCAGCACCTGCGCCAGCTCCCCGTCGACGCGGTCACCGGCGCGACGCCGATCTCGGCGAACGGCGGCACCGACTCGGGCGGCGCCCTCGGCATCAGCCGAGAGCTCGTCGACGCGCAGTTCGGCTCGTACTCCTATCGCGAGGCGATCGGGCGCGGCTACGCCTACGGACTCGAGCTGATCGCGCGCCGCAACCGCGGCTCGTGGACCGGATGGGTCGCATATACCTACGGTCGCTCGCTGCGTCAGAACCCCACCCGCGGCCCCGATTACTTCCCGTACGTCCTCGACCAGCCGCACACGCTCACCGTGGTCGGCACCACGGCCCTCGGCAAGCACTGGCGTGCCGGCGGCCGCTTTCGCTACGCGACCGGCAACCCGTTCACGCCGATCGCCGGCGCGACGATGGACGCCGACGGCGACTACATCGCGATCGACGGCCCGATCCTGTCCTCGCGCCTGCCGTCGTTCTTCCAGCTCGATCTCCGCCTCGATCGAACGTGGCGCCGGTCGTGGGGCATCCTCAACCTCTACCTCGACATCCAGAACGTCACGAACCGCCGCAACGCCGAGGGGGTCACCTACAACGAGGACTACACCGTCCGCAGCTACACCCGCGGCCTGCCGATCTTTCCGTCGATCGGCGTCGAGTACATCCCGTAGCCTGCACGACTTGCTATCGTCGTGGCGTGCTCGAGGGTTCCTGTCACTGCGGCGCGCTCGCGGTCCGGCTCGCGACGGCGCGCGACCCCGCCGACCTGCCCGTGCGTACCTGTGGTTGCTCGTTCTGCGCGAAGCACCGGCCGCGCTACACGTCCGATCCGGCCGGCCACGTGACCGTCGAGCTCGCGCACGCCGACAGCGCGAGCCGCTACCGGTTCGGCCTGCAGCTCGCTGATTTCCTGGTGTGCCGCACCTGCGGCGTGTTCGTGGCCGCGTACGAACCCGGCGAGCCGGACCGTGCGGTGATCAACCTCGAGGTCCTCGTGCGCGCCGCAGACTTCACCGGCGCGGAGTCGCAGTTTACCGCGTACGATGCCGAGGACGTCGCGACACGGACCGCACGGCGAGCTCGCAACTGGACGCCGGCGACGCTCGCGCTCCGATAAGCAGCGTCGTCGTCGTCACGGCGCACCATGCGCCGATTCTGGTCGGATCGGAGTCAGCGCGCGTTCGCGGTGCGTGCGTATCGCGCGTCGGCGTGAAACCGCGCGAGCACGCTGGCGAACAGGCGGCGGCGCTCCGCGAGGTTGACGTCGCGATTCTGGAGCTCGACTGGGTAGAGCCCCTCGACGGCGATCCGGTAGTGATCCTCGAGGATGCTGGCCTGCTGCTCGATGCCGTAGTCCGCGAGATCGCGGCCATCGACGAGCGTGTACGGATACGTTGCCTCGTAATCGCCGCCGTGCTGCAGCAGCTCCTCGAGGCAGTACACCATCACGTCGATCCCGTTCGCGTGCTGCCACACGTGCGTCATCTCGTGGACGAGCTCGGCGCGTGCGACCGGAGACACCGTGGGCGCGGCCCAGTCCTCGCGATACAGTCTGCCGGGAGCATAGATGTGGCCGTTCGGTGCCATGTACGTGTCGGCCGGCTGGAACGGATGCGCGGCGTGGATGATGCGAACCGCCTCGTAGTCGATGCCGTCGCGAAAGATCGGCTCGAGCAACGTGCGCTCGCCTTCGGTGAGGCGGCGGTTTGCTTCGGGCAGCGCCTCGACATCGACCGGCTCGTTCGCCGCTCCCGACTGCACGCTGCGACAACCAACCAGGAGCGTCAAGGTCAGTACAACAACGAGGCGCACCATTGGTAAAGCTAGCAGGCGTCTCAGAAGGTGTCGGTGAGCGCATTTGCGCACGCCCGTCGGCGTACGGCGTCGTCCGGGTGCGTCGTGACGAACTCTCGAAGCTTGTCCGCTGGATAGCGACTAGAACGCCAAGTCCACCCCGAATTCGGTGACGCCTCAGTCAGGGCGCCTGGGCCCCAGCTTCGGACCGGTCTTGCTGGGATTATCGTCGTCCTGGCGTCGTCCTGGCGTCGCCGTGACGACGCCGTCGAGCTTCGATGTCGGACCCAGGGCGTAGCCTGCGTGACATGGGTATCGAAGCGACTGGCAAGCTCCACACCATCTTCGAAACGAAGCAGGTGTCCGAACGGTTCTCGAAGCGCGAGTTCGTGATCGAGATGACCGACAACCCGAAGTATCCGCAGACGGTGCTGTTCCAGCTGACCGGCGATCGGTGCGCGCAGCTCGACGGCCTCAGCGTCGGCGATCACGTCTCGATCGAGTTCAGCCTGCGCGGCCGCGAGTGGCGCAGCCCGTCCGGCGAGGTGAAGTACTTCAACAGCCTCGACGTGTGGAAGGTCGTGCCGGCGAGCCAGGGCGCAGGCCGTGGCCGCGGTCGCTCGAACGACGGCGCCGATCCGCGCGATGCGGTCGTCGTCCCGCGCGACTACGACTTCCGGCCAGGCGATGCCGGCAACCGCGACAACGACGACATCCCGTTCTGATCGCGCACGCGTCTGCAGCTCGTCGCGTTCACGGCGTGACGGTGCGGCCGGTGCTCGCCGCACCGTGATCACACGCGTCGCTCGCGCAGTCCCAGTCGGCCGCGCAGACCGCCGAGCGCGCACGCAGCGCACGCGGTGCCGCAGTCGACGTCGCTCTCGAAGCCATCGCGGACACCATGACTGCAGCTCGCGGGTGCGCAGGTGCCGACGACGAGCAGCGCGAACACCGAGTCGGCGAGCTCGGCCATCGACATCGTGCCGTCGTGGTCGGCGTCGACCTGGCGCTGGAACACGAGGTGGCGCTCGGGCTCGGTCTCGAACATCTCGACGAGCCCGGCGTACGCCGCGGTCCGCGCGACGTCCTCGCGGATGCCGCCGCGGATGACCGCGTCGAAGCCGCCGAGGCCGTCGGCATCGAGGTCGACCTCCATGCCCTCGAGCTGCAGCGCGGTCACCAGCCCGAGCTTGTGATCGAGCGTGCCGTTGCCGTCGAGGTCGGCGCCGAACCGCGTCGTCTGCTCGGAGTCGTGCGGACCGTGATGCGATCGACGACGAAGCGCCGGATCTCGCCGGTATACGGCCTGGTCACGTCGTCACTCGTCGGACCCCCACACGCGGCTGCCGCCGATGCGACGAGCGCGAGCCGCTTCATCACCGCAGCGTGCCCCAGAACGCGATCTGTCGGTGCGACGACTGTCACGCGCTGTACAGGTAGATGACGAACGCTATCGGGATCATGAGCCCGGCGCCGACGAAGTACTTGCCGCGGCCGGCGAGCCCGCGATCGCCCTTCATCATCGTCATCCCGGTGATCGCGAGCACCATCAGCGCGAGCGCGAAGATGTCGGCGATGTACGTCCAGATGCCCTTGAGGTTGTTGAGGTGTAGCGCGTTGACCTCGAAGAACACCGCGCGCTTCGCGAGCGACTTGAGCCGGCCGCGGCCGGTGCGAACGTCGAGGCGCGCCTCCTGCCCGTCGGTGAGGAACACGCGCAGCTCGGTCGCGGTCTCGAGGAAGTGGCCGCGCACCGAGCGGCGATCGAGGCCGAGCTTGGTGACCACGAAGGCCTCCTGCTCGCCGAGGGTGCCGGCGGGGAGGGGCCCGAGGTCGAACGCCTCGTTGGCGTAGCTGTAGTTCGGGTTCCAGTGCTCGATGTGATTGACCGCGATCCCCGAGATTGCGTAGGCGATCGTCAGCGAGACCGCGACGTAGCCGATGTCCCGGTGGAGCGCCCGGAACAGCTTGCGCCAGCGCATGCCGCGCTACGGGAGGACGGCGCCGGTGCCGTCGATGCGGACGACACTCGTCGGCTTCGTGATGCTCGCCGGGTCGTACGCGATGCCGTACTCCTTGGCCTGGTACTCCGCGTGCTGCTTCGATTCCTCGATCGAGAGCTCGCGGACCGCGATCACGCCTTCAGCGGTCGCGCGCTGCCCCTTCGCATCCATCGGAAACACCATCTCGCCGTCGGTGACCTTGAACCGCAGCTTCTGGCCGGGGCCGCTACCGGCGAGCTCGAACCAGCAGCCGCGCTTCGGGCAGACGTCGGTGATCATGCCCTCGACGCGGACGGTCTTGCCGTGGAACTTCGCGGGCTCGGCGAGGATCGCGTCGATCGGGGTCGTCTCGGTGAGCTTGACGCCCGCGCCGAACGTCTTGCCGGCCGGCCCGGGCGAGGTCGTTGCCTTCGCGGCGGACACGCCGGGCTTCGCCGAGGCATCGCGCGTCGGGCTTCGATCGCACGCGCCGACGGCGGCGGTGGCGAGCAGGAGACAGAACAGGCGGGTCATCGAGAGCTGCAACATGGGGACCTCGGGCGTGGAACCTGGGGACTTTGCGGTGCCTCGGGAGCCTTGTCAACGCTGGCGTCTTGCCGGGTGAATGCCCTACCAACACGCCCGTCGTATGCGGCAACCGCGCGGCTTGCACGCCGTGAGCGCCGGGTTCGCGCGGCGCGAACGCGACAACCAAGTCGTGTCCCGTGGTGCCGGCGCGACGCGCTCAGGGTTGCGCGCCTGCGTAATGCGCTCGTCACCTCGCGTCGACCTTGGCCAGATCACTGGCGACGCCTGCATCATCGATGATGCGGTCGCGTGGTACGCGCGGTGCTGTTCACGACCGCATGCCCCGTCGATTCCGCGATGCCCTTGCATGGTCGACCACGCTGCCTGGCTCGGCACTGATGGTCGGCTGCCTGTTCCTGCCACAGCTGCGCGACTGTCATGGTCACGAGGAGACGCCGCTCGAGTCCGGACTCGCCGGGTTGATGATCCCGATCGCGCTGCTCGGACTGATGCCGCTGCTGTGGCGGCTCGCTCCCCCGCTCCGTCGCGTGCTCCCCCCGCTCGTGCTCGCGGTCGCGGTTCTCGCCCTGACCTGGCTCGTGATCACGATCCCGCTCGCGGTGTTCCTGCTGTGGACGTACGCGCGCGGTTCGCGTGGTCAGGAGCTGGTCGCGATGTGCAGCGCGCTCTGCGTGATGCTCTTCATCTTCCTGTTCCCGCTGTTCGGCGTGTTCTGCACGTGGCTCCCCGGCGCTCAGCTGACGTGGGCCGCCGCGTGGCTCGAGGCGTTCGGGCTGATGGCGTGGGCCGGCGCGGCCGGGCTTGAGGAGATGGTACTCGCAAGGCGCTCACCAGCACCTGAGGGTCGCGCCATGGGATGATCGCCTCGGGGGCAGCGTGCACGACGTGATCAAGGCGAAACAGGGCGCCCGGCCTTCGCGCGCGCGTGCCGCGGTTCGCGTGCCGTGGCGAGCGGCGTCAAACGAGGAAGAGGCGCGGGCGTATCTCCAGTCGCGGCTCGTCGTGTTCTCGAGCCTGATGTTCTGGAGCTTCACGGCGCTACTCGCGTTCCTCACGCTGCTGTACCGGCTCTACCCGGCGCTCGAGCCGGCGCACAACGATACGATCTTCGCGCTCGCCGGCGGCGGGCTCGTGATCCTCGCGGTGATCTGGCGGCGCTTCCTCGTGCGCAGGCCGCTCGCGATGCCGGTGCTCAACGGCATCGACGCCTTCTATGCCGGCGGTACCGGCATCATCCTCGCAGCCGCCGCGTACCTCTCGATGGACTTCCGGCCCGCACCGTACGCCTGCGTGCTCTACGGCTGCTTCATGGTGCTGACGCGCGCGACCGTGGTGCCGAGCAGCGGGCAACGGACCGCCGTGGTGTCGGGCCTCGCGATGGCGCCGTATGTGCTCGCGGCGGCCCTGATCGCCGTCGCCGGGCAGTTCGACCTCCCGGGCGCCGCGCTGGTCTGTGCTGTGTTCCTGATCGGGCTCGTGGTCGCCGCGCTCGCGGCGGCCGGCTCGCAGACGACCTACGGGCTGCGCAAGCACGTGACCGCGGCGATGCAACTCGGACAGTACACGCTCGATCGCAAGATCGGCGAGGGCGGGATGGGCGTCGTCTATCAAGCGCGCCACGCGCTGCTGCGCCGGCCCACCGCGATCAAGTTGCTGCTGCCCGAGCGCGTCGGCGCCGGGATGCTCGATCGCTTCGAACGCGAGGTGCAGCACATGAGCCAGCTGACGCACCCAAACACCGTCGCCGTCTTCGACTACGGCCGCAGTCCAGACGGCATCTTCTACTACGCGATGGAGTACCTCGGCGGCATCGATCTCGAGCGCCTCGTCCACACCTACGGTGCACAGCCGGTCGACCGCGTCGTCAACATCCTCGTCCAGGTATGCGGCGCGCTCCACGAGGCACACACCCGCAACATCATCCATCGCGACATCAAGCCAGCGAACATCATCCTCTGCGAGCGCGGTGCGATGGTCGACGTCGCGAAGGTCGTCGACTTCGGCCTCGTCAAGGAGATCACGACCGACACCGGAACGTCGACGCAGGTGATCCTTGGTACGCCTTCCTATGTCGCGCCCGAGGCGATCACGGATCCGGAGCGGCTCGGCTCCGCTGCCGATCTGTACGCGCTCGGGCTGGTCGGCTACTTCTTGCTCACCGGCAAGCGCGTGTTCGAGGGCAAGACCGCGATCGAGATCTGCATCCAGCACGTGCGAAGCGTGCCGGTGCCGCCGTCGCAGGCCACCGCGACCCATGTCTCGTCGATCCTTGACGATGTGATCATGCGCTGCCTCTCGAAGGCGCCCGACGAGCGACCGTCGGCGACCGCGCTCGCGGTGCAGCTCCGTGCGATCGCGCCGGCCGGCGACTGGCCCGAACCCGAGGCGACAGCGTGGTGGGCGGCGTTTCACGCGCGCGAGGAAGCGACGCAGGCCGCGAGCAGCAGCCCGACGCTGACGCTTACCGTCGCCATCGGTTGACGTGCCGTCGGTCAGCAGCTCGATGGACGTTCGTCGTCGACGGCATCGTCGGTCGGCGCAGGCCAACGAGGCTCGAGCATCCCGTATCCGTGAGGGTGGCGATGTGGTCCCGAGATCGGGAGAGATGTGGTTAGCTGCGGGCCATGCGTCGCTCCGCTTGTCTTGTCCTCGTGTTCCTGTTCGCTTGCCGCTCCGCGCCCGCTCCACAGGAGACGCGGATGGAGCCCCCCCCCGAGCGATCGGAGCCGATCGCGACGCCACCGACAAACCCGATGCTCGCGGCCCACGACCAGGCGAAGGCCGAGGTCGCCCGCCTGCGTACCGCCGCCGATGCCAACGTCATGCTCGCGGCGTGGGGCGGTCCATACGAGGGCGTGCCGCCCTGGGACAAGGTCACGGTCGACGGGTTCGGCCCGGCGTTCACCACGGGCGTCGCGCTGCTCACCGCCGAGATCGACGTGATCGCGACCACCCCCGAGCCGCCGACCTTCGCGAACACGATCGCGGCGCTCGAAGATGCCGGTCGCCACGAGGATCGCGCCGGGACGCTGTTCTCGGTGATGACGAGCAACCTCAACACGCCCGAGGTCCAGGCGGTCGATCGCGAGTGGTCGCCGAAGCTCACGGCCGCCCTTGACGCGATCACGTTCAACGACAAGCTGTTCGCGCGGATCGCCGCGGTGTACGCCGCGCGCGACACCGGCCTGACCGCCGAGCAGAAACGGCTCGTCGAGCTGACCCACGACCGGTTCGTCAACAAGGGCGCGAAGCTGACCGCGAAGCAGAAGACCGAGCTCGGGAGCATCAACCAGCAGCTCGCCACCCTGTTCACCGAGTTCGGCAACAAGGTCCTCGCCGACGAGAACACGTGGGTCGTCCTCGACAAGCCCGCCGACCTCGCCGGGCTACCGGCGTCGCTGCGCGCGTCGTACAAGGCAGCCGCCGAGGAGCGCAAGCTCGCGGGCAAGTCGGTCGTCGTCAACACGCGGTCGAGCGTCGATCCGTTCCTGACGTCGTCGAGCCGCCGTGACCTGCGCGAGCGGGTCTGGCGGGCGTTCAAGAAGCGCGGTGACAACGGCGACGCGAACGACACCAAGAAGTTGATCGCGCGGATCGTGGCACTCCGCGGCGAGCGCGCGACGCTGCTCGGCTACGCGACCCACGCGCACTGGCGGATGTTCAACACGATGGCCGTCGACCCGGCGAAGGCCGATGCGCTGATGCTCCAGGTGTGGCCGGCGGCGGTGGCGCGCGTGAACGAGGAGGTCGTCGACATGCAGAAGGTCGCGAAGCGCGACGGCATGAAGGGCGCGATCGAGCCGTGGGACTACCTCTATTACGCCGAGAAGGTCCGCAAGGCGAAGTACGCGCTCGATCAGGACGCGCTGAAGCCGTACTTCGAGCTCAACAACATGGTGCAGGCCTCGTTCTGGATGGCCGAGCAGCTCTATGGCCTGACGTTCATCGAGATCACCGGCAAGGTGCCCGTCTTTCACCCCGAGATGCGGGTCTGGGAGGTCAAGGACAAGGCGACCGGCGCGTTTCGCGGGCTGTTCTACGGCGACTACTTCGCGCGTGCGGCGAAGCGCTCGGGCGCGTGGGCGTCGACGTATCGGAGCCACGAGACGTTCACCGGCAAGCGGCTCTCGACGATCACCTCGAACAACAACAACTTCGTGAAGGGCGCGCCGGGTGAGCCCGTGCTGATCTCGCTCGACGACGCGCAGGTGCTGTTCCACGAATTCGGGCACGCGCTGCACAGCCTGCTCTCCGAGGTCAACTACCCCGGGCTCTCGAGCACGCCGCGCGACTTCGTCGAGTATCCGTCGCAGGTCCACGAGATGTGGGTGCTGACGCGGCCGGTGCTCGATCGCTACGGTCTCCACTACAAGACCAAGAAGCCGATGCCGCAGGCGCTGATCAACAAGGTCGAGGCCGCGAAGCGGTTCAACCAGGGCTACACGACCGTCGAGTACCTGACGTCGGCGATCCTCGACATGAAGCTGCACACGATGAAGGCGGAGTCGATCGACGTCGACGCTTTCGAGCGCGAGACGCTCGCCGCGATCGGCGCGCCGAAGGAGGTCGCGATGCGGCACCGGCTGCCACAGTTCAACCACCTGTTCACGAGCGACTCGTACTCCGCCGGCTACTACAGCTACCTGTGGTCCGAGGTGATGGACGCCGACACCCGTCAGGCGTTCCACGAGGCCGGCGACGTGTTCCACAAGCCGACCGCCGACAAGATGCGAAGGTTCATCCTCGCACCAGGCAACACGACCGATCGCACCGAGGCCTATCGCCAGTTCCGCGGCCGTGATCCCGACGTCAAGGCGCTACTCGAGAAGCGCGGCTTCCCGATCCCGAAGTGATCGAGCTCGTCAGTCTATCTCGTCAGTCGACGATGAACCACCGCACGCCCGCGGTGACCTCGAGGTGGAAGTGGTTCTTGTGGCCGCGGTTGTGGTTCGGCGTCAGGATCACGTTGAACAGCCGCTGGCTCGCGGTCTCACACAGCAGCTCGCGCAGCTTCAGTGACGCGGGCGTCTTGCGGCGCGGCCGCGCGTCCGGGCCGCAGGTCCGCGCGCCGATCCGGCCATGCCAGTCGTCGTCGACATCGATCTTGTTGCCGTCGCGATCGATGAAGAGCGCGGCGTCGAGCGCGAGGGCCCCGGCGTGCTGACCGGCGATCCTGCCATCGGGCCAGCGCTTGGACGGCGGGCGATACATGGAGTAGTGGCGGACCTCGACGATGTCGTGGCTCGCGAGCATCGCGGCGAAGTCATCGAGCGCGAGGACCAGCCGGCAGTCCGCGATCTCCCACCGGGTGACGGCGCGGGCGCTCTCGGACAGGTTCGTGCGAAACGTGACACCACGAAGCGGCCCGGTGAGCCGCACCGGCGCGAGCACGCCGGGCGACGGTTCGGACGCGAACGAGATCCCGCGCTTGACGAGCTCGGCCTCGCAGTCAGCGCCGGACATCGCGCCATAGCGATACGCTGGCGTGGTCGCCCCATCGACCGTGCTGCGGACGCGGGGCTGGCGTGGTCGCTTGCGCTTGGCCTTGGGCCTGGGTTTCGCGGTCGACGCGGCGGAGCTCGATGAGGACGCGGAGGTCGACGAGGACGCCGCGGAGGTCGACGAGGACGCCGCGGAGGTCGAGGTCGTCGTTGACCGCGGCGCGGCGTTCGCGGTGTCGGACGCGCCGAGCGCGAGCGCGATGGCCAGTACACGCGTCAACACGCGCGCCGAGCTGCCGGGACCGAAGACGCGAGTCACGCGGCGCAGCCTAACAGCTGCCAGGTCGCTACAGATTGCCTTCGGCGTCGCGGCAGAACATGTGGCCGTCGCAGCGCTTGCCGCTCGGACAGCGGTTGTTGCAGCCGCCGCAGTGGTTGCTGTTCTCCTGGATGTTCACGCACACGCCGTTGCAGCGCCGGGTCATGCCCGGTCCGGGGCACGGTCCATCGTTGGCCGGCGGCCGGCGCGACGTCGTGGTGCCGCCGGTGCTCGTGCTCGGCGTGCGCTTCTTGACCTTGGAGGCGGGCATGCCGCGGCCCTTGTCGCCATCGTCGAAGTTGACGTCGTAGGCGCCGTTCTTGATCGCCACGATCTTGCCGGGGTACCAGCGACCGTTCGACCACATCGCAGTGACCCGATCGCCGACCTTCAGCTCGTCGGCGGCGGCCGCCGTCGTCGTCGTCATCGTCGTCGTCGTCGTCGTCGTGTCGGGGGCCGGCGTCGGCGTCGGTGCGTCGGAGCCCGCCGTGATCCCGATGTCCGACGAGCCAATCGTCGCGATCGTCG
>JBKJUF010000266.1:0-7176 GCA_046590445.1 Kofleriaceae bacterium
GTTCCCGCCGACAAGGATCCAGACCTCACGGGCTCGAGCGGGTTCATGGATACCCGCCTCGCGTTCACGGTGACCCACGAGAACATCCTCGCGAAGCCGGGGGAGACGATCCCGAGCGCGCCGGGCTGGCGATTCGGCGTGCCGAACTCGCTCGGCGTCCTGTTCTTCGACAACTACGACACCCGGTTCTCGGGCTTCGAGACCCTGAACCATGCGGTGGCGTATCGCAGCTACTCGCGCGGCCACCTCCAGGCCGAGGGCGCGTTCGTCCTCCGGATCCAGGAGCTGACCGAGACCAACATCGCGCTCGCCGACGCGGGCACGTACATCACGATCTCGAACTGGAAGGATCCGACGCACAAGGATCCGACCCGGATCAGCCTCACCGCGTTCCCGGTGTCGTCCGACCGGTTCCGGCTCGGCTACAGCTACCGGCTGTCGTGGGGCGGCTCGCCGGAATACCGGCGGTCGCGTTCGTCGACGCCCGGCGTGAAGCTGCAGTACGACACCAACGGGTTCTACGGGTTCATCGGCGCCAAGAGCAGCACGCTCGTCGATCCCAATGATGGCGAGCTCAAGGGTGCGGTCGCCGTGCTCGCGGGTGCCGGCATCGACCCGGCGCCGAACGTCCGGCTCGAGGTCAACGGTGGGTACTTCGACCGCGGCTACAACGAGCTGCAGGACGTCCAGCAGGAGAAGGTCCAGCTGTTCGGCGTGTCGGCCCAGGCGTCGATCAACCAAGGCATGTCGCCGCGGTCGTCGGTCGATTACCGGCTCTACAAGTACAACGGCGAGCGCGTCAGCCCGCTGTTCAACCCGGAGAAGTACCCGGGTGGCCTGTCGTGGCTCGCGCAGGGCGAGGTCACGATGCTCGGCCAGACCCTGAAGGACCCGGGCGCGATCGGCGACACCGTGATCCAGAAGGGCTTCGCCGGCGACGTCAACGTCCGCGTCAAGAAGGACAGGATCCGGCTCCGCGCCGACCTCAGCTTCCGCGATCTCGCGTTCATCCTGCACTCGCAGCCGAGCCTGCCGCCGTACTCGGACTTCCCCGAGGAGTACAAGATCAAGCCGAACCTGTTCGCCGCGATCGGCTTTGATAAGAACTGGGGTGACTGGCTGACGCTCGGCGCGATCGTGGGTGTCGAACAGCCGGCGACCCTGACCAGCGAGAAGGGCATTCCGGGCGACACGACGGCGACCAGCAAGTCGACCGCGGTGATCCGGAACAACAACATCGACACGCTCATCACGATCTTGCCTGAAGGCAAATCAGCGGCGCCGCAGTTCGCGGTCAAGGGTAGCGGCAAGATCGACTTCGGCCGGATCTACACGGTGGTCCTCGAGGTCTTCTACAGCTACGACCCCAACCAGTCGCGGTTCGAGCGTGAGGGCGACGACCCCGACTCCTCGAACTTCAAGTACGTGTTCGGCGAGTTCAACCAGCTCGGCGTCAACGCCACGTTGCAGTGCCGCTTCTGATCGCCGATCGGTGAAGCGCGTTTTCCGGATTGGCGCCGGAGGCTGACGTGAGTTTGGGGAGTCACGCGGACTGGCTCGCCGGAGATCGAGGCGTCCTCGTGGGAGTCTGCTCCGACGACGCCTACGAGGACGTCGGCAAGCAGACGCGGATCGAGGGGCAGTCCTTCTCCAGAACCCTGTCGCGCGGTCCCTGAAGGCCGAAGCTGGAGCGTCTCGAGCGAGCTCGAGGAAACGACGCGATTGGCTGCGTCGCGCGTCTCGGGATCGCGTGAAGCGTGGATCTCCTGGTTCGCGGAGCGCGTCACACGTCTTCGAGGATCTCCAGGAAGAAGGACCACCCGTTGTCGGCGCCTTTCTCCTCGAAGAGGGAGCGGACGTCGTCGAGTGGCACGTGCTCCTCTCGCACGGCGGCGTAGTGGACGAGGCACGCCATCGCGTCGTCGAGCGAGGCCAAGCTGTTGTGGTCCTCCATCGACCCGCCTTCGTCGTGGGACCAGCTCCGCACCGCCCCGTCAGCGCAGAGGAGCCGGTAATTGCCGGCGCCGTCGTTGGCGAGCGCGAAGCTGTCCGGGTCGACGTTTCGGAATGCGCCGATGTCGTAACCCCACTGCACGTTGAAGTCGTAGAGCTCGGGGAAGGTGCCGTTCGCGAGGCGCGCGCGCAGCGCGTCGAGCGCCTTGCGAGCGCTGCATGGTGTTGGCGGTGGCCATGCCGAGGTCATTGTGGAAGTGCATGCAGAGGTTGGTGCGCACGGCGGGACGCAGGGCCGCGATGAAGCGCAGGGTGGACGTTGGGTGAGGATTCCGACGGTGTCACAGATGCGGATGCAGCTCGCGCCGACTTCCTCGGCGGCCTGGATGAACTTGAGCATTCGCGGCATCGGCGTGCGGGTGGCGTCCTCGATGGCGAAGGCGACCTTGAGGCCCTTCGAGATGGCGTAGGGGATGACGTCGTAGACCTTCTCGAGCAGCTTCTCCTCGGTGGTGTTGAGCTTGTCGCGGATGTGCCAGTCAGAGAGCGAGACGAACGTGAACGCCCACTGGACGCCGACCGAGGCCACGGCATCGACGTCCTCGCGGACCAATCGCGACGTCGTCGCGAGCTCGGCGCGTAACCCGAGGCGGGCGATCTTGCGCACGGTCTCGGCCTCGTAGGCGGACACCGCGGGATAGCCGACGTTCATGCCGAACACGCCGAGCGAATCGATGGCGTGAGCGAGCTCGATCTTCTCGTCTTGGGTGAACGCCAGCTTGGGGGTCTGCTCGCCGTCGCGTAGGGTCTGATCCCACAGCTGGATGGGCTGCAGGATGGGCGTTTGAAACTCGGCGGTAAGGACATTGGCCGGATCGGTCGAGCTCGTCATGGTTGTTGTTGTCGATATTGCATCACTTCATCGACGACGCCCAGCCATTGCTGACGACGGCACCTTGTGGGAGCCTGGGTGCTTCGGGTGCTTCGCAGCAGCCCAGAGGAGGCATTGTCGTGAGCGAGAGCCCGCTTCCGGACCACATACCGGGCGTACGATTCGAGCTGACGCCGCGAGACGTGCCGCACGTCGAGACGAAGTACCGACGCATCATGACGCCGTTCCCGGTGCCCGAGTCGCTGCCGCTGCTGGCCCGGCTCCACGCGAGCGAGCCGCGATCGATGTGGGCAGACGGGCCCCTGGTGGTCTTCGATCGGGCGGAGGGATTCCAGGTCTGGGACCCGTACGGCAATTGCTGGATCGATTTTGCTGCAAACGCATATTCGATGAACTCCGGCCACGGCAATCCCAAGCTGATCGCGGCGATGAAGGCGGCGCTCGATCGCCCGCTGATATCCTCGTATCTGTATGCGACCGAGGTCAGGGCCAAGCTGGTCAGTCTGCTGACGTCGCTCCGGCCTGGACTCGATTGTGCGGTGCTGTTCAGTACGGGCGCGGAGTCGATCGAGGCGGCGCTGATGCTCGCGCGGATGCATGGCCGCAAGACGTCGCCGGGCCGCACGAAGATCATCGCGTTCCAGCGGGGCTTTCACGGCAAGACGCTGGGGGCACGGACGCTGAGCGGCTACGACGGGATGAAGTCGTGGATCGGCACGGTCGATCCGAACATCCATCACATGCCATTCCCGATGCCGGGCGAGTGCGAGTGGGTGAGGTCACCGGAGCACCGGTGCGATGGCGGCTGCTTCGAGCAGAGCCTCGGCAAGCTGCTCGCGTCGGGTGTGGATACGGCGAGCATCGCGGGGTTCATCCTCGAGCCGTACCAGGGCTGGTCGTCGTGCCTGGCCCCGAAGTCGTACGTCCAGGCGATGCAAGGCTGGGCGCGCGCCAACAAGTCGCTGTTGATCTTCGACGAGATCCAGAGTGGCTTTGGACGCTCGGGCAAGCTGTTCGGGGGCGAGCACTTCGAGGTGGTTCCGGACCTCATGTGTCTGGGCAAGGGCCTGTCCAACGGCGTGCCGCTGTCCGCGCTGGTCGGCCGGCGGGAGCTCGTCGACGTCGAGGGAAGCCTGAACAGCACGCACTCGGGCAACGCGTTATTGTGCGCTGCGGCGCTCGCGACGGTGGAATTCATCCTCGAGGAGCGGCTGTGGGAACGCGCGGCTCGGCTCGGTGACCTGCTCGGGTCGCGGCTCGCACGGATCCAGCAGCGCTATCCCGCCACGCTGGAGCTGCACGGCGTCGGGATGACCTGGTGCTTCTTGCCGCGTGACGCGAGAACGCGCGAGCTGCGAGCCGACATTCCGCCTTTGATCATCGAGAAGGCCGCGCAGAAGGGTCTCATCGTGATGTCGTCGATCGGTCCGTACCTCAAGATCGCGCCGCCGATCGTCATCGAGGAGGATGCTATGATGGAGGGCGCAGACGTGCTCGAGGAGTGCTTCGTCGAAGTGCTCGGCAGCTAGCGAACCCGCGCGAGGAGATCACAGTGGCGGATCCGGTGAAGATCACGACCGTACGGACGGGTGAGGAGACGTCCCGCAATATTCGCGATCTCGCCGCGAGCCGGATGCGCGAGTGGATCAACAACTACGCCGCGGTGAATGCGCTGTTCGCGTTCACCGAATCCAGGCTCGCGGCGGACTTGCAAGCCAGCGCCGAGGGTTTGGTCGATGGCCGCGAGTCGGCGACGCGCCACGGGTACGACGGTTATCAGGTCTGCGCGTTGCTGCGGTATCTGTCGTTGCAGGGGATGTTCATCGAGGAACAGGCCGAACGCTTCCGGCTGACCCCGGTGGGCGAGGCGTTGTTGTCCTCGGCCTCGGTCGGCTGGATGCGGCTGATCCGCGGAGGGTACGGCGACGTCATCCACGACTGCGGCGCGCTCGTCGAGGGTCGCAGGCGTTACGGGGTCGACCTCGAGCGGGTCGGCAGGTACGTCGGCATCGGTTCGAGTCAGTTCACGTCGGCGATTCGCGACGAGGTCGGTTACGCCGCGCTCGAGCGCATCGGGGCGCGTACCATCGCGGACCTCGCCTGTGGCCAGGCGGACTTCTCGGTGAACTTCGTCAAGCGAAACCCCGACCATCGCGCCGTCGCGGTGGACATCAACGATGGCTCGGTCTCCGCGGCGAGAGCAAACGTCGACGCGAACGGGGTCGCTGACCGGGTGACAGTCGTCAAGGCAGACATCATCGATCCGGCGTCGATGGCCGAGAGCTGTCGGGACGTCGACACGTTCTTCGTGTTCGCGATGGAGCACGAGCTGCTCCGCGATGGCGACGAGGCGGTCATCCGTCACGTCGAGGCGATGGCCAAGCAGTTTCCGGGTCGCCGCTTCATCATCGGTGAAGCCGTGAACAAGAGCACGCCCGACACCGCACTGCTGTACTGGTTTCATGCGCTCTCGCTGCAAGGTATCCCACGTGATATCGAGTTCTGGGTCGCCCTCTTCGGCAAGGTCCGTGGTGCGCGCCTCGAGGAAGTCTTCGTCCCCGACTATGGAAGACAGGCCGCCTACTACTGCCTGAAGTTCTGATCGCCGCGCGCGCAGGTGTCGGCGGGGCTTCGGATTTCCAGTCACCGTGGCGGCTCCCCGGCGCAGCGCCGGAGCGAAATCCTAGGTCTTGAGCCCAGCCGAATGCGGGCTTGCCATGCCATCGGACGGTTCGCGCGCGACTAGAAGCAGCTGTACGCCCGCAGCTGCTTCGTGCTCGAGAAGTTCACGCCGAGGCCGGCCGTGACGCGCTCATCTCGCTCCTGCCTAAGGCAAATCGGCGGCGCCTCAGTTCGCGGTCAAGGGCAGCGGCAAGATCGACTACACGGTGGTCCTCAAGGTCTTCTACAGCTACGCCCCCAACCAGTCGCGGTTCGAGCGCGAGGGCGATGACCCCGATTCGTCGAATCTCAAGTACGTGTTCGGCGAGTTTAACCAGCTCGGCGTCAACGCCACGTTGCAGTGCCGCTTCTGATCGCCGATCGGTGAAGCGCGTTCTCCGGATTGGCGCCGGAGGCTGACGTGAGTTTTGGGAGTCACGCGGACTGGCTCGCCGGAGATCGAGGCTAGACTCGACGAGCCGCCCGGTTCTCCGTCGCGGCTCGCCATGACGGACCAGGACCAGACCCGCTTCGAAGACGCCCTCGACCTGGTGAAGGCCGGCGTCGGCTTCATCAGCGATCTGGTCGCGCGGCTCGTGAACGGGATCCAAGCGCTGGCCCTGGCCCCCCTCGCGTTCGCGGTGGGTTGCCAGTCGTCGGTCGATGCCTCGAACACCCCACATCCTGCCGCCGAGGTCGTGACCGTCCCGGCCGATGCCGGCCCCGAAGGCCCGCGCGAGCTTGGCCTGTTCAACATCACCTTCTACTACGTGATTGGTGAGGACGAGGTCGTGAAGAAGCCGGTCGCCAAGGCCAAGCCAACCGAGACCGCACCGCTCGTGGCAGCGAACGACAATCAGCCGGCCGCTGTCGAGCTGGCAGCCGCCGCACCGCAGGACATGACCCAGGTCTTCGACAACAAGTGCGAGCCGCTCGCCGAGGTCTCCCGCGAGTTCTTCCAGCAACTTCGGGTTCAAGGTACCGGCAAGCTCCGCGATGGCCGGGTCGTCAACGTGTGGGGCGCCTGCAATTGCGAGCGCTCGCCGTGCTTCAAGGTCACCGCGCAGCAGTGGGGCACCGCCGGCACGGGCCGCGCCCTCCAGCCGTTCCGCACGGTCGCCGTCGATCCCAAAGTCATCAAGCTCGGTTCGCTGCTCTACGTCCCGTTGCTCGAGGGCCGGACCATGCCCGGCCGCGCGCCGTGGGGTGGGTTCGTCCACGACGGTTGCGTGGTCGCCGATGACACTGGCGGCGGCATCAGAGATCAGCAGCTCGACCTGTTCGTCGGTCGCAAGGGCTGGTTCCTCGGGATGTCGGGCAGCCGCGGCAGCCACGCCTGGGCGCGCCACGTACCGGTGTTCGACGGCGCGAAGCTCTGCGAGCGCAAGGGCCGGCGGGTCACCCGCAAGGCCGGCGCGATCTAGCCCCCGAAAAGGGGTCAGACGCAATTAGCGCAACTTACGATCTGGAATCCCGCGCAACTCTTCGAGCGTTGGGCGCGTTGGGCGCGTTGGGGGTCAGGCGCAATTAGCGCAACTTCCGACGCGCATTCCGAGCACACGTCGCAAGTTGCGCAAGTGAGCGTTGGGGTCAGACGCAATTAGCGCAACTTCCGACGCGCATTCCGAGCACACGTCGCAAGTTGCGCAAGTTGCGTCTGACCCCTTCGA
>JBKJUF010000741.1:0-3429 GCA_046590445.1 Kofleriaceae bacterium
TCCCGGTCCCTCCATCCCGGCCCCGGCATCGCGCTGCCCCCGCTCGCGATGGCGAGTGCGACGCTCGCCGATGGCGTGCGCGGCAAGCTGACCGAGCGCGAGCTCGAGGCCGCGCGCTTCGAGATCGAGACCTTGCTGCCGCTGCCCGATGCCGCGCCGCGGCCGCCGGTGATCGGCGCGCCCGACGTGCCACTGATCGCGCTGAAGAAGCGTTCGACCTGATTCGACGCAAGTCTGGTCAACCGCGGACGGCGACCGCGAACTTGAGGTAGCTCGCCTCGGGAAACCCCGGCACCGTCGGGAAGTCCGGCGGCAGCGGGCGGCGATCGATGATCTGGAGGCGGGTGTCGGCAGCGAGCGCGCCGTCGGCGAGCGCGAGCTCGAAGTCGCCGGCGCTCATCTTGTGCGTCGACGATCCGGCGACGAGCAGGCCGCCTGGCACGAGCACCTCGAGGCTCGCCGTGATCAGCTCGGCATAGTCGCGCATCGCGCTCCACGGCTTGCCGCCGCGCGCCGCCGCGCTCGCGAAGGCTGGCGGGTCGAGGACGACCATGTCGAATGTCCGCTTGCGCTCGACGAACCGCGCGAGGACCTTGAACACGTCACCGACGACGAGCTCGGCCTTCTCGGGATCGAACCCGCAGGCGGCGAAGTTGCGGCGGGCGCGGGCGTGGGCCTTCGCGGCGACATCGACCGCGCACACCTCGGCGGCCTCGCCGGCCTGCGCGTAGACCGAGATCGCGCCGGTATAGGAGAACAGGTTGAGCACGCGCCGGTTCTTCGCCCACTGGCGGACGGCGCGGCGGCCTTCGCGCAGATCTGCGAACAGCCCGGTCGAGAGCGGCGCGGTGACGTCGACGATGAACTTGAGGTCGTCCTCGACGATCTCGAGCTCGACCGGTGCCGGCGTGCCGCGCACGAGATCGGCGCCGGCCTGGCGTGGAGCCTCGCCGCCGAGCGACTTGTAACGACGCTGCTCGTAGATCGCGATCGGATGGAGCTCGGCTTCGAGCGCGTCGTAGAGCGCGCCTCGCAGGTTCGCGACCGCGGACGTGTAGAGCTGGACGACGAGGTATTCGCCGTAGCGCTCGACGACAATGCCGGGGAGCCCGTCGCTCTCCGCGTTGATCAACCGGACGTGGCCGAGCTTGTCGAGATCGACGATGCGCTTGCGCAGCTCGAGCGCACCGCGGACGCGCGCCTTGATGAGCTCTGCATCGATGGCGACATCCGGTCGCCGCACGAAGACGCGGAGCGCGATCGTGCTGTCGGCGTCGTAAAGGGCGCGTCCGACGAACTCGCCCTCGTCATCCACGATGTCGATCTGCATGCCGGGCTCGGCCTGCAACGAGCGTGGGCCGAGCGCCTCGCGGTAGACCCAGGGATGGCCGGCGCGGACGCGGTGCGCGATGTCCGGCGCAAGGCGAACCGTATTCTTGCGCACGATCGGCAAGCCGCGCCCAGGGCGGCGACTCGGTCTGCGCATTTCGGCCATGGCGCGGTTCTTATTGCCCAAGTGCGGCGGATCTCCAAGTGGCTGCCCACAAAGTTTCGGGTAGACAAGCTCCCCACCCCTACGTACTGTCCGCGGCTACTGACCCCATGAACGCCTCCGCTGCGACCACCATCACCGGAATCCCACGCATGCCGGCGACGCTCGAGCCGGTCCGGTTCGGTGAGTTTCTCCGCGACCGGCACCTGATCACCGACGAGCAGTGGCTGGCGGCGCTGGCGATTCACTGGAGTGCTTTGACCCGTCGCAAGATCGGCGCGACGATCGTCGAGCACGGGTTCTTGCCGGCCGACATCGTCGAGGCCGAGGCCCGCGCATTCCACGATGAGCTCGATGTCGTCGAGATCGTCGAGGCCACACCACGCTCGGAGAAGCTGACACAGCCTGCTCTGCACGTTCCCCATCCCTAGGGCATCTGATCCAAGCTTCTGGTTTCCTGGCCTGTCCAAGGCCGTTGTTTAGGCCTGACACTTATTCGTGGGCGAAGTGCCCCGGATCGCTGCTAGAGTCCAAGTCGCTCCGGGGCTAGGCCCTATCGGGAGACACATGATGGCTGTCGAATCGAAGGGTGGGTCCACCACCAATGGTGCAAATGGGGCGGTGCCGAATGGCGCTGCCAGCTCGAATGGCGCGACCAACGCAACCGCCGGGGGCACCGGTGCGAATGCGGCAGTCCCACGCCGCAAGCGCAGCTCGTCGCTGATGAAGAACGCGTCCTCGCTGCCGACCGTCGAGCACTCGCTCGAGGAGTTCATCGCGAAGGCGAACCAGACGCTCGTCGACGTCAGCGGCTGGGGCGAAGACAACAAGCAGGTCGATCCCGTCCGCAAGGAAGCCGACGCCGCGCGCTGGAAGCAGGCCGAACACCAGATGCGTGACAGCGAGGTGCGCGAGCAGTCGCTCCGCCGCCAGCTCGACGGTCTGCAGGGCAAGCTCGCCGAGGCCGAGGCCCGCGCCGCGGTCGCCGGCACGCAGATGGGCAGCGCCGCTCACGACACCACGATCAGCGACCTCAAGTCGCAGATCGACAAGGCGATCCAGCGGATGCGCTCCGCCGAGGAGCGCTCGCAGGAGCTCCAGCAGGCCCTCACGTCGGTCAAGGCCGAGGCCAGCGCGAAGATCTCGACGCCGTCGCTGTCGCACGGCATCGACGACGACGAGGCTGCCGAGCGGGTCCGCCTCGCCGAGGCGAAGGCCACGAAGGCGATCGCCGCGGCCCGCGCCGCGCAGGCCGGCTTGACCGTGTCGTCCGCGGATCTCGCCGCGATCGAGAGCGGGCTGGTCGTCGTCGACCCGCCGGCCAAGAAGTCCCCATGGCTGCTCGTCGCGGTCGCCTTCATCGGCGGCCTCGGCATCATGTTCGCGGTCTGGAAGCTCGTGCTCGACAAGCCGGCGACGGCACCCGTCACGCCCGCAGCAGCCGCCACGACGACGCAGGAGCCCGCTGCCGCCACGCAGCCCGCAGCCGCAGCCACGACAACGGCGCCCGCCACGCCCGCCAAGCCGGTGGTGACGCCGATCGAGGACTCGCCGGCTGCCACCGAGGAGGCGAAGGCTGCCCCCACGGCGCCGGTCGTCACTCCGATCGAGGACAAGCCTGCGCCGGTGGAGGCCGCCAAGGCGGCCATCGAGACCAAGCCGGCGCCGGTCGAGACCAAGCCCAAGCCCAAGGCCGAGCCCAAGGCGACCAAGCAGGCAGCTGCCAAGCCGACGCGCCCGGCAAAGAAGCCGGCCAAAGCGACGATCGCCGACCCATTCGCCGAGACGCCCGCGCCCAAGAAGCCGGCGAAGGCCGCCGAGAAGAAGCCGGCCGGCACGATCGTCGATCCGTTCTGATCGCGTCGACCTCGTCGACCTCGTCGACCTCGTCGACCTCGTCGACCTAGCAGCCTGGACCGCATCGACCTCGTCGATCA
>JBKJUF010000361.1:0-2635 GCA_046590445.1 Kofleriaceae bacterium
CACGCGCGGCGTGCGTGACCATTGCAGGGCTCGCGAGGAGCCTTCGCCGCGCTGTCAGCAAGGCCGATCACGAGCGAATCGTCGCTGGCCTAGCGGACATGTCACCAGCCCACGACAATTCCCGAACCCCGAGGGGAGCGGCGCCATCTGGCGACGCGACCGCGAGGGGCGCGGCCAACAACGACGTCAAGTCTCCTGATCCCGACGAAGTTGCCGATAACGCCGTCGATTTCAGCCCTGGCCTTGCAGGTGCAGACACTGTAGAAACTCCTCCTCGGATCAAGGCGAAGGATGACCGGAGCGAAGATGCGCGTGTATGAGATTGCCAAAGAGGTCGGGATCCCGAACAAGGATCTGATCGCCAAGATCCGTGCACTCGGTCTCGAGGTGAACAACCACATGTCTTCGCTCGATGCGGATGACGTCGCCCGCATCAAGCGGTCGCTCGAGAAAGAGAAGCAGACGGTCACCCAGCCACAGCAGACCCAGAAGCTGTCGTCCGGTACCGTGCTCCGCCGCCGCTCCAGCGGTGACAAGGCCAACGATGCTCCGTCCGAGGAGCGCTCGGTCGAGCGTGCACCGGTCGCCGCAGCACCCGCCGCTGCTCCGCCGCCCGTGATCCGTCGCCGCGTCGTCGCCGAGGAGCCTGCGCCGGCTCCGACGCCAGCACCGGTCGCAGCCCGTGCCGATGCGCCGGCGCCACCACGCATCGAGGCTCCCCAGCCGCGTCCAGTGGTCCGCGAGGCCGCGCCAACACCGCCCGCACCAGTCGCGGCGAGCCCGCCGCCCGCCGCTACCGGCGCCGACGAACACGCGCGCGACGACAAGCGCCCCGATCAGCGTGACGATCATCGCGACACCCGATCCGCTGCCGCCCCGCAGGTCGCCGCGCCGGTCGTCGAGAAGCGCCAGCGCATCGAGGTCGTCGAGGAAGCCCCGGCTCCCGCACGCACCGAGGCATCTGCACCGGTCGCCGAGACGCCGCGCGCACAACCATCGCATGCGCAGCCCTCGCACCAGCAGCCCCCGTCGCAGCATCAGAGCGGCGGGACCAGCGGTTCCGGTGGAGCCGCGGCCTCGTTCGAGCCGTCGTCCGCGCTTTCGGCCGCCGCCGATCGACCGCGCTCGCGCGTGATCGTCGCCGGTCCATCGATGTCCGGCCCCACCGTGCAACATGCACGCGGTGGCACCGGCATGCGGAACGAGCATCGACCCGTCGAGCCGCCACCGTCGAGCACGCTACCTCCGCGCGTCACCACGCGGAGCCCGTCGCCGAGCACGCCACCCCCGCTCGTGAAGACCGTCGAGGAGGTTGCCGGCACCGCGCGTAGCCGCTTCGAGATGGAGCTCGAGCGAGCGCGCGCCCGCACCGCGGAGCGTCCGATGGATGCCGCCCCCGAGGCGCCGGTCGAAGTACCTGACGAGCCGGCGCCGCCACCTGCACGCGATCCGTCGCGGCCGGCCGTCGGCACCGTGATCTCGCTGCCGCCGCGCATCAAGATCACCGAGCGTGGCCCGATGGGCGGACGCCCGGCACCGGGTCCGCAGCCCGTCAACCCGATCCGTGGCCGGTTCGCGCAGCAGCAGCAGCGCGGTGGCCCGCGTGGCCCCGGCGGCCGTCCGGGCCCCGGTAACGACTTCGGTCGCAAGAAGCTGCCCCTCGGTAAGAAGGGCAAGCAGACCACGATCACCACACCCGCGGAGCACAAGCGCGTGATCCGGATCGAGGACTCGATCACCGTCGCCGACCTGGCGCGTGGCATGGGTATCAAGTCGCCCGAGGTGCTGAAGAAGCTCTGGGGCATGGGGATGACCGGCGTCAACATCAACGCCGCGATCGACTTCGACACTGCGCAGCTGCTGTCTGCAGAGTTCGGTTACGAGGTCCAGAACGTCGCCTTCAAGGAAGAGGACGTGTTCACGCAGAAGGTCGACGAGGCCGAGACGCTGGCGCCGCGTGCCCCGGTCGTCACCGTGATGGGGCATGTCGATCACGGCAAGACCACGCTGCTCGACTCGATTCGCAAGGCACGCGTCGCGGCCGGTGAGGCCGGCGGCATCACCCAGCACGTCGCTGCTTACAAGGTCTCGGCCCCGGGTCACGGCGACATCGTGTTCCTCGATACCCCCGGTCACGAGGCGTTCACCGAGATGCGCGCGCGTGGCGCCCAGGCGACGGACATCGTCGTACTGGTCGTCGCCGCGAACGACGGTGTGATGCCGCAGACGGTCGAGGCGCTGTCGCACGCGAAGGATGCGAAGGTCACGATCATCGTCGCGGTCAACAAGATCGACACGCCAGATGCGGCGCCCGATCGCGTTCGCCAGCAGCTCGCGGACAAGGGCCTGATTCCCGAGGAGTGGGGTGGCGACACGATCTACGTGAACGTCTCCGCGCTTCGCGGCGAGAACATCGACAAGCTGCTCGAGGCGATCGCCGTCTCCGCAGAGGTGCTCGAGCTCAAGGCGAATCCCGAGAAGCCGGCATCCGGCCTCGTGATCGAGGCGCGCCTCGACCGCAACCGCGGCCCGATGGCGACCATCCTGATCCAGGAAGGCACGCTGCGCCCGGGAGACATCCTCATCGCAGGTCGCTGCTTCGGCAAGGTTCGCGCGATGCTCGACGATCGTGGCA
>JBKJUF010000448.1:0-7873 GCA_046590445.1 Kofleriaceae bacterium
GCCCGGCCTGCCCGGCGTCGGGAATTCCCTGCTCGAGGGCCTCGAAGAACCGCCGCGAGAACGCGCGATTGACCGTGACATCACGTCCGGCGGAACTCCCGTCAGCACCCGGACGGACGCGGACCTGGTCGCGGGCCGCCGATGTGTGCAGCTCGAGGGCATGGCGCGCGACCGGCGCGACGACGCTCTGCCCGCCGGCCATCGCCTCGACGGCGGCCTTACCACCACGCACCGCGACGTGGGCCATCGCCCAGGCGACGCGCTCGGCGCTGACCGGCGTCGCCTTGTCGCCGAGCCGGCCGTAGGTGCTGGCGAGCGGCAGCAGCGCCGCGGGTCCTACCTGGCCGATCGCCCGCGCGACCTCGCGCCAGATCTCGGTCGGTTCGGCCAGCAGCAGATCGATGACGGCCTGGCTGCCGTCCTCGGTGCGCAGCAGCGCCAGGGCGAGGGCGCAGCCGTGCCGGAGGAATGCCTTGCTGCTCGCGAGGCCCTCCATGAGGGGCGCCTTCGCCGCGTCACCAAACTTCACGGCCATCCCGAGCACGCGCACGGCCTCGGCGCGGCTCATCTTGTTGACGGCGCGGATCACAGGTCCGGCGGCTCGCGCCTCCGCACGGTCGCAGAGCTCGATCGCGGCAGTCATCCGCTGGTGCTTGTCGTCGAGCATCGCGACCAGATCGTCGACCGTCTTGGCGCGCGGCAGGCCCGACGGTGGCGTCGCGCCGATCGATCCCGACACGACCGAGACCTCCTCGCTCGTCTTGATCGCGCCGCCGGTGGGCGGGCGATCGTTGACCTTGTCATCGAGCTCGACGCCGAGCGCCTTCGCCTCGTCGGCGATCGCCTTCGCGTTGTCCTCGGTGGCACCCGGATCGATGTCGAACGCCGTCGGGTGCTGCTTCAGCGTCTCGAAGCCGCGGTGGAGGCGAACGATCAGATCGCGGCGCGACCGCGCGAGACCCTCGCTGACCGCGACCTGCGCGAGCTCGGGACCCATCCACAAGCCCCACGCCACCGCACTCGCGAGCACGTGACGGCGCAGCTCGCGCCATCGCGGCAATGGAAAGCCGCGCGTGCAGACCAGGTAGTCCTCGCGCGACGGCCGGGCGAACCGGCGCGCCATCGCGATCGCTCGCCGCACGCTCTGCGCGGTCTCGAGCTGCGCGAGCTTGTCGTCGCGGAACTCGGCGGCATCGGGCTGCTCGCCTCCGAGCACGTCATAGCCGGCGCCCAGCACGAGGTCGCGCGCACGCGCATGCGACGGCTCGCCTTCCGCCTGCACGCCGCGCAGGTGATCCTCGGCGGCGCGCACGATGTAGCCGACATTCTCGTGGAGCGGCGCCGCGAGCTTGAAGCGCCGGATCCGCTTGCCGCGCGCGGGGTGGAGGGGCCGGGCTTCACTCCCGGCCCCGAACCCGTGGTGGAGGGGCCGGGATTCACTCCCGGCCCCGAAAACGATCAGCTCGACGGTGAGCTCGAAACGCCTGGCGAGCGCCGCGAGCACCTGGCGGTCGCGATCGGCGGCGACGTCGAGCGTCAGCACCACGAGCTGCGCGGAGCTCGGCACGCGCAGCGCGGCGGGCGGGCCGAGCACGAGGCTGATCACGGGATAGGTCGCGGTGCGATGCAGCAGGATCCGCGCGTCGACCACGCCGCCGAAGCCGCGCGCGATCTGCTCACCGATGACGAGCGCGAGCCGGACGTGGCCACCGTCAACGACGAACGCCGTCGTCGACGCGGTCGCGTCACTACCGCCATCGATCGGCAGATCGGTAGTCTCGGTCGTCAGCGGATCTGCGCCCTGCGGGATCGTGGCGGAGCCCGTGGGCTCCTCGTCGAAGTCGGGGGTCATCGGCCGCGCGGCAGCGCCGTTCGAGCCCGCGTGATGGCCGTTGGTCGCGATGTCGGCAACGCCGGTGCCGGCATGGACGGTGGGCTGCGCGGTGTGCGAGCCCGTCAGGATCTCGCTCGAAATTTCATCGAGGAGCTCGCGCGGCACCGGCATCGTCGACGCCGACTCGCGGTCACGGGGCGCAGGTCCGATCGCCGTCGCGTCCGGTTCGGCACTCGCAGATGCTGCGGCTGACGGCCGGTTCGCAGCGTTCGCGGCAGCCTCCTCGCGGCTCGACACGTCGCTGCGCAGCCGCGCCAGCTCCATGCGCTCGCGCTGCAGCTCGAGCCGCGCGCGATCGACCTCGCTCATCCGGGTCGCGAGCTCGGCTTTGCCGACGTCGAGCTCGATGGTGCGGCGCTCGATCTCCTTCGCGCGCTTGTCGTGCTCGGCGCGCGCTCGCTCGACGTCGGCCTCGCGCGTCGCGGCATCACTCTTGCGGCGCTCCGCGTCGCGCGTGGTCTCGCGCGAGCGTGCCTCCTCGAGCGCGGCCTGGGCGCGTTCCTCGAGGTAGTTGCGCAGGCCGCTCGCGCCGTAGACGACGCCGAAGTTCTTCACGTAGGGCGGCACCGCGGCGTCATCGGCACGCAGCCGCTCGTAGACCGCGATGCGCTCGTCGAGCTCGCGATGACGGTGCGCGTCGCCGAGCACGAGGACGAGGAGCTCGGCAGCCGGGTCGTGATAGACGATCGGCACCGCGACGCGGACCGGATCGCCGCCATCGAAGCGCACGACGTTCAGCGCGCGACCGGGCTCGTCGCTGTACAGCCGGTCGACGAGCTCGGGATCCGCGACCGCATCGAGCGTCGTGTAGATCTGCGCCGCGACGAGCTCGCCGCGCGGCCCCGCGACGTGCACCGTCTTCTGCTGCGTCTTGCCGAGCGCACCTCGGTAGGCGTTCTGAGATGGTGCGCGCGTGGTCCCCCGAGCCATCCGAGAGGCATATCGCGGTCTTGCCGGCGCCTCAAGCTCGAAGGCGTTGCCGCTCGCGCGCGCGGCCGCTCAGTTGACCGGGCCGCTCGGCTCGTCGCTCGCGAGATCCGGAATCTCGTCGTCGACGGCGGTGCCCATCATCTGCGCGGCGACCGCGACGAGGACTTCGTGCACGTGCTCGAGCGTGTCGAGCCGACCACACAGCGAGTAGTAATCCTCGACCGAGACCTCGCCCATCCGCTCGAGCGCCTGCTGGACGTATGGCCGCATCCGCGGCGGCGCATCGAACTCGGAGTCGAGATCGTCGAGATCCGCCTGCGCGATCGCGGCGGCGACGAAGCCGGCCGGCGAGAAGTGGAGGCCGGTCGGCAGCACGACGCGCCAGTCCTTGTCCTCGGCGGCCATCTCCCAGCGGCCACCGAGCCGGCGCCGCACGACTTCACCGAAGTACGCGCCCGACGTCGTGATCACGAGCTGGATCGTCGCGGGCTGGCCATCTGGCACGGTGCGCAAATAGTGGTCGAGCAGCGGCAGCGTGTTGCTGTCGTACTCGAGGGTGAGGCCAAGCGCGCGTCGGACGTAGGTCACCGCCTGGTCCGCGTACTCGCGTACACGCGCCGGAACGGTCTCGTCCATGCGATTCAGCCTACCGCGTCTCGGTCGGTGCGGCGAGCGAACTACGGGCTGGGCCGTCCGTGAACCCGAGATCGCGCGATTTCTTACTCGATGATCGCGAACTGCACGTTGCCGTGACGCGAGCGCATCTCGACCAGCGCGGGGGTGACCCCGGCGGCGAGCTGACCGAGCTGGGTCTCGACCCAACCATCCGAGCGCGTCCGCGACGTCGCCCCGAGGTTCACCTTGGTCCCGCGACCGCGCACGAGCAGCACACCATTGCGGCGCACCCGGACCTCGATGTCGCCGCGCATGCTCGAGACGACGAGCTTGCCACGGATCGAAGCCTCGGCCTCGATCACGATCTTGCCATCCAGCGTGGTGAGCTCGATGTCGCGCGAGCGCAGCCTGCGCCCTTCGATCTTGCCGTGGTTCGCGGTGGCGACCAGGCGCTGGCCGCCGATCGAGTCGAGATCGAGATCCGACGACAGCGTCTGCGCGTCGACCGATCCGAAGACCTGCGCGAGTGACGTCGGGCCGCTCACGCTGTGGGTCGACAGCTGACCGGCGACGTTGCGCACGGTGATCCGGCCGGAGCCGCTATCGAGGTCGCCGCCGCCATCCATGTTGATGACCTCGAGCGTGCCGCTGCTCGATACCGCCTCGATGCGAGCCGCGCGCGGCGCGCGGACGATCAGATCGATTCGCACCGCGCCGCGCGCGAGTGGCCGAAACTCGCGGCCGCCATCCGCGGCGGTCTTGATGCGGACCGTGCCGTCGGTGTTCGGCACGAGCGAGACGCGCAGTCGATCGAGCGCTTCCTCGTTCGGCGCCTGCTTGCGCGTCTCGATCTGGATCGCCGTGCCGTCGTAGCCCTCGACGCGAACGTCGCCGAGCGGGTTCTCGATCGTGATCTGCTTGAACGCGTGTCCCGCGGGCTGGATCTCGAGGCGCGCGCGCTCGACGAGCTTCGCGGGCACCGCGACCGCATCGGCATCGGCCTGCGGCGAGAGCGTGACCAGCAGGCTGCTCGCGATGGTCGCGATGATCAGCGCGCGGCTCGTCGGCTTCAAGAGGTGGCTCAATGCACGCCTCCGCTCGCGAGCGCGACGTCATCGCGGACGATCGCTTGCTGTAGATACCGGATCATCGCGCGCCAGGCCCGCTGCCGCGGACGCTCGTCGGTCGCACGGTCGACATCGGCACGCAGATCGGCGACCCGGGCGTCGAACGTCGCGCGCTGGTCGTCGGTCCAGCCCGGGCGGACCTCGGCCGCGAGCGTCACGAGCTCGTTCGCGGTCTCGGCGTAGGTCGCGGTCGTCCGTGCGGGCTCGACGGCAAGATCGGCCGTGACATCGTCGGTGGACGGCGCGACGGGCGTCGGCGTCGGTGTCAGCGTGCCGCGCGATGCCTGGATCTCGGGCGACGGGTGATCGACGACATGTAAGATCTGCGTCGGCTCGCGGTGCGAGCGCCACCACAGGGCGGTGACCGCGGCCGCGGCCACGAGGCCACCGACGGCGAAGCGCGGCAGCATCGGGGTAAAGCGCGCGAGCGCGCGGCGCCAGCTCGGGCGCTTCGACTCCTCGACCTCGGCGATCGCGAGCTGCGCCTGGATGGTGGCCCACATGGCGGCGGGCGGATCGACGGTCGGCAGCGCCCGCATGCCGTCGCGCAACATCGCCTCGTCGGTCGCGACCTGGCGACACGCCGCGCACGTGCGAAGGTGTCCGCGCACGACGGTCCCGCGATCGCCCTCGAGCTCGCCATCGAGGTACCCGGTCAGTCGCGGCCGGACGTCGTCACACCTCATCGCGCATCTCCGGGTCCACGGAGGCTATCACCGAGCAGGTCGCGCATCCGCGCACGCGCCTTGTGGAGCTGTGACTTGCAGGTGCCGACGCGGCACTCGAGGATCGCGGCGCACTCCTCGTGGGACAGCCCCTCGACGTCATGCAGCACGAGGATCGCGCGATACCCCGGCGGCAACACCGCGAGCGCCGCCTCGATCCGCGATGCGAGCGCGGAGTCCCGCGCGGGCGGCGGCGGCGCCGGCAGGTCGGTCAGCCCATCGTCGCCGACCTCGTGGCGACGGCCTCGCTTGGCGAGGTGCGAGAGCGACGCATTGACGGTGAGTCGGTAGATCCAGGTTGACAGCGCCGAGTCGCCGCGGAAGTTCGCGAGCGCACGGAAGATCCGGACGAAGACTTCCTGGGCAACCTCCTCGGCATCGGACGCGCCGACGATCCGGTGAGCCATCCCGAACACCCGCCGCTTGTACTGATGGTAGAGGCGCTCCATCGCGCGCGCCTCGCCACGCCGGCAGGCCGCGATCAGCTCGTTATCGTCGGCGAGGGCGGCAGCGATCCGCGGCCGCGGCTCGGCCAAGGCCCCAGCCAGGGGGGAGCCCAGTGGAGAGCCAAGTGGCGACGCGATGGGTTCGGAAAGCTCGTTCACGGATTCCCCGGGGCCAGGTTGGAGGGGGCGGGTTTGACTCCCGCCCCCGGGGTCTGATGCGCTGCGGCGCAGCGTGGACGATGGGCGGTCCGTACTGGGACCTGCCGGCTCGGAAAGCCGTTGCCCGGAGTCTCGACCAGGGTCGCGAGGAGTCACGTCGGGCGGCACCGTAGCACCCTCAACGCATCATCCCTCAACAGCTTTCGCTGCAGTGGCTGGGGTATGCTGGCGTCGTGCACCCGCCCCTGGTGGTAGGCCTCGGCCGGATCGGCGTGGCGATCTCGGGGCTGGGACCGAACTTGCCGGGGGTCGATGCCGCGCCCGCCGAGCTCGCCGCGCTCGCGACCACGCCTGCTCCCGGGGTCGCGGTGGCACTTCGTGCCGCACTTCGCCTGGGCTGTCACGCGCGCGCGGTCGGCACGCACGGCGCCGATCTGCTCGGCCAGCTCGCCCGCAGCGCGTTGCGCGATGCCGGGATCGACGTCGAGATGCTGCGCGGGGTCGGGACGTCGGCGTGTGACTTCGTGATCGTCGCGGGCGACGGCACGCTGCGCAATCGCTACGACGGCGATCGCGGCGAGCGGGTCTCCTGCGATCTCACCGCCGCGCTGGCCGGCGCCGCCGCGCTCCTGATCGATGGGACCGAGCCGATCGAGCAGCTGCGTGCAGCTCAACACGCGCGGGCTCACAAGCAGCCGGTGATCTTCGACGTCAACGAGATCCACGAGGGCACCGCGGCGCTGATCGCGGCGACCGACATCCTCATCGCCTCCGAGCGTGAAGCGTCCGAGATCGCACCGCGTGGCGAGCTGACCGACGCGCTCGGCGAGCTGATCGCGATGGGGCCGCGCGCGGTCGTGATCACGCTCGGTCACGAGGGCGCGATCGGACGTCACGGCGATTCACTCGTCAAGTGCGCGCCGTTTCCGAGCGACGTCCTTGACAGCTACGGCGCAGGCTCGGTGTTCCACGGCGCGTTCGCGGCGGCCTTGCTCAGCGAGTTGCCGTTCCATCGATGCATGGAGCTCGCCGCGGCAGCGGCCTCGTTGTCACTGCGCGAGCTCGGGCCGTGGTCCGCGATGCCGAGCCGCGAGGACGTGCTCGCGTTGACTCGTACGCGCCGCGGCTGACGCCGCGTCGTGGCGCACGCGTCGCGGCTAACGATCGCGCTTCGGACGAACGCCGGCGTCGCTGCCCTCGAGCCGGAAGTGCGCCTCGGCGGCGGCCATCTGCTCGGCTTCCTTCTTCGACTTGCCGACGGCCCGCGCCCATTCCTCGGTGCCGATCGTGACCGCGACGACGAACCGCTTGTCGTGATCGGGCCCGAGCTCCTGGACGACGCGATAGGTCGGCGTCGCCTTGAGGCGAGCTTGCGCGGTCTCCTGGAGCCGGGTCTTGAAGTCGTAGAAGTTCTTGATCTCGGCGGTGTTGATGCGATCGGTGAGCAGCCGATCGACGAGATCGTTGGCCGCGGGAAAGCCGCCGTCGAGATAGACCGCGGCGACGATCGCCTCGAACGCGTCGGCGAGGATCTTCGGCTTCGCGCGGCCGCCCGATTTCTCCTCGCCCTTGCCGAGCAGGATCCAGTTGCCGAAGCCGAGCTTGCGCGCGACATCGGACAGCCCTTCCTCGCTGACGACCTGCGCACGGGTGACGCTGAGATCACCTTCGTGCGCGTCGGGGAACCGGAACATCAGGCGCTGGCTGACGGTCAACGAGAGCACGGCGTCGCCGAGGAACTCGAGGCGCTGGTTGTCACGGAGCTTGGTCGTCGGATCGTGGCTCGCTTCGTTGCAGAAGCTCGCGTGGCGCAGCGCCTGCTCGAGGAGCGAGCGGTCGCGGAACGTGTAGCCGAGGACGACCTCGAGGTCGGCGTAGTCACCCGTCTCGGACACGGGCACATGATACCTTCGTCGTGGTGGAAGCGCTGCGCGAGCGTTTCGGGAAATACCACGTCCTCGAGAAGATCGCGCCGCG
>JBKJUF010000454.1:0-3782 GCA_046590445.1 Kofleriaceae bacterium
GAAGAGATCGCTGCGCGCGTCGAGCGATTCGCCGAGGCAGCGCTCCGGGCACGGGGTGCCGGGTGCGCCGGTGCGCGCGGCCGGCTTGCCGTAGCGGGGGGGCATCGGAGCACCAAAGCCCGTCAGCTTGATCGTGCCGTCGTCGCCGAGCAGCACCTTCGAGGGCGTGAGCTCGCGATGCACCACGGGCTGCGGGACGCCACGGTTGTCCGTCAGGTGATGCGCGTAATCGAGCGCGTTGCAGATCTCGATGGCGATCAGCAGCGCGCCATCGAGCGACACCGTACGGCGCTGCAGCGCGAGCACGTCGATCAGCTGGCGGAGGTCCGCGCCCCGCACGTATTCCATCGTGTAGTAGTCCTCGAGGTCGCTCTCGACAACCTCGTGAACACGCACGATCGACGGATGTTCGAGCCGCGCTGCGATCCGCGCCTCGGCACGAAACCGTTCGACGTGCGCGGCGTCCCTCGCGAGGGCGCACTGTAGGCGTTTGACGACGACGAGGTCGACCTGGTTTCCACTCGGCGAGATCACGGACAGCTCGCTCGTGCTGGTCACGACGAGATCACGAATCGCGCGGTAGGGCCGGTCATCGCGCTCGACCACCGGATCGAGCGAGGGCGTGGCGGAGGGCATCGTGACCACGCTAGTGATCTTCGTCGACAAGATCGAGATCGATGATTTTCGCGCGCGCGCTTACGCGATGGGTGATCGACGACGACGGCACGACGAGACCGCGGTTCACGATCGATTCTGGACTCAGCCTCACGCGTGACCGTACGACCGCGCACCACCGCGAGCTCGTGCGATCCGAATTGCGTGGGCGACCCCACCGCCACTTCACGGAAGTGGTCGATTGGGTGCGCGCGCCGCGCCAGCCTGCCTACACCGCCGCCGACGGGATCGACGCGGCAGCCGGATTCGACATCGCCATCCGGATCGCGCCGCTGGATCGATCAGGCCTTCGATCCGGCCGAGCTCTGCACGCCCTGAGCGGCTGGATCGTCGAGTGCCGCGAGCGTCGCACCGGTGGCGCCGAGCCCGAGCGCGACGAGGTTCAGCCCAGGGACGAGCAGCAACCCGGCGACCGCGGCACCGAGCCCGAGCGTCCGGCTGCGCCGCAGCTTGAGGTACTCGAGCTTCTCGCGGTATCCGATCGCGCGTCGCGACAGCACGGCATCGTAGCAATCGTACGCGGCACCGCAGGCCGTGATGTAGCCGCCGAGCACGAGTGCCGCGATCGTCCCGACGACCGGGATGAAGCCGAGCACGAACAGCAGCGCGACGCCGAGCAGTGTCACCGCGAGCCGGCGCAAGCCATGGGCGATCCCTGCGAGCGCGCCACGCACGAACGCCCCGAGCGAGAATGGCGGCCCGGGCTTGCCGGTGACCTTCTCCTCGACCGCCTCCGACAGCAGCTCGTTGAACGGCCCCGCGACGAGCCCCGCGATCGACACGAACATCAGCACACCGGCCACCACGATCGCCGCCAGCACGACGATCCACACGACCCACTCGCCGATGTCCGCGATCGATGCCGGCAACCACGCGGTCACCTTCGTGACGATCGAATCAGCGACCGAGGCGAGCGCGATGATGATCCCGACGATCACGATGAGCGTGACCACGGCCGGTGCGATCACCCAGCCCCACAGCCGCGGGTGCTTGTTGAGGAACGCCAGCCCGCGCGTCAGATCGCGCGCGCCACGTGCGAGCTCGGTCATCGCAGCACCGACCTAATCCCGGTTCGGTGGGCCGTCGCGACGCTGGCTCAGGTTCTCGAACCGCGTGTACCGACCTTCGAAGTGCGTCTCGACCGTGCCCGTCGCGCCGTGGCGGTTCTTGCCGATGATCACCTCCGCGATGTGCGGGTTCTCGGCTTCCTTGTTGTAGATGACGTCGCGGTAGATAAACATAATAACATCAGCATCTTGCTCAATGGCGCCGCTGTTATGCGAGACGATCGCGGTATTCGCGATCCACGATGATGGCCCGGGCACCGTGAGATCGAAGACGTCGGCTTCGCCTGCAGGCTCGATCGCGACGATGCGATCCCAGAACAGGTCGCTGGTGGCCTGCGCGCGCAACTCGTCGTCATCGAGGATGTCCGCGTAACTGGCGACGGTCGCGCGTGACGGTGCGAACTTGAAGTGCGAGGTGCCGCCGTAGGAGGTGCCGCGTGCAGCAGCCATCGCCCTGGTTGGGACGCCGCGCTCGCCCATGACGAGCTTCACACGCTCGAAGACCTCGATGGGCAGCGTGTCGACGTTCGTGTTCGCGATGCGCGTCTGCAAAAAGCCGCGAAGCGCCTCTGCCTGCGCCACGCGAGGTCCGAAGGCTCCGACGACGTCGAGGAAATGCTGCTGCTGGTCGAGGCCATTGATGTCCACCGGGAACGCCGAGCGATGCTCGCCCTGCGCGATCCGGCGGACCCTCCCGACGATGCCGAGCCGAAGTAGCAACGCAGCCACATCCTGCGCGAGCCCTTCGCTTGTGGTCGCGAAGTAGACGCGCGAACGCTCCTGTCCCGTCTTCGCAGTCCAGATACAGCCGTCCGTGGCCAACAGGTGACGCAGCAGCAGCGCGATCTGATCGTTACCGAGCCGGAACGCTTCGACGGGGATCCGCTTTTCGTGCGAGCGCAGCCCGAAGATCCCGAGCTCGCGGAACCACTTGTTCACCCCGGCCGGCGCCCAGCGATTACCGTTGCCGCTGATCAGCAGCTGGAACCAGTTGCGGCGTCCCGCGTAGCGCTTGACCTCGGCCCCGAATGCGCGCGCCCCGGCCGTCACCGCCGCCGCGTTCTCCTCGGACTCGGTAGTGTACCTCATGGGTTGTTGCTTCAGGAAGCTGCCGTCCCCGAGCATCTGACCGAGCAGCACGACGTGCTCGTCGGGCCACTTCACGCAGCTCTTCGGCGTTGGTAGCTCGCGCGCGATCGCGAGCCGATCGCCGATAGCGAGCTCCTCGACGCGCCTCCAGCCATCCGCCCCGTAGAGCCGATGCTTCGCGGTGCAGCGGATCTTGCGGCCGCTCGCGAGCACGACGTCGAATACTGGCCGCTTGCCGACAGACCAGACCTTGTCGCTCACTGCGTGAACGAGCTTGCCGTCCGGGGCCATCGCCACGACTTGCGGCATGGTCCCCACCAGCTTCGCGATCGGCACGTGGCGCCCGTCCGCCAGGGCCACCAGGGTGTCGCCGGTCACGCATTCTCTCAGGTCCGAAAGCTGCGGGCGCTTGTCGGTGCGCTGCTCGAGCGAGCGGTTGAGCTGGGAGAGCGCGAGCACCGGGATGTCGAGCTCCTTCGCGAGCGCCTTGAGGCCACGCGAGATCTCGCTGATCTCTTGCTCTCGCGAGGCCTTCGCGGCCTGCGGCGAGCCGCGCATCAGCTGCAAGTAGTCGACGACGATGAGCCCCGTCTTCTTGCCGCCGAACAGCTCCTTGTTCGAGCGGAACCGGCGAGCGCGCGCGCGAAGCTCGCGCAGCGACAGGGCAGGCGTGTCGTCGATCAGGATCGGCGCCTTCGAGAGCGTGGCCGCCGCGTACGTCAGGTTCGTCATGTCCTGGCGCTGGAGCTGGCCGCGGCGCAGCGCGGATGAATCGACGCGCGCTTCGGAGCACAGCATGCGCTCGGCGAGCTGGGTCGACGACATCTCGAGCGAGAACACGATCACCGGCCAGCCGCCGCTGATGGCCGCGTTCTGGGCCAGCGACATCGCGAACGACGTCTTGCCCATCGCCGGGCGGGCCGCGAGGATGATGAGCTCGGTCGGCTGCAG
>JBKJUF010000473.1:0-10508 GCA_046590445.1 Kofleriaceae bacterium
TGGCAAGCTCAAGGCATTCGGTCACGGCAGCGTCGAGACCTACCAGGGCATGGCCTCGAAATTTCCGCTGCTCCTTTATCACGGCGCCCTGCCACAGCCGAACTCGGCGAGCGTCTACGGACCGCTCACCGAGACCGATCAGGCGCAGTCGCTGATCGTGAGCCTCAACGGCAAGCTCTCGTTCGGCAAGCTGCAGCTCCGCGTCAGCGCGCCGTTCGGTCGCAAGTACAACCCTGCGGGCCTCTCGGGTAATCCGTCGCGCGAGCACCTGCCCGATGACGAACGCTGTCCCGAAGGCATCCCCGATCCGACGTGCGCCGATCCGCTTCACACCAGCCGCAAGAATCGCGAGGACGTCTTCGATCGGTATGCCGTCGTCGAGTACCGCACGCGGTTCGCGAACGAGAAGGCCGGCATCACCGCACGCAGTTATGTGATCCAGTTCATCCGTGGCTTTCAGCCGCTCCAGGTCCTCGCGCCCTCGGCGCTGATCGCCGGTGGTCTCGCCTTCGACGCCGACCTCACCTCGTACCGTACCGGCGCCGCCTTCGACGGTGACGTCGAGCTCGGCACCCAGCTGCGGGTCCTCTACGGCGGCGAGGCCTTCCACGAGTGGAAGCCCGACAACATCACGACCTCGCGCCAGGGCCCGGGCACGCAGTCCGAGCTCCCCGCGCCGTACGACCTGACCCGCCTGCCGCTACTCTGCCCGCGGATCTACGACGCTGGCGTTGGCTCCGCCGTGCCGGTCGCCGGCTGCCCGCTCACCTTCGCGTTCCCCGCGGATCGCACCGTGCTCGGCGCCTACGTGAATCCACAGTACCGCCCGACCAAGAAGCTGATCTTCGATCTTGGCGGACGTCTTCAGGTCGCGCCGGAGTCACTCGGCAAGCTCAGCTATCCGCTCAACACGACCGTGGCCGCCGCGTTCGTCTGGAACTTCATCCCGGCCTGGCACCTCAAGCTCAACTACACGCAGGGGTTCCGGCCGCCCGTCTTCAACAACACGACCTCGAACGGCGAGGGCGTGCAGATCGGTGGCAATCCGAACCTGACCGTCGAGACCTCCGACGCCGCCCAGGCCGAGATCAACGCGCGAATCTTCAAGGGCGAGCGCCGCATCCGCGAGCTCTCGTTCCGCATCGACGGCAGCTACACCCGCATCAACAATTTGATCCAGGTCACCTCCGGCAACTACACGAACTCGGGCAAGCGCGGCCTCGCGTCGGTCGAATTCCTCGGCAAGCTCTACGTCCAGGGCGGCCACCGCCTCGAGCTCGCGTACACCTATCTGCACGGCGACACGAGCGACAAGGGCCGCCTCCGCTCGCTCCCCGAGCACTGGTTCGAGCTCGCGACCGTCTTCGACGTCGTCACCGACAAGCTCTCGGCCACCACGCGCCTCAAGGTCACCGGCGCCGCCGAAGATCCGAACCGCCTCGTCGAGTACCGCGAGTCGCGTTACGACGAGACCGGCGAGCCGACGATGTCAGTCAGCGTCGACGCCACCGACCTCGTCCTCGATCGCCTGCCACCCGTCGCCGAGCTCTCCGCCGGCGTCCAGTACTCGCCGATCAAGAGCCTCGCGATCCGCGCCACCGTCTACAACGCCCTCGTCAGCCACGCCTACCAGGCCGACCTCTACATGGACTACGAGCCGCACCTCGAGTACCTGCCGAACCCCTACGAAGGCTTCCGCGCCTACGTCTCGGCCGTGTACCAGTACTGAAGCGTCACGAGTGGTTCCACAGCGACGACTACGTCGGCCCACCGGCCAGCGCGTCGATCGCTCTTCGGCGCGACCATCTTCCGATTGACGTCGCAAAGATGATGTCATAGCCTTCACTGATGAAGGCACTCACCATCCGGAACGTGGACCAGCCGCTGGCCAAGGCTCTGGATCGAGAGCGAGCCCGGCGTGGGACGTCGTTGAATCAGACCGTGCTCGATGTGCTGCGCCAATCGCTCGGGGTCGGAGGTGGGACGCGTCGCTCGAACGGCTTGCGAGAGCTTGCCGCGACCTGGTCGGCCAAGGACAAAGCGGAGTTCGACGAAGCTACGCAGGTGTTCGAGCAGCTCGACGCCGAGCTGTGGCGATGAAGCTATCGCTCGACACGTCGGCGTATAGCCACTTCAAGCGCGGTCATGCCGAGGTGATCGATCTCATCGATGCCGCCGACTGGATCGGGATGACCGTGGTGATGCTAGGGGAGCTGCGCGCCGGGTTTGGGCTGGGCAAACGGCGGGCTGAAAACGAACGTGAGCTCACCAAGTTCCTCGCGAGTCCTGTGGTTCACGTGCTCGCTGTCGACGAGGAAGCATCCCGGATCTACGCGGACATCGTTATCGCGCTCCGCAACGTTGGCACGCCACTACCGAGCAACGACATTTGGATTGCCGCGGTCTCGGCGCGCGATGGCGCGACGATCCTGACCTTCGACGAGCACTTCCGGGCGATCGGCCGCGTTGGCCACCAGATCCTCTCGTAAACATCCGGATCCGATCGACAGCTAGCTACAGCATCACGCGACTTAGATTTCGATCTCGGAGACGCCGGTCGTGACGTTTCCAGCGCCGACGCCGAAGCCGTTCGGCAGCGCGACGCCGGCGGCGCGCAGCGCGGTGTAGACCGCGGCGCTGGTATTGCGGCGGGTCGTCGATCGGTAGTGCCAGTCGCCGCGCAGGCGGCCGCCTGCCTTGCCCGCGATCAAGATCGGGAACTCGTCGACCGTCTGGCCCTCGTATTGATCGCCGAGCTCGGACGTCGCGAACACGACGCTGTTGTCGAGCAGGTTACCCGCGCCTTCGGGCGTGTCGCGCATGCGGCCGAGGAGATACGCGAGCTGCTGCATCGTGAACACGATGGCGCGCTGCATGACCGGTTGCGGCGCGGCGTCCTCGTGGCAGTGGGAGTGAAGCCCGTTGGTGGCGCCGACCTCGGGCATCGAGAGGACGATTCCGGAACCGCACTGCGTGAACATGACCGAGAACACGCGCGTGAGATCACAGGCGAGCGCCATCACGAGGAGGTCGGAGAGGAGCTGATTCGTCTCGATGATGGTCGCTGGATCGACCGGCATCGGCGGCACCTTGCACGCGGGGCGGGGAACGGCGAGGCGCTGCTCGAGCGTGCGGACGGAGGCGAGGTGCTGATCGAGGCGAATGCGATCGCGCACGCCGACGCGGGCCTGCAGGGCGCGGGTCTGCTCGGCGACGGCGTCGAGCACGCTGCGGCGCGCGGCGTCGACCTGCGGTGACGGTGGCGAACCGAACAGCCGGCCGAACAGGAGACGCGGGCTGCGTTCGGGCTGGTTGATGCTGTTCGGCCCGTTGTGCGAGAGCGCCTCGAACGTCGTGCCTTCATCGGTGCCGGTCTTCCGGGTGATGCCGAGCTCGAGGGACCGGTACGGCGTCCCGCTGCCGATCGACGCCGCCGCGATCTGATCCATCGACGGTCCCGAGAACGTGGAGACGATCGTGTCGCGGGTCGTGCCGACCTGCTGGTAGGCGTCGCCGGTCATGATCCCGCTCATACCGCCGTGATGCGGGTAGCTGTTGCTCTTGATCTCCATCCCGGTGAGGACGTGCAGCCACGGACGAATGCTCTCCAGCGGCGCGAGCGCCGGGCCGGCGACCCAGCTGTTGCCGGTGCCCTGCGGGATCCATTGGTCGGAGCGAATGCCGTTGCCCCAGAACCAGAGCCCGAACCGGCACGGCATGGTGCCATTCGCGTAGGCCGTGCCGTGCGCGTTGAACATCGCCTCGAGCGGCGGCAAGCCGAGCGTGATCGCAGCGCCGCCGAGCATGCCGCGCAACAGGGTTCGCCGAGATAGCGTGTGGCGGCTCATGGCGCCTCCTCCCGCGCGGGTGCGACGGTGATGGGTGGACCGACGTAGCGGAACGCGTCCGACGTGACCATGCGGAGCACGAGCTCGCGCACGCGGAAGCCGCTCGCGGCGAAGTCTTTCGTCAGCTCGTCGATCGCGAGCTGCTCGAGCGGCTGCTCGAGATGGCCGGTCGCAAAGCGGTAGAACTGGGTCACGAAGCATGGCCCGACGCGCGGATCGCTCGCGAGCATCGCGCCGAGCTCGCGCACGCCGGTGAACGGAACGCCGTCGATGTCGCCCGAGTCGTCGACGGGAACGCCGGGCTTCTCCTCGGTACGCAGCTGCCCGATCGCGTCGAAGCGCTCGAAGCCTAGCCCGATCGGATCCATGAGCGCATGGCAGCCGGCGCACGCCGGATTCTCGCGGTGCATCGCGAGCCGCTCACGGATGGTGGTGCCGGTGTTGTCCTTGAACGACGTGTCGACCTCGGGTGGCGGCGGCGGGATGTCCTCGCACAATAAGTTTTGCCGCACGAAGCGACCGCGCCGGGTCGGCGACGACGTCGCGTTGTCGGCGTAGAGCGCGAGTAGCCCGGCGGCGCTCAGCAGCCCGCCGCGCGGGGAGTCTGCGGGCAGCGTGCGGCGCGCGGGTACACCGGCCGCGATCTCCTCGGGCGTGAGCGGGGCAAGGTCGTAGAAGCGAGCGAGCTCGGGCGTGACGAACGTCTGGTCGCTCGTGAAGATCTGGCGATAGTCCGCGTCCTCGTCGAACACGACGTGCGTGAACAGCGCCTCGATCTCGGCGCGCATGCTCGCGCGCAGCTCGTCCGTCATCTCCGGGAACATGACCGGATCTTTGCTCGCACCGGCGAGGCGCTCGAGGTTCAAGTATTCGCCGTAGAAGCGCACGAGCGCGACGCGTCCGCGCGGCTGCTCGATCAACATCGCCGCATGCCGGAGGATGCCTTCACGATCGTCGAGATCGCCGGCGCCGGCCGCGTCGAGCAGCGCGTCATCGGGTCCGGTCTCGGTGAGCAGGAACGCCAACCGCGACGCGAGCTCGTACCCGCCGAGCTTGTTCCGCCATCCCTTCACCGGAACGCCGAGCTCGATGCGATAGAGGAAATCAGGTGCCTGCAGCACGGTCGCGATGCCGAACTCGATCGCGGTCCAGCGATCGGCGACCGCCGTCTCCGCGGCCTCGATCACGTTCGCGATCGCCTCGAGCTCGGCCGTCGTGAGCGGGCGCCGCCACGCTCGTCGACCGAACCGCGCGAAGAACTCGCCGATGCACGGCTCGATCGGGGTCTCGCAGCCGACCACGCGCGTGCGCCGCGCCGGGTCCGCGATGACCTGATGCGCGACGTCGCGCGCGGCGGCCTCGTACTGCTCGAGCGCGACCGGACCGATCGTGAGCTCGCCGGTCGCGATGCTCGTGAAGCCGTGCAACTTGATGTCGGGCTCGACGGCGGGGACGATCACGTCCTCCCCGAACAGCGCGCGCACCGTGTTCGCGTACTGCGGCGCCGTCAGCCGATGCAGCGCCACCGGCGGCACCCCGGGCAGCTCGCGGTCGTTGCCGCACGCCGCGAGCGCGATCAGCGTGCACACGTAAGCACCTGACATCCCTCGGTCGCCCCTGATCATGGCTGGACCATACAGGCAGCCGTGCGCCGAGACAGCGGGGATCGGCGGTGTCTCGGCGATGTTACCGAGCGCGCAGTGATCAGCCAGGCATACCGGATGCCGTGCGTCGCGTAGACCAGGAGCTTGTCGACGCGACCGAACTTCTCGGCTCCAACGACAAAGGCCCCGGGGCAGCAACCGATGTTGCCACGCCGGAGCCTGGAGCTCGGGACGAAGGGGCGACAGTTACCGCCCGGCGCGCCGCACGATTACCGCTGATTCTTCGGAACGGTCACGAGGAGCTTGGTCGTTGCTTCGTTCCCCGACGAGTCAGTGCATCGCGCGACCAGCGTGTAAACACGACCGCTGCCCTTGCCTGATCGCTCGGCGCGCAGCGAGACCGCCTTGAGACCGGTCTGCACCCAGTCATTGGCCGTGTCGCCATCGCCGAGCCCGTTCTGTGGCTCGTTGCTGGAGATCGAGGTCACCTCGCAGGTCGGCGACGGGTCTGCCACGTCGGTCGCAGCGAGTGACGCGAGCACGGAGACCATCCGGTGATCGGGCGGCCACAGCATCGATGGATTCACGGTCGCGGTGGTGATCGTGGGCGGCCTGGTGTCGACGACGGTGACCGTGGTCGTCGTCGTCAGCTGGTTGCCGGCGCGATCGGTCGCAGTGAACGTCACCGTGGTGGTGCCAGGGGCGAAGACCGCTGGAGCATCACTCGTCACCGGCACGGCGCCATCGTTGACATCGATTGCGGTCGGTAGCGGCACGGTGTGCGCCGTCCCTGACGGGCCAGCCTGCTCGAGGACGACCGGCGCTGGGACGTTGCTGAATTCCGGCGGCCGCGTGTCGACAACGGTGACGGTGGTGTTCGCGAACGCGACGTTGTCGCTCGAGTCGCGGGTCTGGAACGTTACCGTCCAGGTGCCGACCGCGTAGGCTCCCGGCGCGTCGCTGTCGACCACGAGAGCGCCTTCGCAGCCGTCCGTCGCGAGCGGCAGCGGAACCGCGACCGTGGTCAGTGCGCCTTCGCTCTCGACCTGGATGGCCGCAGGCACGTTCGTGAACACAGGGCGCGTCGTATCGATGACGGTGACCGTCGTGTTGCAGGCATTCGTGTTGCCTGACGGATCGGTTGTCGCAAAGTCGACGTTGCTGGTGCCGAGGCGATACGCAGCAGCTGCCGGATCGTTCGAGCTCGAGATCGAGCACGCGTCCGTCACGGTTGCGGCTGCCAGATCGACAGTCGCGGCGCGGTCGCTGACACACTCGATCGTGACAGGGGCTGGGCACTCGATCAGCGGCGCGGTCGTATCGATCACGGTCACAGCAGACGCACAGGACGACGCCAATCCCGCTTCATCGACAGCGCGAAACTCGGTCGACGTGATGCCGAGGGCGTAGGTGCCGCGCAGCGCGCCGTTCACGCTGGCCCCGCCGCAGATGTCAGCAGCCGTGGCGGTACCCGGATCGACGTCCGCTCCGGCGAGCCCGGTACACTCGGCGACCGCAGGCGAGGGGCAGGTGATGCGCGGTGGCGTTGTATCGACGACCGTCGCGGTGCTCTCGCACCGCGCGAAGTTTCCGCTGCTGTCGGTCGCCTGGAAAGCGACCGTCGTCGAGCCGAGCGCATACGCTGCCCGCAGGCCTTCGGCGACGACATCCGCCGACGTGCAGGCGTCCGCGGCGCTTGCCGTACCGAGATCGATCGATGCGGAATGGGCCCCCGTACACTCGGCGACTCTCGAGGCCGGGCACGTGATCGACGGCGCGGTCGTATCCTGTACGGTGGCGGTCGTCGTGCAGCGTGCGGCGTTACCGTTGGCATCGGTTGCCTGGAACGACACCTCGGTCGAACCGAGCGGATAGCGCGACAGCAGGCCGTCAGCGACCACGCTCGCGGTCGTGCAAGCTTCTTCGGCCGTCGCGACACCGAGAGCGATCTCCGCAGACGATGCGGCGGTGCACTCGGCAACCTGCGCTGCCGGACAGCTGATCGACGGAGCCGTCGTATCCTGGATGGTGACGGTGGTCTGGCACTGTGCAGCGAGTCCAGCGCCATCGAGCGCCGTGAACGTCACAGCGGAAGATCCGAGCTCGAACGTGCCGAGCGAGTTGCTGAACACGGTGACACCCGCACACACGTCGAGTGCAGTTGCCTGCCCGGCGTCTGCGTTCGTCCAGGCGCCAGCACATTCGGCGGTCACGGGCAGCGGGCACGAGATCGTTGGTGCGGTCGAATCGACGACCGTGATGCTCGACGTGCAGCTCGCGCTGTTGCCGGGTGCATCGGTCGCGACGTACTCGAGCGCGGTCGTTCCGAGTGGGAAGATGCCACCAGGCGGGCGCGTCACGCTGACGCTCGAGCAGCGGTCGGCGGCAGTGGCGGCTGCGGGTGCGAAGCTCGAAGACCGCTCCCCGGTGCACTCGGTCGTTGCGGGCGCCGGACACGAGACCGTCGGGGCCTGGCAATCTTGAACGATCACGTTCGACGTGCATGACGCACTGGCTCCCGCGGAGTCCGTGATCGTCAACGTCACCGCGGTGGTTCCAACCGCGTAAGGACCGGCGGGCGTCTGCGTCAGCGTGGTCGTTTGACCGTCAGGATCGGACGAGCCGTTGTTGATCGAGGCCTGAGCGCTGCAGCTCGCTTCGGGCGTGCACACCACCGCCTCCCGACAGCTGGCGATCGGCGTCTGGTTCGAGGTTGTGCTTGGCGTGAAGCGAAGCCGCAGCCCGTCGTTGACCGGGGCCGGCGAACCGTTGCGCATGTACTCCGTGGTGCGCCGGCGGTCGAGCATCGTACCGACGGTGCCGTACGACGGGCTACTGACCGGGCCGTACACGAAGTCAATCACCGCCTGATTCTCGAAGAGCACGATCTCGAAGTCGGCGCGCGCAGCGCGATTGCCATAGTACGAGACGTGCCAGCGCACGCGGTACACGCGATTCGGAGTGGTGCCGCTCGTCGCCGTGTAGATGCCGACGTCAGCGGGTGCCCCGTTACCGGGCGCGGTCCACAGGTCCGCCCACAGCGGCAACAGCGTGTAGGAGAAGGGCGCGCTCGCGAGCGCTCCGTTCTGATAGTCCGCTCGATTGCTGTCGAACTGGAGGTTGCCGTTCGAGCTCACGGCTGCGTTTGAATAGGTCCGATCGTAGATCTGCACCGGAAACGGTAGAGTGATGAACGTGGTGCAATCGTCGCAGCTCTGGTTTACGCGGGTGCCCAGCGGTTGCAGGGAGCCGGATGTGGCAGCGACGGTATAGCGATCGATCGTTCCGGTATTGCTCGGCGGGCCATCGCTGAACCCCGTGGTCGCGGTCCGACCCGAGGTGGTGCCAACGGCCGTCGCGACGTAGATGGTTCCGAGGTCGTGCGACTGGGGCGCATAGTCCGTATTGGCGAAGCCGCCGCTCTCGTCCGCAACGGCGGACAGGACGGTGTGCTCGTGAACGTGCGGTGTCTCTTCGAGCGTGATGGTGACGGTCTCGCCTGGAGTGAAGCCAGTACCCAGCAGCGTCACGACCTCGCCAGGCAGATAGTCGAGCCGGTCCGTGCCGAGGGTCGGATCTTTGACGGTCTCCCCCTCGCCGATCGCCTGCTGCGTCACGCTGATCGAGTCCTCATCGGCCCCTTCCGCTGCGCAAGCGGCGAGCAGCGTGGCGATCGCGATCCGCGCCCAGGTTGCCCTCGCGCTGGTCAGAAGTACTGGCTTTGTCATCACTATGTTCCTCCGTAGGGGCCCAAGAAAGCGCCGGGTCTCTGCTGCTCACCACCTGAGCACGCGGATAACCACACCGTTGTACACAACCGTGCAGGTGCTCCCGGGTACGACACGGGTAGTGGACACCGACATTCGTGTGGCTACTCGAGTCGCCATCGGCGCGTGGCCCGGAGCAGGCGCCGAGCGTCGCGAGGCTGATATGATGCGAGCGCTTCGAGTCGTCGAAGCCCCCGGGGAACCTTGTCGAAACGGCGCGTCCTCGCGATCTCCAGCGACCTCGACCAGCTTCGCCGGATCGTCGCGAGCCTCGAGCGCGCGGGCGCCGAGGTGGATGCGGTGCGTAGCGTCGACGCGATCGCCGCCGAGGTGATCCCGCATCGCTACGTGTTCTTTGCCGCCAACGATGGGGATGCCGCGCAGTTGCCGGCGCTCACCGCGAAGCTGCGCGAGCGGGCGCACGTCACCGTGGTGGCGCGCCAGGCAAAGCTCGCGGATCTGACGAGCTATCTGCGCGACGATCGCGTGAACCACGTGGTCGTCGGCGACGAGCTCGATCAGGGCGTGTACGTCACCGCGCAGAAGCTCCTGACCGGGGACATCTTCGGCGTCGAGAAGTACCTGCCGCCGGGCACGCCGGTGCACTACGCGCGGCTGCGCGACTTCGACGGGCGGGGCCGCGCGATCCAGACGGTGCTCGACTACGCCGAGGAATCGAAGCTGCGGCGGCAGGTGCGCACCGCGATCGGACAGGTCTGCGAGGAGCTGCTGATGAACGCGCTCTACGACGCGCCCGTCGACGCGGACGGCAAGCCGGTGTTCGCGGATGTCGATCCACACGATCGCAAGGACTCGCGATCGCCGCGGCCGGTCTCGATCCGCTATGCGGCGACCGAGAACCTGTTCGCGGTCGCGGTGCGCGACCGGTTCGGGCGGCTCGCGAAGAACACGGTGCTCTCGTACCTCGAGAAGTGCATCCACTCGCCAAACCAGATCGACCGCAAGACCTACGGTGCGGGCCTCGGCCTGTACCTGGTGGCGAACGCGGCCGCGAGCTACGTGGTCAACGTCGCGCACGGGATCGCGACCGAGGTCGTCTGTACATTTGACCGTGGGGCGAAGACGCCCCTGCGACTCGTCGGGATGTTCGTGCATCCGGGCGGCGCCGAGGCGCTCAAGCAAGGTCCGACGCCGGAGACGGCGGCGGGACAGGACACCCTTGGCTGAGCGTCAGTTCGGTCCATATCGACTCGTGCGCCAGATCGCGGTCGGCGGCATGGCCGAGATCCATCTCGCGAAGACCAAGGGCATCGCCGGGTTCGAGAAGT
>JBKJUF010000726.1:0-5774 GCA_046590445.1 Kofleriaceae bacterium
CGAGTTGCTCTCGATGTGAGTCGACGTCGCCGGCGCGCTCGCAGGCTGGAGGCGTGCGCTCGACGCCTCGGCCGCCGCGTCGAGGATCTCGTCTGCTCGACAGGTCGCAGATGCCACTTCCGAGGGCGCGTCCGGAGCGTGCAATCCTTGCACGACGCCAACTTACCCGCGAAGGATGTGCGGCCTTCATCGCTGCTGCGCGAACTCCGCTTCGTGGCTCGCGATGCAATGTGTTTTTGGGCGCAGGCGCGCACGTCCCCATTACCACGAAGCGTCAGCTGTTCCTCCGGATCGGCCGCTCGCTGCGCGCTGGTCGTCGGCGACGAGGTGCGATTCACCGAGGAAGCCGGCGGAAATGGACCGCAGGCGTCTTCGGTGAGCCGCATCGGCGAGCGCGGTCATCGCGAGCTGCCGCGCGGGTGAGCGCGTCGCCACTCGTACGCCATCGGCTACGACGTCACGATGAGGTCGTTCTCGACCTCGTTCACGCCGGGCGCCGACCAGGCTGCATTCAGGGCTTCGTTCTTCTCGGCCCACGAACGCACGTTGCCGCGCAAGACCACCTTGCCGTCACTCGTCTCGACCGAAACCCGGCCCGCATCGATCTCGGCGCTGCGCTTGAACGCGTCCTGGATCTTGCCCTTGACGTCGATGGCCGACGCGGACGGCTTGAGCTTGATGGCGTTCGTGATCCCGCGAACGCCGAGCAGATATCGAACGGCGTTCTCGGCAGCGGTCTTCTGGTACCGCCAATCGAGCAGGCCCTCGAGCGTGACCCAACTGCTGTTGTTGACGATGACCTTGAGCTTCTCGTCCGGCACCGACGCGTTTGCCCGCAGCGCGCTCACGCACGCGACCGCGATGTCTTCATCGGTGCGCTTGTGGTCCGAGGCGAGCTTGACGTCGAGCTCGTTCGCCACGGCTTTCGCGCCGAGAACTCGCTTGGCTGCTTTCTCGGCTCCGTACCTTTCACCGAACGTGGGGATGTGGCCGGTCAACGTGACGACCCCTTCGTTCACCGAGACGCCGATGTGTGTCTCGTTGACGGACGGTTCCCACTTGAGCTCGTTCGTGACGTCCTGCTTCAGTTGCTGATCGGTCTTCATCTTCTGATCTCCTCGTGAAGGTTGCGACTGCCCGCGAAGCAAGCAGTGCGCCAACTCCGGCGAGTTCGTTCGAGCTAGAGTTCTCGTCGCGATCGCGCAAGGCGTGCGCGCGCCCGATCGATACATACGAGATCGCCGCGAGCTGGTCCGCGGCGCTCGAGACCTTCGCGGCGATGATCGTCAAGCTTCACGTGCTCGACGACGAACAGGTCGCCGTCGCGGCCGAATCGGTCACCGAGCACCTCGACGGGATCGGCGGCGATCTCGCGGTGCTCGAGTCGGCCCTCGCGGTCGATCTCGCGGCGTGAGCACGTTTCCTGCGGACCCTACGGGAGGGCACGCAAGCCTTGCGCATTCCGTCGAGGCACTCCCGGCGGGGCATTGGCGCGCGGGATGCACGAACAGGCGAACCATGATCGAGGCCGAGTTCCCCTACGTGATCATTTTGGCCGGTGGTGAAGGCAGCCGACTTGCGCCGCTGACGCGGGCGCTCTACGGCAGCGATCTGCCAAAGCAGTTCGCGGTGCTCGCGGGCGAACGCTCGCTGCTGCAGACCACGATCGAGCGCGCGAGCGCGCTCACGACGCTCGATCGGATCTCGGTCGTGGTCACCGCGCACCACGAGCAGATCGCACGTGACCAGCTCTCGGCCTACCCGGGCGTCGAGCTCGTGGTGCAGCCGAGGAATCTCGACACCGCTCCCGGGATGCTGTTGCCGTTGGTGCGGATCCTCGCGCGCACGTGGAACGCCCGCATCGTGTTCCTGCCGTCGGACCACTACGTTCCAAACGCCGAGCCGATCCACCGCGCCCTTCGCGAGAGCGCGCGCCGGCTCGCAGGTCAGGTCGCGCTCGTCGGCGTGGCGCCGACCGGGCCGGAGGTCGAGTACGGCTGGATCGTTCGCGGTCGGCGGATCGCCCGAGCGGAGGCATTCGAGGTGAGCCACTTCCACGAGAAGCCGACGCCCGCCAAGGCCGAGGAGCTGTGGCAATCCGCCGGCCTGTGGAACACGTTCATCCAGGCCGGCCCCGTCCACGTGTTCTGGGAGATCGCGTCCCGGCATCTGCCGCGTCATGCGGCGGCGCTCGAGCGCTACGCCGTCGCGATCGGCGGGCTCGGCGAGGCCACCGCGCTCGAGGATGCCTATCGGACAATGGTCGCCGCGAACTTCAGCCGCGACGTGCTCGCCCGTGCGAGCGCGCTCGCCGTGATGCCGGTCGCCGGCACCGGGTGGAGTGACTGGGGTTCCCCGGCACGCGTGTTCGCGAGCCTGGCGGGCACCGACAACCACGACCGCCTGGTCGGCCGCATCCGCGGCGAGCTCGCGCTCGCGGGCTGATCTCGATGCGCTTCACGAACCGCTTCGATCGCGGAGGAGGTTCGCGCCAAGCCCACCCGCGCGCTCGAACGGTACTCACACGTGGTCAATGGAGGCGGCTTCGATGACTTGCGATGACGTCGCAACCGCGATCGGAGCATGGTAATGACGAACGCTCGCCTCGCGCGTGCTCGCGCGTCGTGCGTGGTCGAAGGCCGGTCTGTCGTCGTGCTGGTGCGCTCGACGGCGTGATCAAGCTCGGTGCCGCGCGACGAGCACGGGACATCTCGCGTGCCGCACGACCTTCTCGGCGACCGAGCCGAGCAGCATGCGCTTGACGCCGGTCCGGCCGTGACTGCCCATCACGACGAGATCGACCGAGCGATCGTCGTCGAGCGCCGCGAGCGTGCCCGCACCAGCGCGGCCGATGCGGGACCGCGTCGACACGGGCACCGACACCTTGGTCCTCAGCTGTGACGCCCACGTCTCGAGAGCCTCCGCCGATCGCTTGTCCAGCTCGCGGTAAAGCTCGGGCGGGCGCCGCTCTTCCGAATACGCGACCGGGAGCTCGAGCACGTGAAGCACGGTGATGCCGCCGCCGGGTCGCACCAACTCGCCAGCGAGCTCCATCGCGTGCCGCGAGCTGTCCGAGAAGTCGATCGGGCAGAGCGCGTGCACGAACGGCTTCACGTCGGCATCCGGGCGCACCGCGAGGATGGAGCACGGCGCGTGACGAACGACCTGCTCCGCCACCGAACCGAGCAACACGCGCGCGAGCCCGGTGCGGCCGTGCGTGCCGATCACGACGACGTCGCACCGATCTTCCGCGATCTCGACGATCTTGGTCCACGGCAGACCGGTGACGAGCTTCGCGGTCACGCGCTTCGCGCCGAGTTTGGTCGCGTCGCGAGCGGCGGCGTCGAGGCCGCGTTGCGCGTCGTCGCTGATTTGCTGGATCACCTCGGGAGCGAACGTGTACTCGCCCGCAAACGCCATCGGCGGCAGGTACCACGCGTGTACAAGCACGAGCTCGGCTTCGTTCTCGGTCGCGATCCGGACCGCGACCCGCATCGCCTGCTGCGAGCCCGGCGAGAAGTCGATCGGGCACAAGATCTTCTTGAAGGTCATGCTCGTGGATGCTGCAACCGGACGGCCAGCGAACCAGACGCAATCCCGACGCGAACGCCAACGAACCGCGTGACTTGCGCGCGCACCCCGCAGGATGTTCGTACTCGCGTTGGCGAGGTGCGTGCAGACGTCGACGCACGCTTGCATTCATTCATCGAGCACCATGTACCGTGTATGCATCGCCGTCGCGGATGCTTCGCGCGCCCGGCTGTTCGGCTACGAGCGAACCGCCGAGGTCGAAGGTCTGAACGAACAGCTCGTCGAGCTCACCGACTTGGTGAATCCCGCACGTCAGTCGGGCCGCGGGGCGGGATGTGCTCGGCACCGCTCGAATCGACGCGGAAGTACGTATCGTAGATCGACCTCGTCGCACTGCCGCGGCGAGGACCGGCGGGCAAAGTCCGAACACGCCGAAGCCGTGTCCCGCGTCGTGAAACGGCGCCTGTTTGACGATCCACGTGAACGCCGCTGAAGACATCTACTACGAGCGAAGCAAGACACGTGCGAGCGGGCCTTCGGTCGCGCCGGAGTGATCGCCCGCGAGCAATGCGCGACCCGCGCGCGCACCGCAAACCCTGCGCGATCTCGATGCTGCCAAGGCGATGGGTGGATGGCACGCGCTCTGCACTCGCTCGTGCCCATGACAATCGGACAGCTGGTATCGACCCTGTACACAGAGTTCGAGCGGCAGTTTCACGATCAGAAGATCGCTGCGGTAGCGACCCAGGTCGCGCTCGAGGAGCTGTTGCGAACCAAGCGCTCCCCGCGCAGAGCGTGATGTCATGAAGCGGATCCTCGTCGCCCTCGACTCGTCCCCGCGTGCACCGGCGGTACTTGCCGCCGCAGCGACGCTCGCCCAGCAGGCGAACGGGATGTTGATCGTGTTTCGTGCGGTGGGTATTCCGCCCGACCTCCCGGCCGACATGCTGCGGGTGACCGATCGGGGACTCGAGGACATCTTTCTGGGAAACGCGCGCGCGGATCTCGAGCGCTTGACCAAGGACATTCCCCCAACGCGGATCGAGACGATCACGGCGGAGCTCGCGACGCCGTGGGATGGCATCTGTCGCGCCGCTCGCACTCACACCGCGGACCTGATCGTGATCGGCTCGCACGGCTACGGCGTCCTCGATCGTCTGCTCGGAACGACCGCGGCGAAGGTCGTCAACCACGCGGACCGCAACGTGCTGGTCGTGCGGGCACCGCGATGAAGCGCGCCGGTCCGCGCGTTCGTGGATGGCGGCGGATCGCCGGCGCGATGTGGCGCAACGCCGACAAACCGCAGATCTACGGGTCGCTCGATCTCGACGCGCAACCGATCCTCGCGTTCGCCGCGCGAGCTCGTGCCGCCGGGCATCACGTCACCGCGACCCGCCTCGTCGGTCGAGCCCTTGCGCATGCCCTCGTCGAGGTTCCCGAGCTCAACGGCTCGATCCGCCGCGGCGTCGCGCGCTCGCGTTCGTCGGTCGACATCTTCTTCATCGCAGAAACGCTTCGCGAGCGTCCGCCTCGGCCGCGGGATGAAGCTCGAGATCCGTAGCGGCTGGCTGTCACGATCGGGCGCGGCGGGGTCGGGGCGCGGCGGGGTCGATCGGCGTGCAAACGCCGCGCGCCGGCGAGTCGAGCGTGCAGCGTTCGGGCTTCTGGGCCGAGAGCGGCCGAGAGCCGTCGAGGTACGAGGAGCTTGCGGAGCTCCTCGACCCACAACACGATGCTGCCGACCACGCCGTGTCGGCGCACGCGTTGCGCGAAACTCGACGGCGCTCCGCACGGTTAGTCGTGGCACGGTCCATGAACCACCTGAGGGCATGGCCAGCCGGCAGCTCCTCCGCCAGGCGGCGGCTGCGTTCCTCACGCTCGCGATCGGCACCTCGGCGCACGCGGAAGAACCGACCGATGTGACCGATGCGTCGTCCGCCGACGAGGTCGACGATGAGGTGCATGTCGACACGATCCTGATCGAGACCGCGCTCGCGCTCGTGTTCCCGACCGCCTACTACTGGAGCACCACGGAGCACCAGGCCGTCGACTGGACGCTGGACTGGGACTGGCCGAGCTGGAAGGCGAAGCTGCTGTCCACCGACAAGCTCAAGTTCGACACCAACCCGTTTCACGTCAACGGGGTCCGGCACCCGCTGACCGGCGCGATCGAATACCACGTCGGCCGGACCAACGGCCTGGCGATGATGGGCTCGACCGGGCTCGCGCTCGCGACCGGCGTG
>JBKJUF010000745.1:0-5225 GCA_046590445.1 Kofleriaceae bacterium
CCTCGATCGGCTTGCCGGGCTGATACACGTCGAGGTGCTGGACGTGTGGCGGGACAAACGGCTGGGTCACGGCCGGGCGACCGTACAACGCCGGGGCACGGAGCGGAATGCCCCGGAATGCCCGCGATGCCGGGTCCGGTCTATAGTCCGCCATCACATGCGTCGTTCCCCCTCGTCGAGGGTCCGCTGGCCGCTGCTGCTCGTTGCAGCGGCGATCCTCGTGATCATGCTCCGGCCGGCGCTGGTCTTCGCCGCCGGGGACGGGGAGTTCTCTGAGTACGAGGAGCGCGGCTGGGGCTGGATGTACCTCGCCTCGTTCGGCTTCGGCTTCCTGACGTCATTGACGCCCTGCGTCTACCCGATGATCCCGATCACGCTCGCGATCTTCGGCGCGCGCGGCAAGGACGTCTCGAAGCGCCGCGCGATCCTGCTGGCGACCGCCTACGTCATCGGAATGGGCGCGACCTACTCGGTGCTGGGAGTCACCGTCGCGCTCGCCTCCGGCGCCTCGGGCTTCGGCACCCAGCTCGGCCACCCGGTCGTCGTCATCCCGCTCGTCATCGTGTTCCTCGTGCTCGCGGCGTCGATGTTCGGCGCGTTCGATCTCAACCTGCCGTCGAGCGTGCAGGCCCGGCTGAACCGGATCGGCGGCAAGGGCTTCGGCGGCGCGTTCGCGATGGGGCTCGTCGGCGGCCTGATCGCCGCGCCGTGCACGGGTCCGTTCCTCGCCGGGCTGCTCGCGTACGTGTCCACCACGGGCAGCGTCGTCGGCGGCGGCTCGCTGCTGTTCGTCTACGCGCTCGGCATGGGCGTGCTGTTCTGGGTGCTCGCAGCGTTTGCGCTGTCGCTGCCCAAGAGCGGCGCGTGGATGGAGATGGTCAAGTCGATCGGCGGCATCGGCCTTTTGTGGGCTGCGCTCTATTTCCTGCGCCCGCTCGTCTCCCAGCTCCGCATGTTCGCCTCGCCGGAGGTGTGGTTCCTCGGTGGCGCCGTCGTGGTCGCGATCGTCGGTGTGCTGATCGGCGCGGTCAAGCTGTCGTTCCACGGCACGCGCTCCGAGAAGGTGCGCAAGGCGATCGGCGTCGTACTGGTCGTTGCCGGTGCATACGCCGCGTGGGACTGGAAGCTGACGCCCCGCCAGCACCTGCCGTGGGTACACGGCGACGAGATTGCCGCGTTCGAGCAGGCGCGCGCCCAGGGCAAGGGCGTGATGGTCGACTTCTCGGCGACCTGGTGCGGGCCGTGCGAGGAGCTCGAGCTGACGTTTGGCGATGCCGAGGTCTATGACGCGATCACCGGCAACTTCGTGCCGCTCAAGTTTGACGTCACCGAGGGCAACGACACCGATGAGGAGCGCAAGGCGCGCTACAAGGCAGGCACGCTGCCGGCCGTGATCTTCGTCGATGCCGACGGCAACCGGCTCGCGCACATCAAGCGGATGATGGACGCCCCGACGATGCTGAAGATCGTGCGACCCGCGGTGAAGAAGCTGCGCGACTCCAAGCGCGCCGGTACGCCATAGCTACTGCGCGCGGCGGTCCGCGGCGGCGAGTACGAACGCGCGCAGCTCCGGCATGCCGACGAGCTTGGTCAGCCGGCCGAGCATCGCGCCATTCCTGTCGACGGCGATCACCGACGGCAAGATCGTGCTGCCGTAGCGGCGGCGCAGGCTCTCGATACGATCGCTGTCTTCGCTGACATCGACGCGCAGCGGGACGAAGTTCGCGTCGATCATCGTGGCAAGCTCGTCGGCATCGAGCAGCCGTGACAGCTCGACCGACGGCATCGCCCACTTCGCCGTCAGATCGATCAGCACGGCCTTGCGCGCCTTGCGCGCCTTGTCGAACGCCGCGGCCTCGTCGGTCTCCCACGTCAGCTGCGAGGGGCCCCGCGTCGAGCACGCAAGCGTGTACATCACCACCAGGGTCCACGCGACGGCCCGCATCACAGCAGCTTGATATTGAGGCGCAGGTACGCGACCACCTCGAGCTGCAAGCCCTGGTACTGGTTGCTGACATCGTTGGCGTCGTTGCCGGCGCCGTTCTTGAAGAAGTAGCCCCACGACACCGGCAATGCGATGCCCACGTCGAGCAGCTTGTTGAGGTGCTTGCCAAAACCGATGCGGCCCTCGAGCAGGAAGCCCTTGTCGGTGACCTCGTCGTTCGACAGCGGCGGATCGACCTGCTGCCCGGTGCCGAGCCCGAACGCGACGTTCGCGCCGACGTCGAAGAACGTGCCGGTCTTGGCCTTGTTCTGCTTCGTGCTTCCCAGGCCGGCCTCGAAGCCGATGCCTGCCGCGAACTGCGTCCAGGTCGCGACCCGGTCGCCGTTCCGGAACTGGTGGTGCTGGATCGCCGCCTCGAGGATCAGGAACCGCGCGCCGACACGCACGCCGTACATGCCGTTCGGGGCGTTCGCGAAGAATGCCTCGTCCTTCTGGTCACCCGAGCGCCCCTGCCCCGCCATCACACCGCCGTGGACCTCGCCGAATACCTTGAAGACGTCGGCGTTGGCGGGATCCGCGAGCCCGAGACAGACGATGACCAGCACGTACCCCGTTGCTCGCATCGTGCAAGTGTCGCTGGTTTCCCGCGCCGGATCGAGTCGATCGACTCACGGGAGGCGTCGGCGTGGGCCCACGCACACTCGAGCGGTGTCGTATGCTGATCGCGATGCGCCGCGTGATCGTGCTCGCCCTCGCCCTCGCCCTGGGGGTCGCCGCGAGCGGGTGCCGTGACCGCGAGCTCGCGGGCCTCCGCAACCTCCGCGACGAGGTCTGCGCGTGCAAGACCGCCACGTGCGGCGCAGACGCGATGAAGAAGCTGCCGCAGGACAAGGTCAAGTCGAACCACCGCAGCCAGCAGATCGCGCGCGACATGCTCGACTGCCTCGCGAAGCTCTACGAGGCTGAGCGCCCGACGACCGATCCCGATGCCGAGCTCCCCGCCGGCAGCGCCGTACCCTAGCGACGAGCGCGACGGTGAACCGCGAGCGACCTACGACTCGGGGTCCGGCTTGCGCGGCACCGGCGTGGCGAGCGGTACCGGATCGATCGCCGACGACGCGGCCGGCTCGGCGGCGGGCACCGGCGTCGGTGGCGGCATCACCGTCGGCAGCACGGCCGGGTCGACGGGCGGCGGCGGTGTTGGGGCGCCCGGTGGGCCGAGCTCGGGGTCGATCGACCACGCGTCCTCGGTACGGGAGGCGGCCGCGGCCGAGGTCTCGAGCTCGATGGCGGCCACGATTTCGTGGATAGGCTTGCCGGAGTCCCAGCTCTCGCCGGTCCAGATCCATGGCTGGCCCGGCATGATCAGCGCCATCGACGGCGTGATCACGACGTCGCCGTCGGACTCGCGGCCGAAGAACGTCGTCGTCTCGTAGTAGCGGATCGCGTAGCGCACCAGCACCGCGACGGTCGCTGCGATCGGGACCGCGAGCACGACCCCGACGAAGCCGAGCAGCTTGCCACCTGCGACCACCGCGAGCAGCGCCGCGGACTCCGACAGTCCGACGCGATGGCCGACGATCTTCGGCGTCAGCACCGCCGCCTCGAGGAGGTGAAGCACGAGGATCACTGCGCCGACCGCGGCGAGCGTCTCGATGCTGCCGCCCGCACCGAGCGTGACGAGCGCCGCGATCCCGGCACCGACGAACGTGCCGACGAACGGGATCACGGTCAGCGCGCCGACGAGCAGGCCGATAGGCACCGAAAGCGGCATCCCGACGATCGAGAAACAGATCGCGTAGAGCACCGCGAGGATGGACGTCACGATCGCCTGGCCGCGGACCCAGTTCGAGACCACGCCATCGATCTGGCGCACCAGCTCGCGGATGTTCGCGCGCCGGCGCGGCGGGATCATGTGATCGAGCCGGCGCCACAGGTTCGGCCAGTCCGCGAGGAAGTAGAACGCGAACACCGGCACGAGCAGCAGCTCCGCGAGGACCGCGAGCACGCTGAACGCACCGCCGAGCGCCGCGCTCGCGAGCACGCGCAACGGCCCCGATGCCGAGCCGAACGAGCGGCGCGCCTCTTCGCTCTGCAGCCACGCCTTCCAGTCGTTCGGGATCTCGATCCCGAAACGCTCCTCGGCCCAGATGCTGAGGTTCGTCACGAAGCGCGGCAGGTCGCGGATGAACTCGCCGACCTGATCGGCGATCCGCGGGATCGCGAACATGATCGCGCCGACGAGCAGCGCGATGAACCCGATCAGCAAGAGCCCCGCACCGAGTGGCCGGCTCACGCCCCGGCTCGTCAACCGGTCGAGTACCGGGTTCAGGAGGTACGCGATGCCGAGCGCCGCGAGGATCGGCGCGAGCACGTGCGCGAGGTAGCTGAGCACGACCCAGCCGAGCACCACGAACAGCACGATCAGCAACCAGCGCACGAGCACCAGGACCTGCAGGATCTCGCGCGGCGGCGGCGATGGACTTTGGTTCTGCATCCCCGCCCGGGCGTACCACGGGGAACGGTCTCCACTCGCGCGACTGGCGGCGCAAGTGCGCCCCTAGGGCTAGCGGCGCTACGGCGCGCATAGGCGATCAATTCAGGAACGACCAGCCAATTCTACGACCTCGACCGACCTCGTCGCCAGAAGCCGCTGTGCGTGGCGGACACCGCGGTCCACGGCCCGTTCGTTCGCATGCACGGTCAGCGTTTTCGACGACGTCGCAAACATCCCGAGGTAGAACGCGAGCGTTCGCAGAGGCTCCGGCGGAACGTGCCTTCATTCGAGAGCCTCTTGGCAAGCGCCAGATCTCGTCAGTGCTGCTGAGCAGGCGGATCCGACCGAGATACGCGAACCTGATGTCCGCGTTTCTGACCCTTCAGTTTCTTTGTACGGGTTGGCGTTTTTTGTGTTGGCGATGAGAACACGCGGAAAGCCTGGCTGGTCACGCAGGGCTTCCACGGAGACGACACCAGGTGGAATGCGAATCCTCGGGACTTGCTGAAACTCAGTTGGCTCGCTTGTCGAGTTCGACTTGCGCCGCCAAATCTCCGCTTCAACGGAGCTGAGAGCGCTTGTGACTTTGTTGACGACCGTGGCGCCTTCGATTGGCGGTGCGGCTTGAAGCCGTCTGCCAGCTATCACCAGTACACCGTGCCACTCATTGAGTTCCGGGTCCGTGACAACTCGGATCTCTCCTGCGATGCGATGCGATGCGATGCGATGCGATGCGATGCGATGCGATGCGATGCGATGCGATGCGATGCGATGCGATGCGAT
>JBKJUF010000059.1:0-19083 GCA_046590445.1 Kofleriaceae bacterium
ATTGCGGTGTCGGACGCGATCATCGCGACCCGCGTGCCGCCGATCGCGTTGATCTTGTCGGCGTCGTCGTTGGCCGTGTGGTACTCGCGGTGGCTGCCGGTGAAGAAGAACAGCACCGGCGTACCAGCGATGTAGAACGGCATGTGATCGGACGGGCCGTAGCCCGAGCCACCGATCGTGCAGGTGACGCGCGCGGCGGTGCACGCCGGCGCGACGATCTCCTTCCATTCTTTCGCCGAATCGCCGCCGTTGACGTGGAGCTGGCTCATCTTCATGCGGCCAACCATGTCCATGTTCAGCATCGCGACGATCGGATCCTTGGTCGGCGGGTTCTTGAGGTAGTGCGCGGCGCCGAGCGCGCCCATCTCCTCGGCGGAGAAGGCAACGAAGTAGATGTCGCGCTGGAGCTCGGCCTGCTTCGACGCGAGCGTGCGCGCGGTCTCGATCAGCGCGGCGACGCCCGAGGCGTTGTCGTCGGCGCCGTTGTGGACGGCCTTGACGGTCGGATCGAGCGCGGACGGCCCGCCGCCCATGCCGAGGTGATCGAGATGCGCGCCGATCACGATCAACCCGGGCAGCTTCTGCGCGGCGCCGGCGTGGATGACGCCGACCAGGTTCGCCGTCCTCGTGCGCACGGGTTCGAGCGCCACGGTCAGCTTCGCGGTGTGCTTGCCGGTGCGGAGCGCGGCACCCGCCTTGCGGGTCACGACGACGATCGGCAGCTGCGCCTCGCTCTCGGCCGCGGCCAGCTTCGGTGGCGGGGCCTCCTCGGACTTCGGATCGCCGTCGTCGACGACGATCACGCCCTTCGCGCCCTTGCCCTTCGCGATGAACGACTTGTAGCGGAGGTCACCGAGGCGCGAGGCCTGCTGCGCGTCGAGTTTTGCATCGGGCGGCACGAAGCGATGGACGAGCACGATCTTGCCCTTCACGTTCTTGCCCTTGTAATCGTCGAGCTTGGCGTCGGCATCGACGAGCCCCCAGCCGACCGCGACGATCTCGCCGGTCGCGCTGCCACTCGCCGACGCCGCGAGCGGTGCGAAGTCCGCGGCGGCGAGCGGCTTGTTATCGATCGCGAGTGCGGTGGCCGCGCCGCGCTTGACCTCGGTCGTGACCTCGAAGGGCTGCCGCCAGTCGGGCACACCGGCCTGCACGCCCGCCTTCTCGAGCTCGCCGCGCACCATCGTGATCGCATCCTCGAGCCCGCGCGTGCCGACGCCACGGCCCTCGCGCGCGTCGTCGGCGAGGTACTGGACGGTCGCGGCGAACCGCGCGGCGGCGGCCGTCTCTGGCGCCTGGGACGCCTGCGCCTGCGCCGGCGCATCGACCCAGTCGGCGAGGAACACGTTGGTGTCGGCCTTGCCTGCCGGCGCGCCGCTCATCCGGTAGACCTCGCCGTCCTTGCCGGCGATCACGTCGCGCCGGTTCGACGAGAACGACAGCGTCTTGCCATCCGGCGAGAACACCGGGAAGCCATCGAAGCCGCCGGTGTACGTGATCCGCTCGAGGTTCTTGCCGTCGATGTCGACCGCGAACAGATCGAAGTCCGGGCCGCGCGGGGCGAGGTAGTTCGACGAGAAGATGATGCGCTTGCCGTCGGGAAAGAAGAACGGCGCGAACGACGCACCCGGCAGGTACGTGACCTGCCGCGCATCGGAGCCGTCGGCATTCGCGACGTAGAGGTCCATGCGGGTCGGCTTGACGAGGCGCTGGGCGAGCAGCGCCTTGTAAGCCTCGAGGTCCTTGCCCTCGGGCCGCGACGCGCGCCACACGATCTTCGTGCAGTCGGCCGAGAAGAACGCGCCGCCGTCGTAGCCCCACGCGTTCGTGAGCTGGCGAACGTTCTTGCCGTCCGCGTCCATCCGGTAGAGCTCGAGATCGCCGCTGCGATCCGACGTGAAGATGATGCTGCCGTCGACGCCGCACACCGTGGCCTCGGCGTCGTAGCCCTTGTCGCCGACGAGCTTGGTCAGGTTCGAGCCGTCTGCGTTCGCCTTGTAGATGTCGTACTCGAAGAGCGCCCACAGGTATCCCTGCGAGTTATCGGGCGGCGTCGGGCACGTCGGCGACGTCTCGTGCGTCGACGCGTACACGATCTCGCGATCACCCTTCAGGAAGTACGCGCACGTGGTGCGGCCCTTGCCGGTCGATACGAGCTTCGGAGCGCCTCCCGACTTCGCGATCACGTCGATCACGTCGATCACCTCGATCTGATCGCACTGATACGGCTTGTGGTTGCTCTGCAGGATCAGCCGATCGCCGGCGAACGACCAGTAGGCCTCGGCATTGTCACCACCGAACGTCAACTGGCGGACGTTCTTCAGGTGAACCTCCTCGGGCAGCGCGAGCTCCTTCGCGATCGGTGCGACCACCTCGGTCACCGGCGTCACCGGCTTCATCGCGTCCGGCGGACAGCAGCCCGCGAGCGACCCCGCGATGACAATCAGGAACAGCGTTGCACCCTTCATGGTCGCGTAGCCTAACGCCGATCACCGGCGCGATCCGCGACGCCCCGCGCGTTCTTGCATATAGTGCGCGCGTGCTGTCCGTCGCTGATGCGCTCGCCGCCGTGCTCGCGCGCGTCCCGAAACCGGTGCTCGAGACGGTCGCGCTCGACGCCGCCCTCGGCCGCGTCCTCGCGAGCGACCTCGCCGCCCCTCGCGGCCTGCCCGGCTTCGACAACTCGGCGATGGATGGCTACGCCGCACGTAGCGCCGAGCTGCCGGGTACGCTCGCGATCGCCGGCGTCGTCGCGGCGGGCGAGCCACGCACCGAGCCCGTGCCGCCCGGTCACGTCGTCCGGATCTTCACCGGTGCGCCCCTCCCCGCCGACCTCGATACCGTGGTCATACAGGAGAACGTCACGGTGGTCGGTGATCGCGTCACCCTGCCCGCGGCACGCGCCGGCGACCATGTCCGTCGTGCCGGCGAGGATCTCGCCGTTGGCGAGCCGGTCCTGCGTGCCGGCACCCGGCTCGGCGCCTGGCAGCTCGGGGTCCTCGCGGCGCTCGGCATCGCCCGGGTCCCGGTCGCCCACAAACCGCGCGTCGCGATCGTTGCAACCGGCGACGAGCTCGTCGACGTCACGATTCCGCCCGGCCCCGGCCAGCTCGTCGACTCGTCGGCACACGCGCTCGATGCGCTGGTCCGCGAAGCCGGCGGCATCCCGCACCGGCTCGGCATCGCCGGCGACACGCTCGACGCGCTCGCGGTGATGCTCGCGACCGCGTTGACCTACGACGTCGTGATCACGACCGGCGGGGTCTCGGTCGGCGATCGCGATCACGTGCGCGCCGCACTCGAGGCGGCCGGCGTCACGCTCGAGCTCTACAAGGTGGCGATGAAGCCGGGCAAGCCCTTCTCGTTCGGCCGCCGCGGCGCGATCCCGGTGTTCGGCCTCCCCGGCAACCCGGTGTCGACCGTCGTCGGCTTCGAGCTGTTCCTGCGCCCCGCGCTGCTCGCGATGCAGGGCGCGGTCACCGTCGAGCGGCCGCGCGCGCCCGTCGAGCTCGCCGCCGGTTATCGCAAGTCAGCCGGCCGCGCACACTTCCTGCGTGCCCACGTCGTTCGCGAGGGGGCCCGCCTCCTCGCACGGCCGCACGCGAAACAAGGATCGGCCATGATGTCGTCGATGATCGGTTGTAACGCGCTCGTCGAGCTCGCGGCCGAGCTGACCGAGATTCCGCCCGGTGGCACTGCACCGGCGATCCTGCTGGAGGCTGTTTGAAGATCACCGTCGAGATTGCGGATCGCGTGGACAAGGCGCTCGCGCGTCAATTTCCCGAGGCCGGTCGCCGCCAGCTCTCGCAGCTGTTCGACGAGGGCTGCGTGCGGGTCGCCGGCAAGCTCGCGAAGAAAGGCGACCGCGTGGCCGCCGGCGACGAGATCGAGCTGTCACGCGAGCCGGTCAGTGGCGACGCGCTCCGGCCGGCGCCCGATCCCGAGGCGTCCGCGCGGATCTCGATCCTGCTCGAGCGGCCCGACATCGTCGTCATCAACAAGCCCGCCGGCATGCCCTCGCAGCCCCTGCGCGCCGGCGAGCTCGGGACCGCAGCAAACGCGATCGTCCATCGTTATCCCGAGTGCGTCGCGATCGGTGATGACGCGCGCGACGGTGGCCTCGTCCATCGCCTCGACATCGGCACATCCGGCGTCCTGGTGGCCGCCCGCACGCCCGAGGCGTACCGCGCGCTGCGCGATGCCTTCGGTGCCGGCCTCGTCGACAAGCAGTACGTCGCGATCACGGACGGTCGGCCGGTCTCGCGCGAGTGCGATGCCCCGCTCGTTCAACGCGGCAAGCGCGTGATCGTCGATCACACCGATGGTCTCGCGGCGTTCACGGCATTCACCGTCGAGCACGAGACCGAGGCTCACGCACTCGTCCGCTGCGTCGCCCAGACCGGCCGCATGCATCAGGTCCGCGCGCACCTCGCACACATCGGCTCGCCGATCACCGGCGACGAGCTCTACAAGGGCGCACCGCTGGCCGGCTTCGACGGCTTCTTCCTCCACGCCGCACGCATCGTGCTGCCGATCGGCAGTGAGCCGGTGACGATCGAGGCCCCGCCTCCCGAACGCTTCGGGCAGGCCCTCGCCGCCTGTCAGCTCGCGTGAACCGGGGCGCCGACCGCCTCGACAGCCTCGACAGCCTCGACAGCCTCGACAGCCTCGACAGCCTCGACAGCCTCGACAGCCTCCGGCGCGTAGCGATAGAACCGCGCGAGCAGGCGATAGAGCGCCGGCTGCTCGAACCTCAGCTCGTGCGGCCGCAGGAAGAACGTCTCGGTCGCGACCGCGAAGAACTCGGCCTCGTTCGTCGCGCCGTACGCGTCGATCACCGTCGGCATGCCGAGCTCGACCCGCGTGCACAGCTCGCGATACGACGCCGAGCACACGCGCGCCCACTCGTCGAGCTCGCGGCGACTCGCCAGCGGCGGCGTGCCGTCGACGGAACCGTCGGCCATGTCGAGCTTGTGCGCGAGCTCGTGGATCACGACGTTGCCTGCGGCATCGGGCTCGGCGCTCGCGAGCACGGCGTCCCACGCCAGCACGACCGGGCCGTGCAGCATCGCCTCGCCGAGTAAGGCGCGCGCGTGGCCGACCGGGGTGCGCACGGTCTCGAACAGGTACGGCTTGCGCGGCGCCGCGACGATCGTGGTCGGATACAGCAAGATCGAATCGACGTCCTTGTAGAGGTCGAGATCGCGCTCGAGCACCAGCAGGCAGGCGTGCGCGGCGACCGTGACCTGCATCTCCTCGGTCAGCTCGAGCCCGCCGCAGCCCTCCCAGGACTTCTCGGCGATGAAGACCTGCACGAGGTCACGCAACCGCTGGGCCTGGCGCATGTCGAGTCGGCGGGCGATCGGGACGTTTTGATCGATGATCGCGTCCCAGCCCGCGGGGAATGGCTGCGCCTGGAGCCGCTTTCGACGACGCTCGGTCAGCCACGCGAACATCGATCCCACCCAGGCCAACCTGGGGCTCGGGCCCGCCGCGGTCGACTCGGATGATCGGGCAGGTCAGCGCGGTTCGAAGTTGTAGAAGTCGGCGAGCACCGCGAACAGCTCGGGGTGCGCCTCGTGGAGATCGGCGCCGCGCATGAAGAAGGCCTCGGTCGCGACCGCGAAGAACTCGGCCTCGTTCGTCGCGCCGTACTCGTCGAGGAAGGTCCGCTTGCCGGCGTCGACGCGATCCTTGAGCTCGAGGTACGTCGCGCTGCAGACCTCGGCCCACGTGCGACGGTCCGCGCGATCGGGAAGCGGCGGCGTGCCGTCGATCGAGCCGTCGACCATGTCGATCTTGTGCGCGAGCTCGTGGAACACGACGTTGCGCTTGCCGCGTCCGCGACCACCGGCGAGCACGTCGTCCCACGCGAGGATCACCGGGCCACCGAGATGGGCCTCGCCGAGGATCGGTGTACCTGCCTCGTCGATCGGCAGCGTGCCGGGCTCGAAGAAGGTCCGCGCCCGCGGTGGTGCGACGACGCGGTCGGGATAGACCAGGATCGACTCGACGTCCTCGTACAGCGCGTGCTCGCGGCCGAGCAGCAGGAAGCAGGCCTGCGCGGCGATCGTCACGCGGATCTCGTCGGTCAACTCGAGCCCGCCGCAGCCTTCCCAGTGCTTCTCGGCGACGAAGACCTGCACGAGCTCGCGCAACCGCTGTCGCTGATCGGCGTCGAGCCGGCTCGCGAGCGCGAAGTTGTCATCGATGATCGCGTCCCACCCGGGCGGAAACGGCTCGTCGAGAAGCCGCTTGCGGCGCCGATCGGTCAGCCATCCGAACACGGCGATTACGCGGGCCGCGCGAGATCGCAGGACTCGAGCAGGCAGAGCATGCGCGCCGTCCGCAGCCGCTCCGCTTGATCCTGGGACAGGTCGACGAGCTCGCCAACCGTGCGCTTGCCGTCGAGCAGCTCGCAGAGCGCGACGAGGCCCTTGACCTCGAAGCGCTCGGGGCCGACGCGCCGGGTCCGCGACGCGCGCAGTCGCAGGCTATTCTGCTTCGCGATCCAGCTCTCGGTCTGATCGTCGGATTGCGACATCGCGCCCGCCCCGAGGATCTCGAACGCGTTGAAGTCGAGCGGGAAGGCCTCGCGCGGGTTCTCGCGGCCCGCGTACCAGCCGAACGAGCCCTTGTTCCAGGTGCAGACGTCGATGATCTTCGAGCGAACCTGACGCGTCAGGTGACGGAAGACCTCGAGCGGCTTCAGGAGGCCGAGGCCGACCAGCGTGTCGCCGAGCTTGCCGCCGTAGTGCGGCATCATCGCGAGTGCCATCGCCAGCTCGCCGTCGCTGAGGACGCCCTTGGTCACCAGGTAGTTGCCGAACAGCTCGTTCGCGACATTCGACGAGACGTACTCCGGTTGCCCGTCGCGAACGTAGATCTCCTTCTTGATCCCGCCGACCGCGACGACCAGCAGGCCCGTCGCGCGCGCGGTCATCAGCCGGAACATCACGCGCAGCGGCGACGTCACGCTGAACTCGCCTGCGTCGTCCGGAGGCTCGGCGATGTCGGCGAGCGCGGGCGGCGTTGGCGGACGCTTGCGCAGCGCCTCCTCGGCGGTCGGCGGCGTGACCTGGGAGCGCGGCGAGGGCTCCTCGGTCAGATCGTCGAACGCGCGTATCATCGAGTCGTCATTCGCCGGCATGTGCATCGGCTCGGCCGGCGGATCGGGCATCGTGATCGCCTCGACCGCCGCGCTGATCGTGTCGGCGATCGGAACCTCGACCGAGCCGTCGCGCGACAGCGGCGGGATCTCGATGGTGCGGCGCCTCCCGGGCGTGCCGGCGGCCTGCAGCGGTACGCTCTCCGCCGTCCGCCGCGAGCGCTCCTCAGCTGGCTTCGGTCCCGGCTTCGGTGCCGGCTTCGCGGGTGGCTTCGGCGGCGCATGACCGACCGACGTCGGCCGCGCGCCAACCGTCTCGGCGCGAGTCGTTTGCGGCGTTGCAGATGCGGCGAGGTCGCTCACCGACACGCCGCGAGGGTGCTGCCGTGGAGTCTCGTGCTGCGCGGGCGCGCCTTCGTAGCTGACGGACACGACCGGCATGCTGTCGCCGGCCTCGATCAGGATGAGCGGTGCACCGTCGGTCTCGCTCGGTGCGCGGCTGATCACGATGTCCTCGAGGACCGCGTTGCCCGGGTGATTGGTCTTGTTGCGGCGATCGAGGACCGCGTCGCGCAGATCGTGGACGACGTCTGCGATCTGCTTCGTGGTCACGCGGTGGCGGGATTCATAGAGCCACTCGCCAATCGCATCACGGAACTGAGCCGCGCTCTGGTAGCGCTCGTCGACCGGCTTCTTCAAGGCCTTGCGGACGATGTCGGCGAGGCCGCGGTCGAGATCCATGCCGTACTTCTCGAAGCGATGCAGCTTGGCGTCGCGCACCATCAGCAGCACGTCGAGCTCGTTCGGCGCGGCGAACAGCCGGCGGCCGGTCAGCAGCTCCGCAAGCACGACGCCGACCGAGAACACGTCGCTGCGCTGATCGAGGTTCTGCTCGATCACCTGTTCGGGCGACATGTAGCCGTACTTGCCCTTCAGCGTGCCGGACTTGCTCTTGTGCGCTCGCTCGGGATCGACAGCGCGGGCAATACCGAAGTCGACGAGCTTGACGTCACCGCGAAGGCTGAGCAGCACGTTCGACGGCGAGATATCACGATGGATGACACCGAGCTTCTGACCATCATCGCCGGTGAGGTTGTGCGCGTAGTCCAGCGCATCGAGTACCTCGTGCGCGATCCACGCGGCGAACTGCGGCTCGACTCGCCGGCGCTTGGCAGCGTACTCGCGGAGCAGCGCGAGCACGTCGATGCCATCGACGTACTCCATCGCGATGTACAGCGCGTCGTCGACCTTGCCCAGCTCGAACGTCTGCGCGATCTTGGGGTGAACGAGCCGGGCGGTGAGCTTCGCCTCGTCGATGAACATCGCCGTGTAGGTCTCGTCCGCCACGAGGTGCGGGAGCAGGCGCTTGATCACGACCTTCTTCTCGAAGCCGTGCTCGCCCGGCGAGGTGGCGATGAACAACTCCGCCATGCCGCCCATCGCGAGCCGGTCGACGAGTTGATATCGGCCAAAGCCGATCGGAAAGTCGCCCACGCTGGCGCGATTCTATCACACCGCTGAAAGCCGCCCGGGGTGTGCGGCCCTCAGCTTCGGCGCATCAATAAATGACCGGCGCGCTCGAGCGAGTGCGCCACGGCGCTGTCGAAACGATCGAAGTGCTGGAACGCGATGGTGCGCTCGAGCGCGAGCGCCGCAGCACGTTCGCGCAGCGGTCGCCGAGCAGATGAGAGCAATACCTGGATCGCGCTGCCCTCGGCCTGCTCCAAGAACTTCTTGTACCCGCCGTCGAAGTTGCGCTCGCCGGCCTCGGCGAGGCCACCGCAATCGATGATCAGACAAGGAGCGCCGGTTCCGATCGCGACCATCCAGGCGCGCGACAGCAGCCCCTCGAGCACGGACGTGCTGGGCTCGCCGACGAGCAGGACCGCAGGGACCTTGGGGAGGATCTCGATGACCGGCGTCCCGACCTCGAGCTGCTCGGAGACCCGCTCGCGCAGGGCCTGCAGCCCCGACGAGGCAAACGTGTCGAGAGCGACGACGGTCAGCCACTCGAAGAGCCGGGTCAGTGCCGCGGCCTCGGGCGGCTGTGCGAGCGTGGCGATCACGTCGCGGAGCTCGAGGAGCAGCGCTGCGATATCGAAGCCGGTCGAGCCCTCGCTGGCGAACTGCGCGCCGAGAAACGCCGCGCTACGCTCGAGCTCGCGGGTCGCATCCGAGCCAGGCCGCAGCTCCGCACTCGCTGCCACACCGAGCGCCTCGACGAGGTTCGCGACCTGCGCGGTGTGCGCGGCAGCCTTGGTCGCGCGCCGGAACCGGATCGGCGAGCGCTCGAACGCGACGATCCAGCTCGCGAGGATCTCGCTCGAACGTTCCCGGATCACGTTCGCAAGCGCGGTCAGCTCGGCGGGATCAGTCACCACGGCGATCGTAGCAAGCTGGTCCCCGAGAGGCCATGATAGGATGCCCGCGGGTGAAGCTGACATCGGTGGCTCGGACGGACGTCGGTCGGAAGCGTCAGATCAACGAAGATGCCTTCTTCCGCGATGACGCACGTGGCTTCTACGTCGTGGCCGATGGCGTTGGTGGCCACAACAAGGGCGAGATCGCCAGCCGCGAGGCCGTCGACCAGCTGCAGATGTGGGTCTCGGGGGCCTCCCGGGACCTCGACAAGCTGGCGATCCGGATCGAGGCCGGCGACACCGAGTGCGTGTGGGAGATCCGGCGACTGCTCGAGAGTGGCGTCAAGAGCGCCTGTTACATGGTGTTTGGCATGGCCGAGCTAGATCCCGAGAAGAAGGGCATGTCGACCACGATGTCGGCCCTGCTGATCCGCGGTCGGCTGGCGTTTGCCGTCCACGTCGGCGATAGCCGGGTCTACCGGGTCCGCCAGGAGGGCGTGCTCCAGCTGACCGAGGACCACACCCTCATCAACTACAAGGTCAAGCACGGGATGATGACCAAGGCGGAGGCCGAGAAGGCCGCCGGCAAGAACGTCATCACGCGGGCGGTCGGGCACAAGGACTACGTCCAGGTCGACACCGCGGACATCGACACCGCGCCGGGCGATCGCTTCCTGCTCTGCAGCGACGGGCTGCACGGGTACTTCACGAGCGATCGCGAGGTCGTCGACCTGTGCGGTGATGGCGATCTCGACGAGTGCGCCGAGGCGGCGATCGCGGTCGCGAACCAGCGTGGCGGCAAGGACAACATCACCGCCGTCGTCGTCGAAGTGCTGGCGTAGCCGAGACGTAGAAATACGCCGCGGGCCAGCGCTGTTGTACGGGGTACGCGAAACCAGGTCGCGTGCCTGGTGTCCACCTCGTAGCCCATGACTCGCCGGACCAAGCTCTCGCTCGCTGCCCTCGCGGTGCTGGTCGGCTCGTGGGCCGTGCTGCGCGGAGGCAGCGACGCGCCGAGCTCGCTCGGGCGCGCGACGACACGTCATCGCGAGGTCGGCTCTCGGTTTGGCGATGCGATGGCGAAGAGCCGCGCGCGGGGCGCTCGGATCCCGCGCATCGCGGCGGTGCGTGATGACGGCATGGTCTCGATCACCGGCACGATCCTCGAGGTCGGATCGGGGGCGCCGGTGCCCGAGGTCGAGGTGGTGTTCCGGAGCGCCGCCGGCGAGGAGAGCACGACCGCGGACAAGGACGGGACCTATCACCTCGAGGTACCCGCCGGCATGTACCGCGCGTTCGTGCGCGACGACGCCGTGCTGTCGGTCGGCCGCATGGACCGCGTGCGGCTGCCGGGCTTGCCAGCTGCAGACACCGCCGGCGTTCCCGACGAGGCGTTGATGCCGCTGGTGGTCGCGACCCGCGACACCGATGGCGTCGATCTGTCGGTGATGCGCGGCGGCGCGCTCGAGGGCCGGGTCGTCGACGGTGCCGGCCGGCCGGTCGCGAATGCCGTGCTGCGCGCCGTCGGTGACCTCGTGCGGCCAACGCTTGGCACCGATATCGTCGAGACCGGCGACGACGGGGTGTTCATCATGCAGCTACCCGCCGGCCAGTACCGGCTCGACGCGAGCCACGCGCGGTATGCGGGCGTCGCCGACGGTGGTCAGATCATGATCGAGCCCGGTGGCACGAGTCGCACCGAGGTCACGCTCGTGCCCGGCTGCGTGATCGCGGGCCGCATCGTTGGGCGTGGTGGGCGCGCCACCAACGACGGAGCGATCGAACGGCAGTGGGGCTCGACCGATCTCGAGTTCGCTCCGACCGGCACGATCGACTCCGACGGGACGTTTCGATGGGCGACGACCGACGAGGGCGACGTCGTGTTGCGTGCGTGGCCGTGGATGTCGCCACCCTCGGAGAGCAAGCGGTTCAACTGTCACTCGGGCGCGCGCTTCGAGAACGTCGTGTTCTCGATCCCGGATCGCCGGCCGGACATCGCAGGCATCCTCCGCGATCATGCGGGCGTGCCGGTGCCGTTCGCCAACATCGATCTCGCGCCGCTGGATCCCGGCGGCATCGCGCAGCAGGAGCGCACCGATGCCGAGGGCCGCTTCGGGGTCTTCCACATGCCCGCCGGCCGTTACACGATCACCGCACACGCGCACGGCCGCGGCGTCGTGTCGTCGACGATCACGTCGCCGCACGTCGGGCTCGAGCTCGCGCTGTCGGGGACCGGCCGGCTCGAGGGGACGACCGCGCTCCTCGAGAACGGCAGCTTCGAGCTGGTGCTCGGCGCGTGCCTCGACGACGGGACGGTGTCGCTACCGCGCGATCACCGGCTCGTCTCGGTCGTCGATTCGCGGTTCAGGGTCGACGACGTGCCGGCGTGCGACCTCAAGTTCGTCGCGCTGAGGCGTGGCGACGTCCAGCCCGGACGCGCGACCGTGCCCGCGGGTGGTGTCGCCCAGATCGAGCTCGCATTCGGCGCTCGCGAACCCGCGCACGAAGATGACAGCGATGTCGATCACGAGCCCGACGCGCCGGACGACGATGGCCGCGGCGACCCCTGGGACGTCGAGTCAGTCGACCGAGAAACCGATCAAGAAGCCACTCGATGACAGCAAGCCGTCGCGCGTCAACATGCCCGTCGAACAGATCTCGGCGCTGAGCCGGAAGCGCTTGAGCCTCAGCACGTCGAGCCCGGCGCCGACCGAGCCTGCCGGGCCCGCGCGCCGGACGTCGCCGCGCTGCATCGGCTCGCCCGGCGGGGCGTCGAGCAGCACCTCGTCGCCGAGGTAACGGCCGAACCCGAGCCCGAGCCGCAGCCACAGTCCGGCGTTGACGTAGTGCTGCGCGCCGACGAGGAAGCTCGAGACCTGGTTCGTGTACGTCGTCGTCTCGGCGTCCACGCCCATCCCGCTGCGGACCTGATGAAACAGCGCGCTGCCGAGGATCTCGAGCGTGATCAGCGTGTCGGGTGTCGCGACTCGCGCGATCCGGAATGTGCCGGCGCCGCCGCTCCCCGTCGAATCGTTGATGCCGAAGCCGAGCGTGAGCGCGCCGCCCACGGCGAGCGTGACGACGATGCCGCTGCGCGCCGTGGTCGACTCGAGGTTCGCCTCGCCGGCGCGGGTCGCGGCGGGATCGGGCTTCGTCGGCGGAGGCTCGGGCTTCGAAGCTTCGGTGTTCGCGCGAGCCGGCGTCGTGAGCAGCAGCGAGGCCAGGATCGAGATCCCGGCCGCGACCCTCACGACTTGACCTCGACGGCGGGGAACGTGCGCTGGTCACCGAGGTGCGGCTGCTCGGGCAGCAACAGGCGGGTGACGACCTCGCCGCCGATCAGGTGCTTCTCGACGATCTCCGCAATGTCATCGACCGTGACCCCGCCGTACCAGACCTGCTCCGGATAGACGACGACGGTCACGCCGTGCTCGCACTGATCGAGGCAACCCGAGTTGTTCGCGCGGATCGTCTTCGACAGCCCGTGCTTCTTGAGCGCGAGCTTCAGCGTGTCGCGTACGTCCATGCCGCCCTTCGCCTTGCAGCAACCGCGCGGGTTGTCGGCCGCACGCTCGTTGACGCAGACGAACACGTGGCGCTGAAAGCTTGGCATTCCTCCCGAGGCTACCATGCGGGTCGTACCCGCACCTACGTGCGCGAATGCCACGGCAGCGTCGGTGGTGGTTGCCTTGAAGCTGTCTCCGTTCGGCGGCATCCTTGGTTCGTCGAGGGGATGAGCGAGACCCGTGTCAGCGGCGTGTACGTGGCGACCGGCGATCCCTTGATCGGCGCGGTCCTCGGCGGCTATCGGATCACGAGCGTGATCGCGATCGGCGGCATGGGCCGCGTGTATCGCGCCCAGCACGAGCTGCTCGATCGCCCCGCCGCGATCAAGCTGCTGCACGCCGAGCTCACCGGCAGCGACGAGCTGGTGCAGCGGTTCTTCAACGAGGCGAAGGCGGCGACCGCGATCCGGCACCCCGGCATCGTCGAGGTCTACGACTTCGGCTACACCGAGAATGGCCACGCCTACCTCGTGATGGAGGCACTCGAAGGCGTGACGCTCGGCGGCCGACTCGAGCAGCGCGGTCGGCTCGCCGAGGCCGACGCTGCATGGATCGCGCGCGGCATCGCGAGCGCGCTCAAGGCCGCGCACGGCAAGGGCATCGTGCACCGCGACCTCAAGCCCGACAACGTGTTCCTCGTGCCGGATCCCGACGGCGGCGGCGAGCACATCAAGGTGCTCGATTTCGGCGTCGCGAAGCTCCTCAACCCGACGTTGACGGGCAAGAGCCGTACCCGTGCAGGTGTGCTGATGGGAACGCCGCGCTACATGGCACCCGAGCAGGCGCGCGAGGCCGGCACGACCGACCACCGCGCGGACCTCTACTCGCTTGGCTGTATTCTCTACGAGATGCTCGTCGGCGCACCGCCATTCGATGCGCAGGGCATCGGCGAGCTCATCGCGATGCAGCTGTTCACCGAGCCCGAGCCACCGAGCGCGCGTGGCATCGTGGTCGCGCCCGAGCTCGAGGACCTCGTGATGCAGCTCCTCGCGAAGGAGCCGCAGACGCGCCCGCCGACGGCGCAGGCGGTGATGGACCTCGTCGGTACGTTCTGCGTCGCACCGGGTCGACCATCGGACCCGATGTCCGCGCACCGGTCCGCGTCCGCGATGCCGTCGTCGAGCGCGGATCGCGCGAGCGTCGGCGCGGGCGCGCACCACAACGTGCGGCCGAATTCGCAGCCCCGGATGGTCCTCGAGAGGCTCGACACGCTGGCCGCGACCGCGATGCAAACGGCCGTCGTGCACCGCTCGCGCCGGCCGCTGGTGATCGGCGCATTCGTGCTGGCGACCGCAGGCCTCGCGGCGCTCGCATTCGTGCTGGCCTCGCGTGCGCGCGAGCAGGACGGACCGGCGCGTCCGCCCGTCGCCGCTCCGAGTGAACCGTCGCCGACTGCGGTGGTACCCGCGCCACCGCCGATCGTCACGCCGACCACGATGCCCGGGACGCCGACGCCGCCCCCGCCCACGACACCGCCCACGACACCGCCCACGACACCGCCGATCGACATGCCGGTCGTGATCGATGATCCCGCCGACCGTGCCGCCAAGCAGCCCAAGCGCCCGCCGGCGAGACCCGGCAAGCCGGCCACCACGACCGTCGCGCCGACCCCGCGGCCGGACGTGAATTCCGGGCGCTCCGTTCCGCCGCCACCGGTGACGCCGGCCCAACCGCCGAAGCCGGGCCCGACCACCGATCGTGGCTCGCCGATCGAGGAATCCCTCGACGATCCAAAGAAAGCACCGTGATGCGTAGACTGGCTCACCTCGCCGGCGGCACCACCGCCCTGCTCGCCTGCATTCGCGCGGTCGGCGCACAGCCGCCGGATCCTGCGCCGGCGAGCGCTCCGGTGCCGGCCGTCGCGCCTCCGCTCGCGCAGATCCGGGATGACAAGCAGCTCGCCGAGGCGCTGTCCGCGATCACCCAGGATCCTGCGATCCCGGTCGACGATCCAACCTCGCGATCGCTCGCTCAGGCGCTGATGATCGAGGGCGTCAAGCAGCTGCAGGCGCGCGCCTACGACCAGGCGCTCGCGAACTTCCTCGAGGCATACGCGAAATTTCCGAGCCCGAAGATCCTGCTGAACATCGCGTCGACGCTACGTGACATGGGTCGCCTCGCCGATGCCGCGAACACGTACCAGCGCTACCTCCTCGATCCGGCGACGGGCGTCGAGCGGATCGCCGAGGTCAAGGAGCTGCTGCTCAAGCTCGACGAGCAGCTGACGATCCTGACCGTGCGGGTGTTCCCGCGCGGCTCTGACGTCTCGATCGATGGTGGGCCATTCCTCGCGGTCGGCAGCTCGTTGCAGACGCGCGTGCGATCCGGCCTCCACCTCGTACGCGTGCGCAAGGGCGAGGAGTCGACCGAGCTCACCGTCAACGGCTTCGAGGGCGAGAACAAGGAAGTCACCGCCGCGCTGAAGATCGCGGAACCGGCGCCGGTCGACGATCCGAAGCTGGTCGTGACCGAGCCGAAGCCACCGACGAACGGTACGACCGGCACGACCGGCACGACCGGCACGACCGGCACGACCGGCACGTCGGTAGCGACACCGGCGCCGCCCGAGCGCGTCGACGCCTGGCTGACGACCGGCACGCAGTACGGCTCCGATGGCTCCGGTCGCGTTCGCCAGGTGCGCGCGGGGTTCGGCGGTCCCGTCGTCAGCGCGTATGTCCCCGCATTCGCGATCGCCGAGGAGCCCGCCGTGGTGCCTGCCGATCCGGATCGGCTGACGATCACCTCGGGGCTGCTCGCGGTGGCGCGGATCGACGGCAAGCTGCGCGGTGCCGCGGGTGGGCTCGGGATCGCGATCTCGCGCGGCCGCTTCGAGCTCGACGTCATGGTGTTGCGCTCGGAGCACACCGGCGGTTACCTCGGCGGACGGTTCCGGATGTTCACCGGCGTATTGCGCCCCTACGTCGCCGTCGGCATGCCGGGCTTCGTCTACGGGCAGATGGGCGCGACGGGCACGACCTCCGACGACGCGGCCGAGACCAGGCTCGCGATCGGCGTGCGCGCTGCGGCCGGTGTCGAGCTCGTGGTCAACGGCCACCTCAGCGTCCAGGCCGATCTCGGCTACGAGCACTTCTTCGGCGTCGACGACACGCCCTTCGAGGTCGACGTGTTCGTGCCGACCGTCGGAGTGATCGGCCGCCTATGAAGCGCCGCCGCATCATCGCCGTGGGCTGCGTGCTGCTCGCGACCGCGCTCGCGTGGGCCGCCGTGGGCGACAGCCTGGTGCCCGACCCGCCGGTCGTCCAGATCCTGGTGACCTCCGCGCAGGCGTCCCGCACGGGCGTCGTCAACCTCGTCAACGACGGCACGACCGCGGTGTCGATCGTGACCATCGAGCAGGACGCGAGCTGCGCGACCGACGATGGCGCGAACATCACCGCACTCGGCTCCGGCGGCACGAACATGTTCACGGTGCCGATGGGGACGAGCCATCCGGTCGTCGTCACGTGCCCCGCAACCGGGCCCTCGACCGCCGGCTTCGGCGTCCGGCGCTGCCAGTTTCACCCCAACCAGACCAACAGCGCGACCGGCCGGATCGCGAGCTTCACCGGGCTCTGCGTACATCAGGGCGCTGCGCAGCTGTTCTCGACGACCACCAGCCTCGACTTCGGCTCGCTCGCCATCAACGACTCGCGCGCGCTGACGCTGCAAGGCTCGGCGTCGACGAGCCTCGCGCGCCTGTACTACTCGGTGAGCGATCAGGAGGGCAACTTCGTCGTCAGCACGCCGTGCGCGGACGTACCGCATTGCGTCCAAGACTTCATGAACCCCGCGATGGGGTTCTCGGTCACCGTGAAGTGCACGCCGAAACGCGTTGGCCCGCTCTCGGCGGTGCTGCACGTGGTCGGCGACGCCGGCCAGCGGTTCAATGCGCCGATCTCGCTGACCTGTAACGGCACCGATCCGGGCAACGTCCCGAACATCACGCTCAGCAAGTCGACGGTGACGCTCGCCCACGGGGTCAACGCCGGCAGCGCGATGGACTCGGTCACGGTCTCGAACCTCGGCAGCGCGAGCCTCGCGATCTCGTCGATCACACGCTCGGGGAACACCGACTGGAGCATGTCGGTAAGCCCGCCGTGCAACGTGTTGCCGTGCACGCTCGCGGCAACCCAGATGGTCCAGATCCAGACCGTGTTCGATCCGAGCGCGGTCAGCACGACGCTCGACGGCAACATCCAGATCACGTCGAACGATCCGGACGCCGGCACGCTGAACATCACGCTCGACGGCACCGGCCTCGGCGCGACCCTCGCGCTCGCCACGAACCTCGGCGTCCCGCCCGCGCTCGACCTCGGCAGCGTCCCGATCGGCACGCCGACCGCGCAGCTGATCGAGCTCAAGAACGATCCGGGCACGCAGCCGCTCACCGTGAGCGTGACGACGTCGTCGCCGGTCTTCACCGTCAACCGCTCCACGTTCACGATCGGCCCGAACGCCGTCGAGCCGCTCGAGATCCAGTGCGTGCCGGACGCGCCCGCTCGCACGATCACCGGAACCGTGACGATCACGAGCGTGGACGCGACGACGGGCAGCCCGATCACGATCGCCGTGGAGTGCACCGGGACGACGGGCAACCTGTTTGCGGTTCCGAGCTCGATCGCACTCGGCGAGGTGCGCGTCGGCACGGTGGTCGTCGAGCCGATCGCGCTCAAGACGAACGGTCCCGCGCTGACGATCACGTCGAACCCGCAACTGGCAACCGCGATCGCGGGCCTGGGCGTCGGCATGCCGACCTCGTCGACGATCACGGCGGTCGCGCCGTCGATGTTCGCGCTGACCGTCGCGCCGACCAGCGATGGTACCCTCGCGACCTCGATCAAGGTCGCGGCAGGCCCCGACATCATCAGCATCCCGGTGACCGGCACCGCGGTGACGCCGAACATCAAGGTGCCCGAGAGCCAGCACCTCGGCACCTTCTGCGTGAACGCACCGACGCGCACCAGCGTCATCGCGCTGACCGCGACCGGCACCGCGACGATCCAGCTCGCCAAGCCGGTCCTCGAGCGCGAGGCGTCGCCGTTCCGGCTCGTCTACACGCAGCCTGGCGAGAGCGGCTACCCCTACGCGCTGCCGGCGAGCCAGAGCGCGATGCTCGAGCTGCGCCCCGAGCAGCAATCGACCGCCGGGATCTTCGAGGACCACATCCTGTGGACCACGGACATGCCCGGGAACCTGTCGCCGCGCACCAGGCTGACCGCCGAGTTCGTCGATGATGGCGGCGCGATCGCACCACGCACCACGGACTTCGGCTCGGTGCCGGTGCGCCAGAGCGCCAGCTCGCGATCGCTGACGCTGCAGAACTGTGGTGGCGAGGATCTCGCGATCTCGCCGCCGATGATCAATCCGCCCGGCAACCCGACCGGCGAGTTCCGCGACCTCAGCCCCGAGCCGCTGCCGGCGACCCTCGCGCCCGATCAGCGGGTGACGATCACCGTCGGGTTCACGCCAGCCAAGCTCGGCGTGCGCACCGCGACGCTGACCGTTCCGACGTCGCGCGGCGACCTCGTCGTCGATCTCACCGGCGTCGGCACCGGTGACTCCGATGATGTCCGGGGCCAGACGAGCTTCTACGCGTGCGATTGCCAGTCGAGCAGTCCCGGTGGCCTGCTCGCGCTCGCCATGGTCGTGCTCTACGTCCTCGTGCCGCGGCGGAGGCGGCGGTGAAGATCGCGAAGCGCGTCGCGACACTCGCGATCGTGCTCGCCGCTGCGCCGCCAGCGGTTAGCGGCCCGAGCCCGAGCGGATCTTCTTGAGCTCGCCGAAGAACAGCTCGATCTCCTCGCGCTTCGTGTAGAAGTGCGGCGCGATCCGGATCCCGGCGCCCGGGCGGTGATCGCAGAAGAACTTGCGGCGATTGAGCTCGCGGCAGACATCCGCGGCCCCGACGAAATCGAACACCACCGAGCCACCGCGCTGCTCCGCCGGGCGAGGCGTGTTGAGCTTCATGCCAAGCTCGTCGACCCAGTCGATACACACCTGCGTCATCACCAGGCTCTTGTCGCGGATCCTGCGAACCCCGATCTCGCCG
>JBKJUF010000107.1:0-3070 GCA_046590445.1 Kofleriaceae bacterium
GCCGGATGGCAGCAAGATCGCGCTGACGCTCTCGAAGGACGGCAACGCCGAGATCTACGTGATCAGCGCGAGCGACGGCAGCGTGATCAAGCGGATCACGAATGACAAGTCGATCGACACGTCGCCGGCGTGGTCGCCGGACGGCAGTCAGCTCGCGTTCGTGTCGGACCGCAACGGTGGTCCGCAGATCTTCGTGGTGTCATCCGCGGGCGGCGCGCCGCGCCAGATCTCGTTCAACGGCAGCTACAACACGACGCCCGCGTGGTCGCCGCGTTCCGGCAAACCGGTGATCGCGTACACGACGCGCGATGGTGGCCGCTACGACATCGTCACCCTCGATCTCAAGACCACGGCGATGACCCGGATCACCCAGAACGAGGGCAACAACGAGGAACCTGCGTTCTCGCCGAACGGCCGTGCGATCGCTTTCGCTCGGACCGGTCAGGGCGTGTTCATCGCGAACGCCGACGGCACCGGCAAGGCGATCAAGGTGTGGGGCGGCTCGGCGACCGGCGTCGACTGGGGCCCAGCTCCGAAGGACTGATCTTGGACTGCAGACGCGCGCACTACGCCGCGTTCTGAGCGTCCAGATACGCCTCGAGCCGCTCGATCGTCAGTAGCCCGACCGGCTCGCCGTGATCGACGACCACCGCGACGCTATCGGGCAGCGCGCGTAGCTGTGCGAGGACGTCTGCGAGGGAGTCGGAGGGCGTCACCGTGACCACATCGTGCCGTGGCGCCTCGGAGATGCACGCATGCGGACCGTTCCGCTCGAGACCGAGCGCCACGTCGGCGCGCGTCACGACGCCGACCGGCATCCCGTGATCGACGACAGGAAGCTGCGCGTTGCGGCCGCCGATGAACAGCTGCGCGACGTCCTCGAGGGGCTGCTGGGGCGACACCGTCTCCAGACGCGTCAGCATCGCAGCACTGACGGGGATGGTCGCGAGGGCTGGATAGCCCAGCGAGCGCGCCACCGTCGAGAGCTTGCGGATGGCAGTACTCGTGAGCTGACCAAGCATGCGGCGTAGCAAGCCGCCATTCCTTCGATCATCCGGTTGCATGCTTCGGAGAGTTTGCACCTCACATGCCATGCGACACGAGCGGCCCCGCACACTGCGGCGACACCACCGCCCGGACCGCTGTGAGGGAACCTGCACGCCCGCATGGGACAGCTCCCTGTGACCGGGGAGATCGACAACGATCGGCCGAGGTCTTCACCGTGCGGCGTGTCGTGGCCGCACGAATGCGACAGGTTCGGGCACTGGATCGCTTCGTGCTCGGAGATCCGTCATGCCCGCTCCGTTCCCCCACCACTACAGCGCCACGATCAGCCGAACGTTCTCGTCGCGCGCCCGGGTCGAGGCGCCACCCCGCGCGCCGCTCCATGGTGGCCCGAGCAGTCAATTCGATGGTGATGCGTCGTCGTGGTCACCCGAGCACCTGATGCTGTCCTCGCTGGGCACGTGCATGCTCACGACGTTCGAGGCGTTTGCGGCGCGTGACGAGATCGAGATCGTGAGCTGGAACGCGACCGCCAACGGGACGGTCGAGCGGACGCCCGAGGGCCTGATGTTCACGTCGATCGTGCTGTGTATCGAGATGGCGATCACCGGCAAGGTCCAGAACGTCGAGCGCACCCTCGAGGACGCGAAGCAGTGCTGCCTCGTCCTCAACTCCCTGCGGGTTCCGGTGGTGATCGAGACGCAGATCTCCACGCCGGCGGGCTTGCTCGAGCTCGCGTGCATGGCCGATGGCGGCGGCGACGTCGAACGCGATCAGCGCTACGCCAGCTGACACACGTTACGGCGCTGCCGCGCGCGAGCACGTGACAACCGACAGGCGCCGTGCTTGCATCAGCCTCGCCGATGCCCTAGGTGATGGAGGACCCCGTGCTGCGCAAACCGACAATCCTCGCGGTCGATGATACTCCTGCCAATCTGGTGGCGCTCGAGGCCGTCCTCGACCGCGACTTCACGTTGAAGTTTGCGCGGTCCGGCCCGGAAGCCATCGCCGTGATGCAGCAGCCACATGACGTCGACGTGATCCTCATGGACCTCCAGATGCCGGGCATGGACGGCTTCGAAGCTGCTGCGCTGATCAAGAAGATCCCCGGTTGTGAGGATGTTCCGATCGTGTTCATCACGGCCGTCTACCGCGAAGACCCCCACGTCAAGCGTGGGTACGAAGCTGGCGGCGTCGACTACTTCAGCAAGCCGTTCGATCCCGATCTCTTGCGCCTCAAGATGGGGATCTACGCGTCGTTTCGCCAGAAGGCCTCGGTCCTCAAGGAGCGCGAGCGACAGATCAAGGAGACCGAGGCGCTGCTGCAGGCCGGCAGGAAGCTGGCAGCGGTCCTCGAGAGCTTGCCGGTCGGGATCTTGATCGCCGACGTCAGCGGGCGGATCTGTCAGGCGAACGAGGCGGTGTCGCGGATCTGCAAGTCGGTCCAGGTGATCGAGAACGACCAGTATGGCGCGATGCTCGACTGGTGGGATTCCAGAGGACAGGGCCTGAAGACACCCGATGGCCCCCTCGAGCGCGCCCTGCAGGGAACGGTCTCCCACAACCAGATGCGCGAGATCCGCTGCGTCGATGGCTCGACGACAGTCGTGCTGATGTCGGCGTCGCCGCTGATCGGCCTCGAGCAACAGATCGCGGGCGCCGTGATCGTGATCCAGGACGTCAGCGAGCCCAAGCGGATCGAGGCGGAGCTCGAAGATCGAATCACCCGACTCGTATCGTTGGGTCTCGAGCTCGAGCACAGCGTCCGGCCGTAGGTGCGCTGCGCAAGGTTGCGGACCGCCGGCGCGTCGGCGGTCATGTTCGCACGCTGTTAGACCGCGCCTGGATCGGCGTGATCGAGTGTCTCGCGCTCGGGGCGGCCCATCGGGACGTAGGCACGACCGACCGGGTCGAACAACCAGAGCGTCGTCGGTCCGCCGGGACGGCGATAGAGGAGGCCGTCAGGGACGAGCCAGATCTCGCCGCGCTCGACCTGGTCACCGACGCGATGCTCGACGACGCCCGCGAATACCTCGTCGAGGCGGCCGCCCACGCCGGGGCGATA
>JBKJUF010000126.1:0-8407 GCA_046590445.1 Kofleriaceae bacterium
ACCACCGGCCGGGCGGCGAGGTCAACATCCAGCTGCCCGACTTGAACCAGGGTGACTTCCTGGGGATGACCGGCCACCAGATCCTGCTCTCGGGCCTGGTGGTCTGTGTCCTCGGCCTGCTCTTCGGCCTGTGGACCTACACGGCGGTCAAGAACCTGCCGGTCCACCAGTCAATGGCCGACGTCTCGGCGCTCATCTACGAGACCTGCAAGGCCTACCTGATTCAGCAGGGCAAGTTCCTGTTGATTCTTGAGGTCTTCATCGGCGCCGTGGTGATTGCCTACTTCACGCTGACCGGCCTCGAGCCGGGGCGCATTGCCATTGTCATCATCTTCAGCCTGATCGGCATTGGTGGCAGCTACGGCGTGGCGTGGTACGGCATCCGCATCAACACGCTGGCCAATTCCCGCACCGCGTTCGCCAGCCTGCAGGGCAAGGCGTTCCCGGTCTGCGACATCCCGCTGCGTTCGGGTATGAGCGTCGGCATGATGCTGATCTCGGTCGAGTTGCTGTTCATGCTCGCCATCCTGCTGTTCGTTCCGGGTGAATACGCCGGCGTCTGCTTCCTGGGCTTCGCCATCGGCGAGTCGCTCGGGGCGGCAGCGCTGCGCATCGCCGGCGGCATCTTCACGAAGATCGCCGACATCGGGTCGGACCTGATGAAGATCGTCTTCAACATCAAGGAAGACGATGCGCGCAACCCGGGTGTCATCGCCGACTGCACCGGTGACAACGCCGGCGACTCGGTCGGCCCCACGGCTGACGGCTTCGAGACCTACGGCGTCACCGGCGTCGCGCTCATCACGTTCATCCTCGTGGCGTTCCCCCAGGTGTCGAACCTGGTCACCGGCGAGCAGCTCAGCATCTGGAGCGACACGGCGGACGCGAACGGGAATTTCGCGCTGCTCGACAAGGGCGCGTGGGCTCAGACCGTGCTGCTCGTGTGGCTGTTCGCGCTGCGCATCGTCATGATCCTCGCGTCGGTCGGCAGCTACCTGATCAACGAGGTCGTCACCAGGGCGCGCTACGCCACCGCCGACAAGATGGACTTCGAGCACCCGCTCACCGTCCTCGTGTGGCTGACCTCGCTCGTCTCGGTGGGCCTGACGTTCGCCGTCTCGTACGCGATGATCGGCATGGGTGACTCGGCGCTGCCGAGCGGCCTGTGGTGGAAGCTCTCGATCATCATCTCGTGCGGCACGCTCGCCGGCGCGATCATCCCCGAGCTCGTCAAGATCTTCACGTCAGTGAACTCCGGCCACGTCCGCGAGGTCGTCACGGCCTCGAAGGAAGGCGGCGCTTCGCTCAACATCCTCGCCGGCCTCACCGCCGGAAACTTCTCGGGCTACTGGATGGGGCTCACGATCACCGCGCTGATGGCGGTCGCGTACTACGTGTCGACGCTCGTCGGCATGACCGAGATCCTCTACGCGACAAACCTCAGCGCCGGCCTCGAGATGTCGCCGTTCGCCTGCCAGGCCGCGTCGACGGTCTTCGCCTTCGGTCTCGTGGCGTTCGGCTTCCTCGGCATGGGTCCCGTCACGATCGCGGTCGACTCGTACGGCCCGGTCACCGACAACGCGCAGTCCGTCTACGAGCTGTCGATGGTCGAGAGCATCCCGAACGTCGAGGAGCAGATCAAGAAGGACTTCGGGTTCCGCCCCGAGTTCGAGCGCGCCAAGATGTTCCTCGAGGAGAACGACGGCGCGGGCAACACGTTCAAGGCGACCGCGAAGCCGGTGCTGATCGGCACCGCCGTCGTCGGCGCCGCGACGATGATCTTCGCGCTCATCATGCTCGTGACGAACGGCCTCAAGCCGGACCTCATCGCGAACCTCTCGATGATCCATCCGCCGTTCCTGCTCGGCCTGATTGTCGGTGGCGCGATCATCTACTGGTTCACTGGCGCCTCGACGCAGGCGGTCTCGACGGGCGCCTACCGCGCGGTCGAGTTCATCAAGGCGAACATCAAGCTCGATGGCACCTCGATGAAGGCATCCGTCTCGGACTCGAACAAGGTCGTCGAGATCTGCACGCTGTACGCCCAGAAGGGGATGGTGAACATCTTCCTCGTGATCTTCTTCACGACGCTGTCGTTCGCCTGCATCGATCCGTACTTCTTCATCGGCTACCTGATCTCGATGGCGCTGTTCGGCCTCTACCAGGCCATCTTCATGGCGAACGCCGGCGGCGCCTGGGACAACGCGAAGAAGATCGTCGAGACCGAGCTCCGCGCGAAGAACACGCCGCTCCACGAGGCATGCGTCGTCGGCGACACCGTCGGCGATCCCTTCAAGGACACGTCGTCGGTCGCGCTCAACCCGGTCATCAAGTTCACGACGCTGTTCGGCGTGCTCGCCGTTGGCCTCGCGATCCAGCTGACCGCGAAGGGCTACAACGAGGTCAAGTACGTGGTCGCCGGCGTCTCGCTCGCGATCTCGATGTACTTCGCGTGGCGGTCGTTCTACCGGATGCGGATCGGCGATGTCGCCTCGGGCCCGGTCGCCGCGAAGGTGACGGCGGTCGTCGCCGAGCGCGTCGAGAAGCACGCCGAGAAGGCCGAGAAGCACGTCGACAAGGCCGTCGAGAAGGCGGAAGCGAAGGCCGAGGAGAAGAAGGCCGACGCGGACGACAAGGCCGCCGAGAAGCAGGCCGAGAAGAAGGCGGACGCAGACGACAAGAAGGACTGACCGTCCTCGTCAGCTGCGGATTCCCGACGGGGCGCTGTGATGGCGCCCCGTTTGGCGTTCCGGACTGTGTCTGACTCAGTCCGAGCTCGTGATGTCGTCGTCGGTGCGAAACATGCCATCCTCGCCGGCGGACCGCACCTGGACGCCGCGGATGCGATTGCCGCATTGCATCTCGAGTGGCGTGCCCCACGCATCGGTCGTCACGCCACTGGTGTAGGTCGCGAGCTCGGCGAGGCTCGCCGGGCAGGCCTCGGCCAGATGCTCGATGGCCCACAGCGGAAACGCCTCGTACGCATACTTCTTCACGTGCCGCTCGGTCGCCTCCGATCGCGAGTCGTGGCCGTGCATCAGCCCGCGGGGCAGCATCACCGCGATCGCGATCACCAGGACCGGGACCGCGAGCACGGCCGTGACGATCGCGCGCAGCGTCCACCACGCGCACCCGATCGCCAGCTCGCGCCGCTCCGGCGACGAGTAGATCGCATGGCGAACCGCGACGCTCGGCGCGAGCTTCATCACCAGCTCCCACGGTCGTCGCTCGTGATGTCATCGGCGGTGTCGAACAAGCCGTCAGGTCCGGCGGACCGCGTGCGGATCCCGTGGATTCCGTAGCCGCACAGAAACTGGTAGCTCTTGCCCCACGGATCGAGCGTCGTGGTCCAGCCGGCGTACTCGTTCAGCTCCGCGAGGCGGTCTGGACACGGCTGGCCGGGATGCGCCACCGCCCAGTTCGGATAGGCGACGAGGTCGTAGCTCGCGATGGTGTCGCGCGCGGTCTGGGCGGCGACGATGTCGTCGATGTCGACGTCCGGGATCGACATGCGCTCGACCGAGTGGCATCGCCGATGTGACGGATGGCCCAGCGTCGCGAGCGCGCCGGTCAGCACGGCGACGATGGTCGCGGCCATCACGATCGCGAGCCAGGTGATGGGTTGGTCGGGATAGGGAGACAGCGCGTCGCGGATCGGCGTGAGCATCGTGCTCGCGGTGCAGCAAGTCGGGGACCACGCCAATCGCGCGCCATCGCGCGTGCGAAGTCCGCGGATCGCCGTGCGGCACGAGAGCAGCGCGGCCACGCTGGCGAGGCGCGCACCGAGGGGCGCTGCCAACCAGGCAACGGCGCCGCGTGCTACGACCGGGCCATGGCCGAGACGATCCGCGCGCCGCATGGCACCGAGCTTTCGTGCAAGGGCTGGCAGCAGGAAGCCGCGCTGCGCATGCTGATGAACAACCTCGATCCGGATGTCGCCGAGCGGCCGGCCGATCTCGTGGTCTACGGCGGCACCGGCAAGGCGGCGCGGAGCTGGGAGGACTATCACGTGATCGTCCGCGAGCTGCGCCAGCTCGAGAACGACCAGACGCTGCTCGTGCAGTCGGGCAGGGCGGTCGGCGTATTCCGGACGCACGAGGACGCACCGCGCGTGCTGATCGCGAACTCGAACCTGGTCGGCAAGTGGGCGACCTGGGAGCACTTCCGCGAGCTCGAGCAGAAGGGGCTGATGATGTACGGCCAGATGACGGCCGGCTCGTGGATCTATATTGGCTCGCAGGGGATCGTGCAGGGCACGTTCGAGACGTTCGCGGCGGCAGGCAAGCAGCACTGGGGCCCGAGCACGGAGTCGGGCGGGCTTGCCCCGGCCGACGGGGCAGTCCTCGCGGGCCGGCTCGTGCTGTCGGGCGGGCTCGGCGGCATGGGCGGCGCGCAGCCGCTCGCGGCGACGATGGCCGGCGCGGTGTTCCTCGGCGTCGAGATCGATGCGTCGCGCGTGCAGCGCCGGCTCGAGACCCGCTACCTCGACGAGGTCGCGCCCGATCTCGACACCGCGCTCGCGCGAGTGCGCGACTACCAGGCGAAGCGCGAGGCGCGCTCGGTCGCGGTCGTCGGCAATGCGGCGGACGTCTATGCGGAGCTCGCGCGCCGCGGCGTGACGCCGGATCTCGTGACCGATCAGACGTCGGCGCACGATCCGCTCGTCGGCTACATCCCGCAGGGGCTGACGCTCGGCGAGGCGGCGGAGCTGCGCGAGCGCGACCCCGTCGAGTACGTGCGGCGTTCGCGCGCGTCGATGGCGGTCCAGGTGCGCGCGATGGTGGCGATGCAGCGCGCCGGATCTCACGTGTTCGACTACGGCAATAACCTCCGCGCGCAGGCCGAGCTCGGCGGCGCGACCCACGAGGAGGCGACCGCGTTCCCCGGGTTCGTGCCGGCCTACATCCGGCCGCTGTTCTGCGAGGGCAAGGGGCCGTTCCGGTGGGCGGCGCTGTCGGGCGATCCCGAGGACATCGCGGTCACCGACGCCGCCGTCCTCGACGAGATCAAGGACGACCCGATGCTGCATCGCTGGATGAAGCTCGCGCGCGAGCGGATCGCGTTCCAGGGTCTGCCCGCGCGGATCTGCTGGCTCGGCTACGGCCAGCGGCATCGCGTCGGGCTGCGGTTCAACGAGCTCGTGCGCACCGGCAAGGTCAAGGCGCCGATCGTGATCGGCCGCGATCACCTCGACTGCGGCTCGGTCGCGTCACCGAATCGCGAGACCGAGGACATGAAGGATGGCACCGATGCGGTCGCGGACTGGGCGATCCTCAACGCGCTCGTCAACACGGCGTCCGGCGCGACCTGGGTGTCGTTTCACCACGGCGGCGGGGTCGGGATCGGCTACTCGCTGCACGCCGGCATGGTCGTGGTCGCCGACGGGACGCCGCGCGCCGCGCGCTGCCTCGAGCGCGTGCTGACGAGCGATCCGGGGATGGGCATCATCCGCCACGCCGACGCCGGCTACGACGAGGCGATCCGCGCAGCCGACGAGCGTGGTGTCGTGATCCCGCGCCGGCGGGCGACGTAGTCATGCCAGTCCAGACCCGCGGGGTGGTCGACCTCGTGATCCGTGACGCACGCGTGATGACCTGCGATCCAGCGCGCGCGGGGATCGGCCTGATCGATCACGGCGCGATCGCGATCGGGAATGGCGCGATCGCGTGGGTCGGCGACGCCGCGGACGCGCCACCGGCACGCCGGACGATCGAGCTCGGCGGGAGGCTCGTCACGCCGGGGCTCGTCGACTGCCACACCCACGCGATCTTCGCGGGCGACCGCGCGAACGAGTTCGCGATGCGCGCGGCCGGCGCGGGCTACCTCGAGATCGCCGCGGCGGGCGGTGGCATCGCCGCGACGCTCGTGCCGACGCGGGCCGCGTCCGACGACGAGCTGATCGAGCTGCTCGAGGGCCGCCTCGATCTCGTGCTCGGCCATGGCACGACCACGATCGAGATCAAGAGCGGCTACGATCTCACCGTCGAGGGCGAGCTTCGCTTGCTGCGGTGTGTGGCGCGGTCGGCGCAGACCCGCGGCGGCCCGCGGATCGTGCCGACGCTGCTCGCGCACCTCGTACCGCCGGAGCGCAAGGGCGATCGGGACGTGTTCGTCCGCGAGCTCTGCGACGAGCTCGTGCCCGCGGTCGCGCGCGAGCGGCTCGCGACCAGCGTCGACGTCTATTGCGACGAGGGCGCGTTCACGCTCGCCGAGACCCGCGCGATCCTCGGCGCCGCGAAGCAGTATGGCCTCGCGGTCCGCGGGCATGTCGGTCAGTTCCGCGATCTCGGCGCCGCCGATCTGCTCGCCGAGCTCGGCGCGCTGTCGGGCGATCACCTCGAGCAGGTCACCGACGCCGGTATCGCCGCGATGGCGCGCGCGGGGATCGTCGCGGTGATGCTGCCCGGCGCCGCGATCCAGCTCCGGTTGCCGGTACCGCCGGTCGAGAAGCTGCGCGCCGCAGGTGTCGCGATGGCCGTCGCCAGCGATCTCAACCCGGGCTCTTCGTACTGCGAGGCGCTCCCGATCCAGCTGTGGCTCGCGGCGACGCACTTCGGGATGACCGTCGACGAGGCGTGGCTCGGCGTGACCCGGCACGCCGCGAAGGCGCTCGGGCTCGCAGGCGTCGGTACGTTGACGGTCGGCGCACCCGCGGATCTCGTGGCGTGGCGCTGCGAGGATCCGGCGACCGTGCCGTATCGCTATGGCGCGTCGACCTCGTTGATCGACGAGGTGTACGTCGCCGGCGAGCCCGCCCCGCCGCGGTGATTCACCAGCCGACGCCGACCTCGAACGAGGCGAACGGCTGCACGGTGGACTGCGGGATCACGATCTCGTCGGCCTTCGCGAACGCAGCGACGCCGAACTTGAAGCCCGGGTGTACTTGCCCGACCTGGAGCTCGGCGAAGCCCACGCCTGCGCGCAGCTTGCCGACGCCGCGATCGGTCGTGCGCGACAGGAACGTGTAGGTCGCGCGGAAGTGCGCCATCTCGCGGCCCGGATCGTCGTGGATGATCGCCTGACCCGTGCCGCAGCTCTCGACGCCGAACCCGGCGCTCACCGCGACGTCGAGGCAGATCGTCGGCCGCCCGGTCGCATCCGACGTCGCGCCGCCAAGCCGCAAGCAAGATACGGTTCTCGAACCGCACGCCAGGCGCCGCCGGTCGTAGGCCCAGGCGCGATCAGCGCACGCCAACTGCGGCGAGCAGCGAGCCATCATCGATCAGCGCGCGCACGGCGGTGATGTCGGGCGCGATCGGGCGATCGACCATCATCGCCGGCACCACGGCGCGGATCGCGGCATGCGCGGCCTCGAGTGGCGCGGTCGTGCGCAACGGTCGTCGTAGATCGAGGCCTTGCGCCGCGCACAGGAGCTCGATCGCGAGCACGGTGCGGACGTGATCGTGAATCATCGCGAGCTTGAGCGCGGCGGTCGCGCCCATCGAGACGTGATCCTCGCGACCCGCCGACGACGGGATCGAGTCGACCGAGGCAGGATGCGCGAGGATCTTGTTCTCGGAGACCAGGGCCGCGGCACTGACCTGCGCGATCATGAAGCCGGAGTTGAGGCCGCTGTCGGGGGCGAGAAACGGCGGCAGCCCGCTCGAGAGGTGCGGATTGACGAGCTGCTCGACGCGACGCTCGCTGATGTTCGCGAGCACGGCGACCGCGATCGCGGCGGCATCGAGCGCGATCGCGACCGGCTGGCCGTGAAAGTTCCCGCCGCTGATCATTTCGCCCCCCTCCGGTCCGTCGAGGAACACCAGCGGGTTGTCGGTCGAGCTCGCGGCCTCGCGCTCGAGAACGATGCGCGCGTAGCCGAGCATGTCGCGACTGGCGCCGTGGACCTGCGGCATGCAACGCAGCGAGTACGGATCCTGGACCTTGCCGCAGTCTTTGTGCGACTCCGCGATCTCCGAGCCCGCGAGGAGCTCGCGCAGGAACGTGGCGACCGCGAGCTGCCCCGGGTGCGGTCGCGCGCCGACGACGCGGGCATCGAAGGCGCGGACGGTGCCCTTGAGAGCCTCGAGCGAGAGCGCGCCCGCGAGATCGGCGACGCGGCAGGTGATCTCGGCGTCGAGCACGGCGAGCCCGCCGACCGCGGTCATGTGCTGGGTGCCGTTGAGCAGCGTCAGCCCTTCCTTGGCCTCGAGCTCGAGGGGCTGGATGCCGGCCTGCCGCAGGGCGTCCGCTGCGGGCAGCGTCTCGCCGCGATATTCCGCGAGGCCTTCGCCGATCATGCCGAGCGCGAGGTGGGCGAGCGGGGCGAGATCCCCGGAGGCCCCGACCGAGCCGCGCGCCGGGATCACCGGGTGGACCCCTGCGTTGAGGAGCTCGCAGAGCCGCTCGCAGCAGATCGGGCGGGCGCCACTGCGGCCGGTCGCGAGCACGGCGGCGCGGAGCAACA
>JBKJUF010000169.1:0-4408 GCA_046590445.1 Kofleriaceae bacterium
TAGCGATTGATGTTGGCCAGCACGTCGGCCTGATCGGCCGTCACGAGCTTGACGTCGATCCCGCGTTGCACGGCGCGCGCGAGGGCAGCGGTGAACCGGCGGTCGTTCATGTACGCCATCTCGACGGTCAGCGACTTCTCGGCCGCGTCCATCAGCGCGAGCCGGTGGCTGATCATCGGGCAGCTCTTCTTGCGGTGCGCCTCGCGGCTGTGCACCAGGAAGTCGAGGCCGCGCGACGGATCGAACTCGTCGAGGCCTGCCATCCGCTCGCGCAACCGCTCGACGTACTCGTGGCCTTCGGCCGCGACCATCACGTCGATCCATTCGTGGCGGTGGTTATCGCCGATGCCCATCGAGCCGAGCGCCAGGTAGTGTTCGTCGACGATGTAGATCTTGCTGTGATCGAAGCGCTTGCGCTGGTGCTCGACGCGGATGTTTGGGTGCGCGACGATCCGCTGCGCGAGATCATTTGGCCGCTGCTTGAACGAGCCCGGCGCGCGGTAGACCGCGCCGAGGAACCACGCCTGGAACCCGCGGATCGGATCGACCCGCTTGTGGAAGAAGCTCTGCTTGTTGCCGCCGGTGTACTCGTAGACGGCGGCGATCTTGTCCTTGTGGATCGTGACGCGCGCACCGCGATCGGCCGCCGCGAGCACGGCATCCCCGAGGATGTTGCCGGCCTCGTCGTCACGCCACAGGAACGCGCGAATCTCGACAGATTTCTCGGCGTTGCGGACGCGCTCGACGATCGACTGGAACGCGACCTCGCCCGACCCGAGCACGCGCAGCGCGCCGCCAATGACCGGGCTCGACGCGGAGCGGAGCGGACCTGGCAGCCCCACCCGCAGCATCTGCGCAGCCCGCCGCGCCCGCCGGCGGCCCGCCAGGAAGGAGCTCGGCCGCCGAGGGATGGGACGTGCCATGGGGAAACATACGCGTAACCCGTTCTCGCCGAACGGTCAATTACCGGCAGGCCGTGGTCATGACGCGGCGCTGCAACGGAGCACACGCACGGCATCGCCGGGCAATGTGCCGGCTCGACGTGAACTGCGCGTGATCCGACGGGCCGCCGCAGCGCGCCCCCATCACGCTGGGGCCATTCACACGAGGAGGCTGGCATGTCACGAGTCCGTCGTTCGCTCGATTTCAAGCTCGGATCCAAGCTCGGATCCACACTCGTCCTGGCCCTCTGCACCGCGCTCGTCCCCGCGGCCCTGGCAGCCTGCGGTTCGACCGCACGCGACGCCGGCGGCGGCGAGACGATGCACGCCGATGTCCAGGTCTCGATCGAGGTGACCGAGAGCTACGCCGCCATGGACGAGATCCCGGTCGGCGGCGGCGAGCTCCGGTTCGTCGCGCCCAGACCGATGCGAGGCCCCGCCGGTGCCCACGATGGAGCGAGCAAGCGAACGCTTGCGAGCGGGGAGATGCAGGCCATCGCATTTCCGCTGCGCCACACCGACGTCCGGACGAAGGTGTCAGGGATGTCGGCGATCTACACGATCGAGCAGACGTTCGAGAACCCGTACGACGAGCCGATCGACGCGGTCTACGTGTTTCCGCTGGGCGACGAGGCCGCGGTCACCGAGTACGCGATCGTGATCGGCGAGCGCACGGTCGCCGGCGTGATCAAGAAGAAGGCCGAGGCCCGCGCGACCTACGAGGAGGCGCGCGCCTCCGGCCACACCGCAGCACTGCTCGAGCAGGAGAAGCGCAACGTCTTCAAGCAGCGGATCGCGAACATCGCGCCGCGCGAGACGATCAAGGTCCGCTTCGAGTACGTCGAGCTGCTCGACTACGACGAGGGTCAGTACGAGATCGCGTTCCCGTTCGTCGTCGGGCCGCGCTACCTGCCCGCCGAGGCGCTCGGCAAGTCGCCCGTCGGCGCGCACCACGCGGGCACGTCGGCCAACACGTCCGGCCAGGCCGGCGTGACCTCGATCCCGTACGCGAACGCGACGGTCGCTGCGAGCACGATCAGCTTCACGGCCGACGTCGATGCCGGCGTCCCCGTGCTCGGCGTGTCGAGCCCGTCGCACCAGCTCCGCGTCACCAACCCGTCGCCGACGCGCCGCCACATCGAGCTCGCCGGCGAGGGCGAGATCCCGAACCGCGATCTCGTCGTCCGCTACAAGACCGCCGCCGACACCACGATGGTCGGCGTGCTCGCGCATCGCACCGACGACCGCGGCTACTTCACGCTCGTCGTCCAGCCGAAGGCGACCTATCGCACGGGCGACATCACGCCGCGCGAGGTGATGATCGTGATCGACACCTCGGGCTCGATGAACGGCCAGCCGATCGCGCAGGCCAAGGCGCTCGCGAGCGCGCTCGTCGACTCGCTCGGTCCACAAGATACCTTCGACATCATCGGCTTCTCCGGCAGCATCGACGCGATGAGCGAGCAGCCGGTCTACGGCACGCCCGCGAACAAGGCGTCCGGCCAGGCCTTCCTCGAGTCGCTACGTGCGGGCGGCGGCACCGAGATGGGCACCGCCATCGCCGCCGCGCTCGCGACCGACCCCGGCGCCGATCGCGTGCGGATGGTCTACTTCCTCACCGACGGTTATGTCGGCAACGACGACGTGATCGTCAGCGCGGCCCGCACGGACCTCGGGCACAACCGGATCTACACGGTCGGCGTCGGCAGCGCGCCGAACCGGTCGTTGCTCAACCAGCTCGCCGTCGCTGGCCGTGGCTTCCCGAGCTACCTGAACCTCGGCGAGAACGCACAGGAGCTCGGCACGTCGCTGGTGCGCCGCACCGCGTACCCGTACCTGACCGACATCAAGATCGAGTGGAACGGCCTCGCCGTCGGTGGCGTCACGCCCGCCACGATCCCCGACGTCTATGCAGGGATGCCGCTCGTCGTCAGCGGCATCTACACGCAGCCCGGCCAGGCCAAGGTCACCGTCAGCGCCACCACCGCCGGCCGCCGCATCTCGATCCCGATCACCGTCACCCTCCCCGACCGCATCGACGCCGAGCCGGTCTCTGCCCTGTGGGCGCGCAAGCGAATCGACGAGCTCCTCGACACCGCCGGCGAGGTCGTCAGCTCGAACATCGTCGCGCAGGTCACCGAGCTCGGCCTCGACTTCCACATGGTCACCGCCTACACATCTTTTGTCGCCGTCGACCGCACGCGCGTCGTCCAGCCGGGCGGCGCCTCGAAGCTCGTCGAGCAACCCGCGCTGATGCCAGCCGGCGTCAATGGTGACACCGCGATCGGCCCCACCGAGGACGCGCCCCCGACGTACACCGCCTCGCGGCAGTCCGCGTCATCGTCATCGTCATCGCGCCGCTCGTCGAGCAGCGACTACGGCGGCGGCGGTGGCGGCTGGGGCGGCGGCGGTGACGTCGATCTGCTGACGCTCCTGCTCGCCCTCGCCCTCCTGCCCCTCGCCTGGACCTTGCGCCGCCTGCGGTGATGCGCTCGCGCTTCGACTACCCGTGGACGATCGCGATCGCGGTGCTCGCCGTGCTCGCGACGGCGGCGGCGTTCGCGTCCCCGGCACTCGCCGACATCCTCGTCGCCGACGCTCGCATCGCACGCGGCGAGCTGTGGCGCGCGATCAGCGGACCATTCCTGCACGCGACGCCCGGCCACCTCGTACGCGATCTCGCGCTCGTCGCGCTCGCGGGCGTCGCATACGAGGGGCCGCACGGCCGCCGATTCCTGCCGATCGTCATCGCCGGCCTCGTGCTGCCCGCGATCGCGGTGCTCGCCGCCGGCGATGCGAGCTGGTACTGCGGGCTCTCCGGGCTCTCGCACGCGCTGCTCGCCGCCGCGCTCGCGTTCGAGGTCACCCAGCGCCGCGGCCACGTGCGGGTCGCCGTCGTCGCGCTCGGCCTCGTGATCGCGACCAAGCCGTTCTACGAGCTCGTCACCGGCGCGCCGGCGTTGCCGATGGATCTCGGCGACGGTGTCCGGCAGGTCCCGCTCGCCCACCTCGTCGGCGTGGTGGTCGGGATCGCCGGCGGCCTCGCGACAGGTCTCGCGCGGCGTTGTCGTCCGCACGAGCTGCTCGTTGTATCCGGCAACGCGGCCGTTCGTTGTCCAGGAAACACGCGGGGTTGAAGATGGCGTGGCGCTTGCTCGACCGGGCACCGTGTCCGAGCTCCAGCTCCGCGGGATTCGTAAGATCTACGACGGCGTCGCCCGCCCCGTGATCCCGGATCTCGACCTGACCATCCCGTCCGGCGAGATGGCCGTGCTGGTCGGCCCGAGCGGCTGCGGCAAATCGACGACGTTGCGGATGGTCGCCGGCCTCGAGGAGCCGACCGCCGGCACGATCAAGATCGCGGGCCGCGACGTCACGAACCTGCCACCGGCCGAGCGCGACATCGCGATGGTGTTCCAGAGCTACGCGCTCTATCCGCACATGTCCGTGTTCGAGAACATGGCGTT
>JBKJUF010000018.1:0-18188 GCA_046590445.1 Kofleriaceae bacterium
GCGGCGCGTCGTGATGTCGCGCGGACCAAGGCCGAGGCGCTGACCGCGCAGGCCTCGGCCTTTGCACGCACCGTCGCGTCGAGCTCCTTCGCGGCCGCGGCCTGCGCGGTCAGCGCCTCGGCCTTGGTCCGCGCGACATCACGACGCGCCGCCTCGGCCTCCGCCTTGGTCCGCGCGAGATCCTGACGCGCCAGCTCGGCCTCGCGAGCCGCAGCCAGCTTCGCTGCCTCGGCATCACGCGCTGCCGCCTGCTTCACCTGCTCGGCTTCGGCGCGCGACTTCACGACATCCTGCTTCGCGATCGCGGCTTCCTTGCGAGCTCGCGCGGTCTCCGCCAGCGCCTCGCGCTGCGCGTTCTCGGCGACGATCCGCATGCGGTCGGCCTCGGCCTGCGCGCTGTTGGCGGCCTGCCGTGCCTTCGTTGCCTCGTCTTTTGCCCGTGCGAGCTCGGCCTGGTTCGCGTGCTGACCGGCGCGCTTCGCTTCATCTGCCGTGCGCTGCGCCGCTGTGGCGCGGGCCGCTTGCTCGGCAGCGACGTTGCGCAGCCGCTCGGCCTCGGCCTGCGCCATGGCACTCGAGCGCTCCGCCTTGTCGCGCGCCTGCTCGGCACTCGCGGCGGCCCGCCGGGCCTGCTCGCTCTCCGCCTGCGCCTTCGCGAGCGCCTCGGGGTTCGTGGTTTTTGGTGCCGCGTCGCGCGCGGTCACCATCACGATGACCTCGTTGCCCGCGGTCTTGACGTCGTAGCGTCCGGGTCGCGCGAGCGTGACGATCACGCGCACCACCTGTCCGCCATCGTCGAGCTGTTGGGCTGCGATCGTGCTGACGGCCCACGTGCTGGGTGTCATCACACTCGAGCTCTCGTGGCCTCGCAGGGCCTCCGCGAGCCGCGCCTGAGGAACGTCGATGACGACCCGACTCGGTCGCTCGAGCTTGTAGACGGTGAACGTCGGCGTTTGCGCGCCGCGGACGTGAATGCGGGTTGTCCCGGCATCCTCGTCAAAGGTGATGGCGCGGATCTCGTTCTTGCCGTCGGCGCGCGCCGTCGACGAAGCCAGCGTCGCGGTCACGATCGCTGCCGCGGCGATCCAGGTCGTAGGTCGGATCATGTGGTGCACACTCCTAGAGCCGTAAAAATTTTCGCCCGCCTTGAGCGCGACCACAAATTTTCGCGCGTGTCCGCGTACGAATCTCGTCAAGCCGCTCGATCGATCACGCCGCGCACACGCGGCTTCGCCGAAACGCACTCCGATCGAGCGCGCACGACGATCCCGCGAGCCCGAGCCTGCGCCGAGGACGCGCCGCGATCCAGTTCTTCGCCTCCGCTGCGCTCCGGCGCAACCCCGGAGGCCGCGGCGCTACCTTCGCTACGGGCGAATCTGGGCAGGCGCCTGAGGCGGCGGCGCCGGCGGTGCCGGTGCGGGTGCCGGCGTCTCTTCGATCCGGATCGTCGGGCCCGGCGGTGGCTGCTGTGGCTGCTGCTGCGTGCCACCCTGCGTCGGTGGTGCCACGATCGGCGCCATCGGCCGACTCGACGGCTCGTCGATCTGGATGTTCACCGAGACCTGCGTCGGATAGAGCTGCATCGACTGCTCTTCGGGCTCGCGCGGCGTCGCGCCGACGGGATCGCCCTTGTCGACGATGAACGTCACGTAGCCGGCGCCGATATCCTTGACGAGGGCCTTCTCCTTGCCGACGCAGTCGCCCTTCTTGACGATGTGCCCGAGGTTGCCAGCGTCCATCATCAGGACCTTGCGCTGCGTGCCCTGCGCGACGATGCCGACGAGCTTGAGCGACTGGTAGCTGTAGTTCGACGCGACCATCTGATCGCGACGCGTGCACCGTGGGGTGCGCTCGGTCGGCAGCTCGGTCCCGCTCACGCCAGTGAGACCAGGCTGGTTGATCACGAACGACTGGAACGGATCGCGGATGTCCGCGCCCTGAAAGTCGCGCGGCTTGAACGTGTGGCGGATCGCATCGCGCTCCGGGCACACGCCGCAATAGTACGCCGGCCCGGCCGACAGGCAGTACTGCCCTTCGCCGCAGAGGACCGCGTTGGGATCGCACTTCTTGGCGTCGGTCGGCGTCGGGCACGTGACCCGCTCCTCGATCCGCTGCTTCGGCGACAGCTGCGGTCCCGTCGGCCTGGCAGCGGCGGCCGGCGCAGCAGGCGCGGTGGGCTCGCCACCGGCCGGTGCCGCCTCCTCGTCCCCGCCGCACGCGGCCACGATCACGAACGCCGCGATCAGGTATCGCATGCGCATCACAGACCTCCCTTCAGGCGATCAGTCGCGCCGGCCTTGTCGAGCGCCTTCTCGGGACGCTCCTCGGCTTTCTTCATCGAGTCCTCGACCCGGACCTTCGCGCCTTGAGGCGAGGTGGCCGGCGGCAACGGCTTGTTGGCCGGGGTCGGGCCAGGCGTCGGGCCCTTGACCGCAGCCTTGTCCTCCTGCCGGAACGTGATCGCAGTGAACTTCGCGGTCAGCACGATCTCTCGGTTGCGCACCGACGGATTGCCGAGCACGAGGTTCTCGATCGAGACGATGCGCTCGCGCTCCTCGACACCCTGCTCGTCGACGGTGGGTTGCTTGAGCTCGACGAGCGACGCGAAGAATCGCTTCATCTGGATGAAGCTCCCGATGAGCTCGATGTCGACCGGCACCTTCACGAAGGACTCGATCGGCGCTTCCGCCTGCTTCGTCCACTTGGTGATCTCGACACCGGACTCCTGCATCTTGCGCTCGAGCGTCTCGAAGAACGCCGGCACTTCAGCCTCGGTCGGCAGCGCCTTCTGGTTCTCCTCGATCGTCTTCTGGAGCTCCGCCATCTGCTGGCGCAGCACCGCGAAGCGCGGGATATCGCTCTCGAGCTGACGGTTCTGGCCGACGAGCTGCTCGTGCTCCTGCTCGACGTTCGCCACCTTCTCGGTCAGCGGCTTGAACACGAACCGCCAGTAGATGAGCCCGAGGAACATGCCGATCACCGCGAACACCAGGACCTTGCGGCCGGTTGGCATCTTCGCGAAGTCGGCCATCACGCCGGAGGCCGCCATCAGTACGCCACCCTTCCCGTGATCGTGAACCGGTAATAGTTGATGCCGCGCTCGCGATCGACGACGCGCTCGCCGCCGGCGGGCGTCACGTCACGGAAGTACACCGACGCGGCGAGCCGCTTCGAGAGCTGGGTGACGTCGGATTCGGACTGCGCGCCGCCCTCGAGCTTGAACACGCCGCCGGTATCGGTGAAGCCCGACAACCAGACCTTCGTGGGATCCCAGTCGAGCTGGAACCGCTTGTTGGGATCGCTGCCCGGCCCGTTGCCGACCTTCTTGCGCATGTCCTCGGTCATCGCCGGCAGCCGGTTCTGGGTGAGGATCTCGCCGAGCTCGTGCAGCACGTGCGCGGGCACGACCTTGGCCTGCATCAGCCGGTTGATCGACTGCGCGCGCTTCTCGGCGTCGGCCTTCGCCTTCTTCATGTCCTCATAGCCGACGAGCTTGCTGCGCTTCTCGGCGATCTGCCCTTGCAGATCCTGGTTCGAAGCGTTGAGGCTCGAGATCTTGTCGCGCCGCGGCTTGTCGACCATCAGGAAGACGATCACGGCGACCGCGGCGAGCCCGCCGAGGCCGATCATGAAGTCCCGCGAGGACCCGGAAGCTGCGGCGCCGGCCGCCGCCCGATGTTTCGCCCGCTTTTGCGGGAGCAGGTTGATCTTGATCATGGCTACTTGTCTCCCACCGCGCGCATGGCGAGGCCGACTCCGATCAGCGCCTCCGGCGAGTGTGCCGCGAGGTACGCCCGATCGAGCGAGGGATCGATCTCGACGCGCTTCCATGCGTCAACGACCTCGAGCGGCAACCGCGAGCGCCGCTCGATCGCGCGGTGCAGCGACGCGACCTTCGAGCTACCACCCGCGAGCGCGATGCGCGTGACGTTCGCGTCGGCGGTCGTCGCGAGGAAGAAGTCCAGCGAGCGCTGGAACTCGCCGGCCATGACCTCGGAGACACCGTCCATCACGCGGATGACATCCTGCGGAACGACGCCGTCCTCGACCTGGTTGCCGCCGACCTTGTAGGCCTCGGCCTCGTCGGCGGCGATCCCGAGCTGCTTCTGGATCTCCTCGGTGTACGCGTTGCCACCGATCGTGACGTCGCGCGTGAACAGCGAGACGCCGCTGCGCACGATGTTGATGTTCGAGATCGCCGCGCCGATGTTGATCAGCACGATCGTCTCGCGCGGATCGAGCGGGTAGTTCGCCTCGAAGCCGTTCTGGCTCGCGAAGGCGGCGACGTCGACGACCTGCGGGATGAGCCCGGCATCGCGCACGACCTGGATGTAGTCGTTGACGACTTCCTTCTTCGCGGCGACGAGCAGCATCTCGGTCTGACCGCTCGCCGTCGACGGATTGGTGACGTGATAGTCGATCTCGACGTCGTCACGCCCGAACGGGATGTGGTGCTCCGCCTCGCTGCGGATGTTCATCGCGAGCGCGTCCATCGACATCTGCGGGACCGCGATCTTCTTGATGATCACCGAGTGACCCGCGATCGCGATCGCGACGTCCTTCTGCTTGAGCTTGAGCCGCGCCCACAGCTGCCGGATCGAGTCGGAGACCGCTCCTTGATCCATGATCGTCCCGTCGACGATGGTCTGCGGAACCAGCGGTTGCATGCCAAAGGCCTGCAATGCCCAGCCCGAGCCCTTGCGACGAAGCTGGACTGCTTTGACGCTGCTGGAGCCGATATCGAGCCCGATGCACTGTTTGGCCATGAAACCTCTGCGACAAAGAATGTTAGGCCGGCTCGGCGAGATCTCCAAAAAACGCCGCGCATCCTCCGCGAATCAGTTCAGTTCGATAAGTCAGGAGATCCCATACTCCTTCATCTTGTAGAGCAGCGCGCGATGACTGATCTCGAGGAGCTTCGCGGCGTTCGTTCGATTCCCGCCGGTCACCCCGAGGGCTCGCCGGATCAGATCCTGCTCGAGCTCGCGCGTGGCCTTCTTGATGGATAGCTCGTCTCCGTCGCTCGCGCCCGTCCGGGTCGCGACGTTCATGACGGTGCCGAGGAACGCGAGGTCGACCGCGGGACCGTCGGCGAGGACGAGCGCCCGCTCGATGACGTTCTCCAGCTCGCGCACGTTGCCCGGCCACGGCTGGCGACGCAGCGTGTCGATGACCTCGTCGGTCAGCTCGATCGGCCCGAGTTGGTGGCGCGCGCTGGTCTTGCGGGCGAAGAACCTCGCGAGCTGTGGAATGTCCTCAGATCGTTCACGAAGCGGTGGGATCCGGACCGGCAGCACGTTGAGCCGGTAATAGAGGTCCTCGCGGAACCGGCCGGATGCGACATCCTCCGACAGATCGCGCAGCGTCGCCGCGACCAGCCGGACGTCGACCTTGACCGACACCGAGTCACCGACCCGGCGGATCTCGCCGTCTTGCAGGGCCCGCAGGAGCTTGGCCTGGAGCGCGAGCGGGAGCTCGCCGACCTCGTCGAGGAACAGGGTGCCGCCGTCGGCGTCCTCGAACAGCCCGGACTTGTCGCGGACCGCATCGGTGAACGCCCCGCGCTTGTGGCCGAACAGCTCGGACTCGAGCAGCGCCGCCGGGATCGCGGCGCAGTTGATCGCGACGGACCGCCGGCCGTGCCGCGGCGAAGCCTCGTGGACGGCGCGCGCGACCAGCTCCTTGCCGGTGCCGCTCTCGCCGAGGATCAGCACGGTCGACCGGGTCTTGCCGATCTGCTCGATCGTCGCGCGCAGCTTCTGCATCGCGTCGCCATCGCCGACCAGCGCGGGCCGCGCCGGCACCACGGCGGCAGCCCCATCGCGGCGAGGCAGCATGGCGAGATGGCGGAGCGCGACCACGATCGCGAGCTCGTCGACCGGCTCGCTGATCACCTCGTCGACGCCGGCCTCGAACAGTGCGAGCGCGGCATCGACGTCGCGTGACTTGACGATCGCGATCACCGGCGTCAGCTCGCCATCGCGCGCGAGCCGCACCGCGAGCTCGGGAGCCGCGAGCACCGCATCGCACGGCTCGCTCTCGAGGTAGCGCCGTGCCGCCTCGACATCCGCCATCGCCGCGACCTGCGTGCCCACACCGTCGAGCATCAGGTGCAGCGTGCGGCGCGCGGCATCGTCGGTTGCGAGCAGCAGCACGCGCTGCCCGACGGCAGCACGACCGCGCTCGGGTTCGGGCACGAGGTGTCCGCGCTCGGCCTCGGCCTTGGCATCGGATAGGCCCGCGGCATACGTGATCCCGCTCGTCACGAGGACCGACGCTACCACCAACTTGCTTGCCGGCGGACAACGATGTTGGCGGCGGCATCAGCCAACCACGCAGAACCGCGCACGCCCGAGCTGGCCACGCGCTTGCTGTGACCCAGCGCATGCGGCACCTCGCCATCGCGATCGCGGCTTGCAGCTGCGTCCCGCCGACCGACGTGCCGGCCGAGGTCGAGACATCGCGGGGCGAGTACAAGGACATGCCGATCACCACCGGCCGCAGCCTCGATCTGCTGTTCGTGATCGACAGCTCGCCGGCGATGCGCGCCCATCGCGAGAGCCTCGCGACCAACACCCGCGGCTTCATGAACGTGCTCGCCACCCTCGAGCGTGGGCTGCCGAGCGTCCATATAGGTGTGGTCTCGGCCGACCTCGGGACGACGGGCGCGCTCGACGACGTCGCCGGCGCTCGCGTCGGCGCCCGACATGGAGGGGCCGGGATTCAGTCCCGGCCCCGCGACCGGTGCACGGGCCGCGGCGACGCCGGCGCGTTCCGGCGGATCGCGAACGTCGATGGCGCGTACCTCGTCGATCTGATCCTCGCGGACCGCACGCGACCGCACAACTACACCGGGCTCCTGACCGACGTGTTTGCCGAGCTGGCGCGCGTCGGCGACGACGGCTGCGAGCTCGTGCAGCCGCTCGAGGCGATGCGGCGGGCGCTCCGCAGCGACCCGAGCTTCCTCCGCCCCTCGGCGTTTCTCATGGTGGTCTTCGTGACCGCGCAGGACGACTGCTCGTTCCCTCGTGCCTCGTTCCTCGACGGGCTGCGCGTCGATCCGGTCGACACCTATCGCTGCTACGCGCGCGCGCAGGACCTCGTCCCCGTCGAGGATTACGTCGGCTTTCTCAAGTCTCTGAAGTCCGATCCGTCGAAGGTCATCGTCGCGCTCGCGTCAGGGCCGGCCGCCCCGGTCGACGTGATCTACGAAGGCCGCCAGCGCTTCGTCGATCTCGCATGCGACTCCGGCGGCCTCGCCGCCTATCCCGCGCCCCGGCTCCACCGCCTGCTGCAGCAGTTCCCGAACCGCTCGACGGTGACCACGATCTGCCAGCCCGACATCTCGGGCGTGATGCAGCAGCTCGCCGGGGTCGGTACACGGCCTCTCGGCAACCCGTGCTTCGAGAGCACGCTGCGCGATCTCGATCCGCAGCTCCCCGGTACCCAGCCCGACTGCTCGGTCTCGTACTGGTTTCCGACGGAGGAGCTCGAGATCGCGCTTCCCCGCTGCACGGACGCACCGACGCCGTGCTGGCAGCTGTCGATCGACGCCTCGAAGTGCCCCGGCAGCAGCCACGAGCTCCTCGACGTCGCGCACGGCCCGGTCGCGCTTCCCGAGCACATGCACGTGATCGCGCAGTGCCTCGTCGAGTGACGCCCGCGGCGATGCCTCAAAGCAGCGCGCGATACGCACGATTGCCACGGACGACACGAAAGATGCGAACCAGCCGCGGGTCGGCCTTGTAGAAGATCAGGTAGTCACCCACGACAAGGAACCGATAACCACGGGCTCTCAGTGCCGGATCGCGCGGCCTTGGACCCCGCTCGGCCATCGTGTCGAGCGTCGCGATCGCGTCGAGGAGCTTGTCGATGAATGGACCCGCGCGCGCTGGAGCTTCGCGCACGATGAAGTCGTAGATCTGTTGTAGATCGCGCTGCGCTCGCCGAAGGACCCGGACCTGTCGGGTCACCGCTTGAGCTGTCGACGCAGGGTCCGCACGGTGATGCCGCGATCGCCCGCAGCCACGTCAGCTTCCGCCTCGTCGAGCTGGCGATACAGGTCGAGCTGCGCGTGGAGTCGCTCGTACGCGGCCAGGCTCATGAGCACCATGTCACCCTCGCCATTCTTGGTGATGAAGACCGGCTCGCCGGACGCATGACAGATCCGGGAGAGCTCTCTTGCATGGTTGCGAAGGTCCGAGATCGGCTTGATGACCGGCACATCCGGAGCCTATCAGGATCGTGATACCCGGCACGAGGATTCGCGTACGCTCTACTCGTGCGGCGCGCGATCCTCGACGAACGGCTTGGCCTGCGGGTGCGGTCGGTGCGGTCGCTCGTCTACACGACGCCCGACGATCCCGAGGACGATCGGCCCCCACACGTGCGCGCGGCGTCGGGGATCGCGGTGCGCGGCGAAGATTTATTGGTGATCCAGGACGACGCGTCGTTCATCGCGCGGGTGCGCGGCGAGGACGTCACGGCGATCGCATTGCCGCGCGGTGCGGGCGGCCGGCGGCGCTTCGAGATCGCGCTCGGCAACAAGCTCGACAAGCTCGATCTCGAGGCATGTGTGGTCGTCGACGGCGAGCTGTGGGCGTTCGGCTCGGGCTCGCTGCCGGTGCGCGAGACGATCTGCCGGCTGCGTGGCGAGGCAGCCGAGGAGATCGCGGTCGTCAACGGGGCGCGGCTCTACGCGCAGCTCCGCGACGCGATCGGCTCGCTGCTCAACATCGAGGGCGTTGCGTGTATCGGCGACGAGCTCTGGCTGTTTCATCGCGGCAACACCGGGCCCTCGGATCGCGGTCCGGCGGTCGCGCGTGTCGAGCTCGCCGCGGTCCGGCGCTTCCTCGCGGGTGACGCGCCGCCGCAGATCCGCGCGGTCGATCGCTATGACCTCGGCGAGGTCGCGGGGATCCGGATCGGCTTCACCGATGCCTGCGCGTTCGGCGATCGCGTGTTCTACGTGGCCGCGGCCGAGGCGAGTGTCGATGCGATCGCGGACGGGCTGGTGCTCGCCTCGCAGCTCGGGGTGATCGAGGGCGACCTGGTTCGCGCGATACCGCTCGCGCTCGACGGCGAGCCGCGCAAGGTCGAGGGCCTCGCGCTGTCGCTGCAAGATCGTGCGTGGATCGTGGTCGACCCTGATGACCCAGAGGTCCCCACTCGACTCTACGAGGTGGAGCTGATGGGTTCGTGGCGTGGATCAAGTCACGGAAATCACTAGGATCCAGGTGCCAACATTCGATCGAAACTGCCAACGATGTTGGCAGCCAACGAGCCCCGGGTGAAAAGTAAGCGTTTGAAACTGCTCGGGACTCAACTTGGTCACGCAGTTGCTCTATGCTGACCGAGCTTTGGAGGTGAACCAGATGCGTGCAACGTCATCTATTTTCGCGTTTGTTGGCCTGGCAGCGCTGCTGACCGGCTGTCCCGACCGCACGATCTCCGAGGTCAATCCTCAGCAGGGTCGCGTCGAGTACAAGGACATTCCGGTCACCGTGAACCGGAACATCGACATCCTGTTCGTCATCGACGACTCGGGCTCGATGGCCGACAAGCAGTCGAACCTGGCCTCGAACTTTCCGAACTTCGTCAACGTCCTGAACACGATCGAAGGCGGTCTGCCCGACGTGCACATCGGCGTGATCACCTCCGACATGGGCACCAAGGGCACCGAAGGCACGCCGGCGCCGGGCGTCGGCACCGTCGGTCAGGGTGGCTGCGCGAACGTCGGCGACGACGGCAAGCTGACCACCAGCGGCGCGGCCGTGACCGGCGCGTTCATCAGCGACATCCGCGGCACGACCCCGGGTGAGCGCATCAAGAATTACTCCGGCGATCTCGCGACCGTGTTCGGCACGATGGCCCGCGTCGGCGCCACTGGCTGCGGCTTCGAGCAGCACCTGTGGTCGATGCAGCGCTCGCTGCAAAACGTCACTGCAAACCCGGGCTTCCTCCGCCCCGACGCGTTCCTCGCGGTGATCTTCATCGCCGACGAGGATGACTGCTCGATGACGAACGGTACGCTGCTCGCCGCGGGTGACACCGGCCCGCTCGGCCCGCTGACGTCGTTCCGCTGCACGCGCTTCGGCGTGAGCTGCGCGGTCGGCGGCGCCACGACCGACCAGATGAACACCGTCGGCGTGAAGGATCAGTGCGCGCCGAACGAGAACTCGCAGTACCTCGCGAAGGTCTCGGGCTTCGTGACCTACATGAAGAGCCTGAAGAGCGACCCATCGAAGGTCATCGTCGCCGGCATCATGGGCACGACCGAGCCGTTCACCGTCGAGACCCGGCAGATCAACAACCAGAGCCAGATCGCGCTCGGCCGCTCGTGCACCTATCAGGGTGGCGGCACCCTGCAGGTCGCCGACCCGCCGACCCGCCTCAAGTTCTTCCTCGACCAGTTTCCGAACCGCTCGACGTTCACGACGATCTGCCAGCCCGATCTCTCGGGTGGTCTGCAGCAGATCGCCCAGCTGCTGAAGACGGCGCTCGGTAACCCGTGCATCGAAGGTAACCTCGCCGACCCGATCGACTGCTCGGTGTCGGACGTCGCGAACTACCTCAAGCCGAACCAGATGGAGGTAGTGCTGCCGCAGTGCAACGCCACGGCGAGCGTCAAGCCGTGCTGGCAGATCAAGACCGACGTCGCGAAGTGTCCCGGTGGAGACAACTACGTGCTCGACATCCAGCGTACCCAAGCGCCGCCGCCGGACACCCACGTGATCGCGTACTGCGTCACCGATCCCGAGTAAGCGACATCGTCGACATCGTCGACACTGAGGCCGGGCGAGGAGCTTCCTCCCCGGTCGTTTTCATTTTCGGCGTGACGGATCGCGATGCTTTGCGGCACGAACCTCCAGAACGGAGGTACCAGAATGCGCGCGAAGAGCTGTGTCGTGATCGCGGTGCTCGCCGGCTGTCCAGACCGCACGGTCTCGGAGGTCGTGCCAGAGCAGGGCAAGGTCGAGGTCAAGGACATCCCCGCGGTGCCGCGGCGTGACGTCGACATCCTGTTCCTGATCGATGACTCGCTATCGATGAAGGAGGAGCAGAGCTCACTGCGCGCGAACTTCTCGCGCTTCATCGACGTGCTCGAGTCGCTCGACGGCGGGCTGCCGAACGTCCAGATCGGCGTCATCACCCCAAACCTCGGGACGAGCGCGCTCGACGGCACGACAGCGAGCCCGATCGGCGGTTGCGCGGGCCAGGGCGAGGGCGGCACGCTGCGTCCGCTCGGTGCCGGCGGTCCGCGGTTCTTGCGCAACACAGCGGACGGCAGCGGCAGACGGCAGACCAACTACGGAACGCGCACGCTCGCCGACGCGTTTGCGCAGCTCGCGACCGTCGGCACGGCAGGGTGCGGTATCGAACAGCACCTCGAGGCGGTGAAGCGCGCGCTCGACGGAACGAACCCGCAGAACGCCGGCTTCGTGCGCGACACCGCCTACCTCGCGGTGATCGTGATCGCCGACGAGGATGACTGCTCGCTCGCGAAGAGCACGCTGTTCGCCGGGCCTCAGGATGCGACCTACTCCGACGTCGTCAATTTTCGCTGCACCTCGCAGGGCGTCGCGTGCGATACGCCGACGACGGCATTTGAAGATGCGACTGGACGTCGCGAGGACTGTCACGCACGCGAGGACTCCGAGATGCTCGCGTCCGTCGATCGCTACGTCGAGTTCCTTGCCGGCAAGAAGCGCGACCCGCGCGACGTGATCGTCGCGGGCATCCTCGGCGATCCGACGCCGTTCGAGATCACCAGGAAGGGCGAGACGACCGTCCTCGCGCAGTCGTGCCCGGAGAACGCGGCTGGCGCCCTGGCGTTCCCTGCGGTCCGCACCGCGCAGGTCATCGCGCAGTTCGAGCACTCGATCCGCACGACGATCTGCGACGAGGATCTCTCCGACGGGCTCACCGCGATCGGCGCGGCGTTGAAGGAGACGTTCGGCGATCCGTGCTTCGACAACACGCTCGCGGACGTCGATCCGGTCGCGCCCGGCGGCCAGTACGATTGCTCGGTCACCGAGGTCCGCCGGCACGTCGACGCGCCCGACGAGGTGCTCCGCGTGCTGCCGACGTGCGACCGCGGTCCCGCGCCGTGCTGGCGCGTCGTCGAGGATGCGGTGCAGTGCTCGTACACGAAGACCGACCCGCACCTGAAGCTCGTGATCGACCGCGCCGGGGCTACGCCGGAGCCCGACATCCACGTCAAGGCGAGCTGCGTGACGGCGACACCCCTGCTGCCGCCGACCTGACACGATGACGCGGGTGTAGGCTTCGCCGCGTGCGATTCACGATGCACAGTCCCGGCACCGTCGGTGCCATCAAGATCGACTGGGAGGCCCGGGTCGAGCTCACCGACGAGCTCCGCGCCGCGATGGCGCCCCATGACCTCGACACGATGCGCGCGGGCCGCGTGCTCAAGGGCTTCGTGGTTGCCGGCGTCACCTATCCGCGCGGCACGATCGCGTTCCGGGTCGCGGAGGCGCACGAGCTGTTTCTCGAGTTGCCATTCGAGCCCGTGGTCGCCGCGCGCCCGGTGAAGGTGCCCGACACGTGGACCGCCGTGGTGGAGGGCTCGGCGACGCGCCACCACGGCACCGTCGGCACCGAGGATAACGACGAGCGGATCGACGTGGTCCTCGCGACCCGGGTTCCCGACCTGTCGCGCGCCAAGGCTCGCAAGATGATCGAGGACGGCCGGGTCCGGGTCGACAAGCAGCCGGTCCTCAAGCAGAACCATCGCCTGCGCGTTGGCGATGTGGTCGAGCTGACGATCGAGCTGCCCGAACCGTCCTGACGCCAAGCTGCGTCACCGCCGAGTCTTCCGCTTCCCGTCGATAGTGATAGGTTCCCGGCGTGCCGAGTCCGGGCAAGCCGTGGATCACCGCGAACCAGGTCACCCTGGCGCGCCTGATCCCGATGCCACTTCTCAGCTGGCTGCTCTACAAGGGCGCCGACGAGGGGTTTGCCGGGAACCCGTACATGTGGAGCGCGCTGATCGCGGGGACGCTGATCGGCTGCACCGACTGGGTCGACGGCCTGCTCGCGCGCAAGTACGGCCCGACGGTGCTCGGCGGTCTGCTCGATCCGATCGCCGACAAGGTGTTCATCGCGTTCGCCTACGTGCCGTTCGCCGACGACAAGGTCGCGCTGATCCCGGCGTGGGCGTGCGCGCTGATGTTCGTTCGCGAGTTCTTCATCACCGCGTTGCGGTCCGCCTACGAGCAGCGCGGCCTCGCGCTGAAGACGAGCTACCTCGCGAAGGTCAAGACGTGGACGCAGATGCAGGGCATCGGTGTCGTGCTGCTGTTCCCGCTCGTCCAGAACCCGGACAACCTGACGTGGCTGCTCGGGACGCTCACGGTCCTCCCACTGCTCGTGATGGCGTACTTCGCGATCGTCAAGAAGAAGTTCTGGCGCGGCGCGCTCGTGATGTCGGGCTCGGTCGCGCCGATCCTCGCGCTGCACCTCCACGGCGACGTCGAGCTGTCGCTCAACTGGATCATGCTCGCGGTCGTCGCGATCACCTGGATCAGCGGGCTCGACTACATCATCGTCGGCTGGCCGCAGCTGCGCGCCCGCGGCGACTTCAACCGCGCCGATGCGGTGCGCCTGATCGGCGCGATCACGATGCCGTGCCTGCTGTTCGGGGTGCTCGTCGAGACGCCCGCGCCGGCGTGGCCGGTCTTCGCGATCCTCGCGTTCGAGCTCGCGTGCGGTGGGCTCGACAACCTGATGTCTCACCACAAGAAGGCGACCAAGTCGCTCGCGTGGGGCAGCCGCGTCCTCGGGATCAGCGCGCTGCTCGGTGCGGCGCTCCTGCTCCCGGACTACTCGGCGCACTTCTCGATCGCCGCGGTCGTGGTCTCCGTGGTCGGCGTCGCTGCGGAATTCTGGCGCGGCCGCGACTACTTCCTCGACAAGCGGATCCGCGACAAGGCGCTACGGGAAGCGGCCGCCGTGGACCCGCGCGATCAGCACCTGCAGTAAGCTCGGGGCGTGATGGACGACGCCGAGAACGAAACCGGCGACGGCGATGGCGACGACACCGACACGGTCGTCAGCGCGTCGGCGTCGCAGCACGCGATCGCGGCCGACCCGCTGGTCTCGATCGTCTCGCTCGACTTCAAGACGAAGCTGCACCGCCGCCTGAACATCGACGACATCAAGCCCGCGATGGAGGCCGGGCAGTTCGTATGGATCGACGTCGACGTCGGCCAGGCCGACGAGGCGCGCAAGGTGCTCACCCGGATCGGGCTATGCGAGCCGGAGATCATCGAGGACGCGCTGACCCGCGAGCCCGCGACCCAGATCGCGCGCTACGACGACTATCTGCACCTCGTGCTGTCAGGCTGTCGGCTCGCAGGGCAGAAGTTCGACCTCGAGCGCGTCGACGCGATCATGGGCGAGAGCTTCCTGCTGACGCTCCACAAGGGGCAGCCGGTGTTCCTCGAGGCCGTCCGCAAGTCGTACATCGCTGACTTCGTGCGGTTCGCGCAGAGCCCGAGCTTCCTGTTGTACGAGCTGTGGGATCACCTGATCGACAACTACCTCGCCGTCCACAAGAAGTTCGAGGAGCGCGTCGAGCACGTCCAGGCGCGGCTGAGCGGCGAGGTCGACGACAAGGTGTTCGCGGAGGCTTCGGAGCTCGGCTCGGATCTCCTGCACCTCCGCAAGGTCGTGCTGCCGGCGCGTGCGGTGCTCACCGATCTCTCGACCCGCAAGTCGCCGTTCGTCAGCGAGGCCACGCAGCCGTTCCTCGGCAACATGGTCGGTACGATCGAGCGCGTGCTGCAGGACGTCCTCGTCGATCGCGACATCCTCTCGGGCGCGCTCAACAACTACATGTCCCTGGTCGCGCACAAGACGAACAAGGTGATGAGTCGGCTCACCGTCGTCAGCATCATCTTCCTGCCCCTGACGTTCCTCTGCGGCGTCTACGGCATGAACTTCGACGTCCTCCCCGAGACCAAGTGGGAAGACGGCTACTACTTCTTCTGGCTCGCCGTGCTCGTGATCGTCGCCGGTCTGCTCTTGCTGATGCGCAAGCTCAAGCTGCTGTAGCGAGGCTCAGCCGACGACGCGGTTTCGGCCCTCGCGCTTGGCGCGATAGAGATTGTCGTCAGCCATCTTGATGAAGGCGGTGACATCGACGTCCTCGCCCTCGACGGTGGCCAGGCCCACGGAGACCGTGACGGGGAACGTGTCGCCCTCGTACTCGAACGGCTGGTCACCGACGAGGCGGCGGGCCTGCTCGCCGAACGTGCGCGCGCCGGTGATGTCGGTCTCGGGCAGGACGGCGGCGAACTCCTCGCCACCGTAGCGGGCGAGCAGCTCCTCGCGGCGGACGCGGCCGAGCAGCCGGCGCGACAGCTCGCGCAGCACGTAGTCGCCGGTGAGGTGGCCGTGCTTGTCGTTGATCAACTTGAAGTGATCGATGTCGAACATCAGCAACGACAGCGGCCGGCGGTAGCGGGCGCAGCGCGCGATCTCGCGCTCCAGAAACTCGAGAAAATAACGTTTGTTGTGGGCGCCGGTCAGGGCGCCCACGATCGTCATCCGATAGATCTCCTCGTGGTAGCTGGCTTCGACACCGGCTCCGACGAGGAACTTGAAGATCGCGGCGCCGATCTTCACGAAGTCGGCATCGTTCAGGACCGACTTGGTGACCGGGACGTCGTTGACGTACGAGCCGTTGGTGGACTGCAGGTCCTCGACCGACCACTTGTCGTTGGCGCGGAACACGCGCGCGTGGCGGCGCGAGACCGAGTCACGGTCGACCTGGATGTCACAGTCAGCGCCGCGCCCGAGGACGACCTCGCCGCGCGTGAGCGGGAACCGCTTGCCCATGTCCGGCCCCGGCGGATAGATGAGGACCAGACACGCCTCGCCGGTTTCCTTGGCCGGCTTGACGACCTGGACCTTGGTGATACGTGTCTTCCACTCGCTCATGACACCAACGAAGCACTGCTCGAACTGAACGATCGTAGGGGGATCGGAGTGCTTTCGATCTCAGCCCAACCGGTGCGACGTGTCAATGTGTGCGGCGGTGTGATGACCGAGACCGCCTGTGGTCGTCCGGCATTGTCGTCCGGCGGCGCAACGACGACAATGCCCTTGCGGTGAGCGAATCCTGCGGATAAGTCCCATTCTCCCGTGCTCCCGATGGTGATGAAGGCGGAACGCACGGCGTTCGATCTCGTCGGCGACGACGAGGTCGGAGTGGTGCTCCTCCACGGGTTCACGGGCACGCCGTACGAGGTCCGCTATCTAGGGGACCAGCTCGCCCGCGCCGGGCACACCGTCCGCGCTCCGCTCCTCCCTGGCCACGGAACCTCGATCGAGGACCTCGACCGGACCACCTGGGAGGACTGGGCAGAGCACGTCGAGCGGGCAGTCGATGCGCTCCGCGTGCGCTGCCCCCGGGTCGCGATCGTCGGCCAGTCGCTCGGCGGTTTGCTGGCCCTCCACGTCGCGAGCCGCCGGCGCGACATCGCCGCGGTGGCCTCGCTCGCGGCACCGCTGTGGCTCGAAGGGCTCTCGGCTCTGGTCGCGAAGTGGACGACGACCGGACTCTTGTCCGGGGTCGCCAGCGTTCGCTGCCGGCCCTCCAGCTCGGCCCAGATCGCCAGCGTTCGCCGCCGCCCCGCCAGCTCGGCCCGGGTGCGCGCGATCCCCAAGCTCGGGGGAGCGGACGTCCGGGACCGCCGCGCGAAGGCCGAGAACCCGTGTTACCCGGCGATCCCGACGCGCGCGCTCGGCCAGCTGCTCGCGTTCATGAAGGTCGTCGACGCCGCGCTGCCGCAGGTCAGCCAGCCGGTGCTCGTGCTGCACGCCCGCCAGGATCACACCGCGCCGGTCGCGTGCGCCACGCGGATCGCCGAGCGGACGCGCGCCCGCAGGATCCGCATCCTGCCGGAGAGCTATCATCTCATCGCCGTCGACGTGGAGCGCGACATCGTCGCCGCCGAGGTCACGGCCTTTCTGCGCACGTACGCCCGACCCCGCCCCTCGACTGGAGATCTGTCATGCGCCATGTGATCGCGATCGACCAGGGCACCACCGGCTCGACCGTCCTCGTGCTCGACGAGACGCTCCGCGTCGTCGGCCGTGGCTACAAGGAGCTCCCGCAGATCTACCCGACGCCCGGCTGGGTCGAGCACGATCCAGAGGCGATCTGGGCCTCGGTCGTGTTCGCGCTCGATCAGGCGCTCGCGAGCGGGGGAACCCTGCCGACTGGGGGGCGAAGCCCTGGGATCGACCGGTCGTCGATCGCGGCGATCGGGATCACGAACCAGCGCGAGACCTCGGTGCTGTGGGATCGCAAGACCGGCACGCCGGTGCACAACGCGATCGTCTGGCAGGACCGCCGCACCGCCGATCGCTGCGCCGAGCTCAAGGCCGCCGGCAAGGAGGCACGGGTCAAGCAGCTCACCGGCCTGACGCTCGACCCGTACTTCTCGGGCACCAAGATCAGCTGGATGCTCTCGCACATCAGCGCGCTCGCGGCGCCGGCACGCGCGGGCCAGATCGCGTTCGGCACCGTCGATACCTACCTCGTGTGGCGGCTCACCGCCGGCGCGGTCCACGCGACCGACGTCACGAACGCCTCGCGCACGCTGCTGTTCGACATCACGAAGCTCGAGTGGTCGGACGAGCTGCTCGAGACGATCGGCGTGCCGCGCAGCCTGTTGCCGAAGGTCGTGCCGTCGTCGGGCATCATCGGGACCACGAAGGGGGTACCCGGCCTCCCCGATGGCATCCCGATCTCGGGCATCGCCGGCGATCAGCAGTCCGCGCTGTTCGGCCAGGCCTGCTTCACGCCGGGCGAGGCGAAGTGCACGTACGGTACGGGCGCGTTCATCCTGATGAACACCGGCGACCAGCCCGTCGCGTCGACGTCGGGCCTGCTCACGACCGTCGCGTGGCAGCTCGAGACCGGCGAGCTGCGCTACGCGCTCGAGGGCTCGGCGTTCATCGCGGGTGCGGCCGTGCAGTGGCTGCGCGATGGCCTGCAGTTCTTCGCGTCGGCGAGCGAGATCGAGACGCTCGCGATGACGGTCCCCGATTCGGGCGGCGTGATCGTCGTGCCCGCGTTCGCCGGCCGAGTCCGGCACGTTGCTCGCGAGTGCTTCGATCTCGGTCGCCGACGTGAAGAAGTTGAGACCGTCACG
>JBKJUF010000260.1:0-11024 GCA_046590445.1 Kofleriaceae bacterium
CCGCGGTCCGGTTGCCTGGTTTCTCAAAAGTCGAGGCCGGCCGAGACCGACAGCGTGCGCTGGCTCGCGGCGGTGTCAGCGGCGTCGCATGTCGTGGTCGTCGATTGCGGCATGCAGACATCGCTGGTGCCGCTGCGGTCGTCCTTCGAGGTGCCGGCGAGGGCGAAGCTCGCCTCGATGGTGAGCTGCAGGATGTAATACTGGAACTTCGCGCCGACCATGAAGCGATGGCGGAGGATCAGGTCCTGGTCCTTGAACACGAAGCTCTGGGCGCTGTCGTCCTCGTTGCCAGGGACCAGCGGGTCGATGTGTGGCGTCGGATCGATCACCTCGGATCGCGGGATGATCATCAACAGGTTCCAGCCGGCGAACGGATCGAGGCGCCAGGTGCCGCCGATCCCGAAGTGCTTCGAGACCGTGAGATCGAACGACGAGACGGTCAGGTCGAGCTCGCGCTGCGACATCATCCGGGACACCGCACCGCGCGCCGCGACGCTCGGTAGCGGGAGGTCGTGGTAACCCTCGACGAGCGCGAGCTTGGCGTAGAGCTGGCCGGTCCAGATCCGCGAGTCGACGAGGTGCACGGCGCCGGCGCCCATCTCGAACGATGGCACCGGAAACCACATGCCCTTGCGCGCGAAGAAGCCGAGGGTCCGCATCATGCCGGGCGCGTGACCGGTGATGCCGCCCGGATCGGACTCGGCCTCGCGAGCGCGCCAGTACGACGCATCGCCGTCGATCGTGGTGGTCGCGTAGTCGAGGGTCAGCTGGAAGCCGCCGTAGCCGAGCGTGTCCGCGGGCGTCAGCAAGTGCGGCGCGAGCACGACCCCGAGCTGCGAGGCGAGGGAGCGAAACTCGGCGTTCTGCGGGACGATCCGGGTGGTGCCGGTGCCGTCGTCCATCCGGTTCGTGAGCCGGCCGAGGACGAGATCGTTGTCGTCCGCGCGCGCGACGGTGGTGCCGTGGGTGAGCGGCGCCGCGAAGCAACAAACGAGGAGAACCCCGCGTCCGAGCATGCGTCGAGCGTAGGCATCGCTCCGCCTCCAAGTCAACGCAGGTTGCATGATACACACCCCGCTGAGATGACCGAGTACACGCAGATCACCGTCGACGACAACTACGTCGCGCGGCTGACGCTGAACCGTCCCGACAAGCGCAACCCGATAGGCCCGGCGACGTGCGGCGAGCTCGTCCACGCGCTCACGGGGCTCAAGACCAACCGCGATGTTCGGGTGATCGTGCTGACCGGCGCCGGGACAGTGTTCTCGGCCGGCGGCGATCTCGCCGCGATGGCGCAACCGGCCGCCGAGGGCGTCTCGCACGCGAGCCTCGTCGAGCTGCTGACCGCGATGCACGAGATGGGCAAGCCGATCATCGCGATGGTCAACGGGCCGGCGCTCGCGGGCGGCCTTGGCCTGATGGTCGCGTGCGACCTCGTCGTCGCTTCCGACACGGCCGTGTTCGGCACGACCGAGATCGCGGTCGGGCTGTGGCCGATGATGATCACCGCGGAGATCACGCGCAGCGTCGGCCGCAAGAAGACGCTCGAGATGATGCTGACCGGGCGCAAGCTCGGCGCGGCGGAGGCGCTCGCGTGCGGGCTCGTGAACCGGGTCGCGCCCGCCGAGCAGCTCGAGGAGATGACGATGGCGCTCGCGAACGAGATCGCGGATCGCAGCCCGGCGGCGATCGCTCTCGGGCTCAAGTCGTTCTATCGCGCGCAGGACATGGAGTTCGAGCCGCAGCTGCGGTACCTGCAGAACGAGCTCGGTCGGATCCTCGCGCTCGACGATGCCAAGGAAGGCATCGCGGCGTTCCTCGGCAAGCGCAAGCCGGTGTGGAAGGGTCAGTGATGGCGATCGTGCGGATCGATCACGTGCAGCTCGCGATCCCACCGGGCGGCGAGGCCGAGGCGCGGCGGTTCTACGGCGAGGTGCTCGGGTTCACCGAAGTCCCCAAGCCCGCGCCGATGGCAGTCCGCGGCGGGATGTGGTTCGAGGCCGGGCCGGTCGGCATCCACCTCGGGATCGAGCCCGAGATGCGGGCGTCGGTGAAGGCTCATCCCGCGCTCGTCGTCGACGATCTCGACGGCTACGCCGCGAAGCTCGTCGCAGCTGGCTTCCGGTGGACCACCTCCGATGAGATTCTGGGGACCCGGCGCGGCCATACCTGGGATCCGTTCGGCAACCGCATCGAGCTGATCGCCGCCTGAGCGGATGCGGGATCGGGCCCAGGTGCCGAGGCCGTGGCATGATCGCGTGATGCGCCGGTGGTCCGCAGCCGTTGCCTCGAGCAGCCTCGCCCTCGTGGCGTGTGGCGGGCGTAGCGCCGGGGGCGAACCTCGCGAACGCACGATGGTGCGGCTCGTGCGGTGCGCGCCCGCGACGCTGTCACCGTCGAGCAGCCCCGACGTCAGCGAGCTGTTCGGGCTCGCTGGCGACGACGAGGATGACGACGACATGATCGGCAGGTTTGGCCGCAACCCAGGCGAGGCCGCGAGCGCGAAGCTGCCAAAGCGCAGTGCGCAGGTCAGCCTCGGGATGCCGACGGCGTCCACCCGCGTGATGGACACCATGCTGCTGCAGCGGCTCGTGGTCACCAAGCTCCCCGAAGTCCGTGCGTGCTTCGAACGCGAGCTCGCAGCCAATCCGCAGCTCGGTCGCAGCTCGCTCGCGTGGCGGCTGGCCGTCGCCCAGGATGGCCGGGTGCTGTATGCGGATCCGACGACACGCTTCACCAGCAACACGATGACGACCTGTGTCTCGCGCGTGCTCAAGACGATGGTGTTTCCGACCCGCGCGACCGGTGGCTCGATCACCGTCACCTACCCGCTCGTGTTCGATGTCCTGGTCGAGCCCGAGCCACCGGAGCCGCCACCAACGACGCGCAGCGCCGCGTGGACGCCGTTCGGCACGGATGCCCCGGTCGCGGCGGCCTCGCGGGTGGCGCGCTCGGTCGAGGCGGCTCTCCGCGACAAGCGCGCGGCGATCGTCGCGTGCTTTCCGCCTGCGGCGCCGACTGGCTCGCTACGCGCGATGATCGAGGTCGACAACGCCGGGCAGGCGCGATCGGTGCGCGCCGGTGGTCTCGGCCACGCGGCGAGCGAACGCTGCGTCGAGGAAGCGCTCACCGGAATGACCGTGGTCGCGCCCGCGCAGCAGCCCGTCGAGATCGCGTGTGACTACGCACGCGGCGACGCGCAGCCGTGGCGTGTCACGCCCGCTCCGTATCGCGTGATCACGACGAGCCGCAAGCAGCTGCGCTACGAGAGCCAGACGCTCGTCCTCGGTGCGCCAGAGCCCGAGCCGCTCCTCGATCCCGGCACGTACCTCGTGCTCGCGGACGCCGATGCGACCGGCGCGATGGTCACGCTCGCGCTGCAGTGGGCGAGCGAGGGTAACGGGGCGATCGTCGCGGTGCGCGACGGGGCGCGGGCGCCGTTCTTCCTCGGCATGGGGCGGACGGCGGCCCCCGACGGCAACGATGGAGTCTCGACCGGTACGGCGCGGCCCGGGTTGCGGGTCGGCGCGAAGCTGCTGACCGCGTGTGTCGGTCGCGCGACCCAGCGAGCGAAGCTCGCGGACGTGACCGCCGTCGGAGCGCTCGTGCAGCGGCTCGCGACGCGGTGCAAGACCGCGCGCTGTGTCTGGACGTTGCGCGTCGCGCTAGATCCCGACGCGGTCGTGCGCGACCTCGTCGAGGTCGCCGGCGCGGCGCGGCGCGCCGGCTTCGATCGCGTGCTGCTCGGCACCGACATGCCGTGCGGTGCACACGACGACGAGGACCGCCCCGAGCGCCTGAGTGGACCGGACGACGACGAGTGAACCGGTGGGCCGTCGTGGCCGTTCTCATCGTCGTCCTCAGCACCGCGTGTCGCTCCGAGGATCGCGCGCCGGCAACAGGCTCCGGGTCGCCAGCGCCTGATCCCGTGATCGGCGTGAAGCTCGTCGGTTGCGTACCCGCACGCCCGGCGCCCGAGGATCCGCGGCCCGCAGCGGGCCGGTCGGGACACCGTGCGCCGCGTGAGTGGACGCCGTTCTCGACGGGCGAGCTGCATGCCGAGCCCGCCGTCGCGCAGCCGATCGCACGAGCGGTCGCGCGTGCACTCGGTGAGCGCGCCGGCGCGATCGCGCGGTGCTTCGGGGATGCACGTGGCGCAGTGCGGGCGATGATCCCGGTGGCGACGCACGGTCGGGTCGGCCGGCCCCGGGTCGGCGGGCTCGGCGACCTCGCGATCGAGAGCTGCATCGCGAGCGCGCTCACCGGAATGGACGTCGTCACGCGTGTTGCCCAGGCCGTCGAGATCGCCTGCGACGTCGTTCGCGGCGAGCCGGCGCCGCTGCGGATCTCGGTCGACGCCGGGTACGCGGTGATCGAGGCGAGCGCGCGCGAGGTCAGGTTCGGCGAGGCTGCACACCCCGTCCTCGCCGACCGCGTACTACCCGAGCTCCCGGAGCTGACCCTGACGGCGACCGCGCTGATCGTCGCTGACCCCGATGCACCCGCGGCCGCGCTCGAGCTCGCGCTGTGGTGGGCACCCGCCGGCACCACGCTCGTCGCGGTCAAGGCCGCGGGTGGTGCCCCGGTGTTACTCGGGATGGGCGCGAGTCGTCGCCGGCCGCAGCCGCGCGACGACGTGCACAGGCTCGAGCTACGCACCGATCGCGGCAGACTGCGCGCCTGCGCTCCTGACCATGCACTCCCGGCGAGCGCGTCGCTGCTCGAGCCGCGCGAGATCGATCGAGTCGTGGCTGCCGCGATCGCGGCGTGCCCGCCGTGTACCCGCAGCATCGTCGTCGGGACCACGGGCGATCTGGTCGCCAAGGATCTCGTCGCGACGACCTCGGCAATCGTGCGCATCAACCACGAGGCGCTGTCGATCGGCGGCGCTGCGTGCGAGCCGTGAGCCAACCACGGCGTGGCCATCCAGCCCCGGCCGGCGCGCGCGTTGAGCGCCAGAACCCAGAATGTGGGGTGGCGGTTGTCGACGCATGCTCGGTTCGAGCCCGTCTGCACGACCCTTGATTTGTTGTCGCGAATCGTCGACCCGAGCGCCACGACAGGGTCTCGGTGAGCACGCCGCAGGATCAACCCGATCGACGCGCCGCCGAAGTTTAGATCCAAGGTCTTGCGATGTACGTTATTGCTCTCATGCATCGTCTCCTTACCCTTGCCTGGCTCGCCGGGTGTGCCGGCGCGGCGTCCAGACCGCCGGCTTCGCCGCAGCCTCAGCCGCTCGCAGCTCCCAACGGTGAAACACCTGCGATCGATGGCGGTCCCGCGCCTGTCGAGGCCGCTGCGATCGACACAAACGCCACCCCGACCGACGCGCGCGCATTGCGCCCGGCAGCGTCGTCACCGGCGTCACAATCGCAGGTCGCATCACCGACATCGCCAGACCCCGGTCCCCTGGCAGCCAAGCCTCCGAGGTCCGCGAAGTCCGCGAAGGGTCTCCATCGACTGACCGTGCATCTTCGTGGCACGGGCTCGCTCACGGGCCATGTCGTCTCGACGCCGCCAGGAGTCGACTGCGAGATCGTGACGGGACAGAACGACACGAACGTATTCGGCGAGAACCATTGCGAGGCGAAGCTCCCCGCAGGCCCGGTGACGTTGACCTTCACCTCAACGGGAGCCGCCTACTTCGCGCAGTTCAGCCTCCAGCCCGGACATCACATCTGTCCCGGCGCCGGTGTGGCGGGCGGCGACGCGGCCCGCGGAAGAAAGTCGACGTGCTCGTTCACGCTTGATCGCGCGATGCAGGTCGACATGTCTTCAATCAGTGTGCCGCCGTTCCCGCCGGCTCCTGCTCCGCCGCGGCACTGATCGCGATAAACCGCGATCGACCTTTCGCGATCAACGTTCGAGCGTCAGTGCTCGCGCGCGAGCCCGTGATGTGGCTGGGTGCCGCGTCGAGGCTCTGCACGACGGAACCACGGGCGACCTGGTCGCCAAGGATCTCGTCGCGACGACCTCGGCAGTCGTTCGAAGGAACCACGAGGCGCTGTCGATCGGCGGCGCTGCCTGCGAGCCGTGAGCCATCCACGGGCGTGGCCATCCAGCCCCGGCCGGCGCGCGCGTTGGGTCGCCGGGACCCAGCGTGTTTGCCGTAACGTCGCGGAGCGTGGTCGCTGCCTCGTGGCACGAGTCGTGATACACGCGACCTCGGAGGTTCCTCATGATGCGCATCTCGATCGTGCTCGTTGCCGTGGCTGCTCTTGCTGGTTGCTCGAAGAAGAAGGACGAAGCCGGCGGCGGTGCCGCGGCTGGTGGCGGCGGCGGCGGCGCCGCCGCTGTGGTCAAGCTCGACACCCTCGGGCTCGAGCTCGATGTCCCCGGCAAGGTCGAGGTCGGCAAGGCGATCGGTGGCGACGGCTCGATGCTGCAGGGCAGCGGGATCGGCGCGATGACCGTCGAGGTCGCGAAGACGCCGATGCCGATCGACGAGGCGAAGTCCGACGCCAAGATGTACTCGCCGAAGAACCTGAAGGACGAGACGCTGCCCGACGGCTGGCTGCTGACCTACGAGAACAAGGGCGCGATGGGTACGAACTACTTCGTCGAGTCGCGCCGCACGATCGACGGCAAGGAGATCAAGTGCGGGACGACCGGTGGTGATGCCAAGCAGGTCGCGAACGTCGTCGCCGCCTGCAAGTCGCTGCGCAAGGCTGGCTGATCTGCTGGCGGTCTACTTCAGGCCGTCGCCTTCAGCTCCGCCGTCACCTTGTCGGCGTGCTGCGTGAACCGCTGGAACGCCGGGCGCTGCGAGAGCCGCGTCTGGTAAGCGACGAACGCCGGCCGCGGCTCGATGCTCTTCATCATCATCCCGTAGCCGAGCTGCGATCCGATGTAGACATCGGCGGCGCTAAACGTCTCGCCGAGGATGTAGGGCCCGGGCGTGAGCTGGCGCTCGAGCGTCTTCATCGTGTCCTCGTAGGTGCCGTAGCCGAGCGCCCCGGTGCGCTCGACCGGGGGCCGTGCGAGCATCTTGTCGATGGCCGCGGCCTCGACGCAGCCGGCGGCGAAGAACAGCCAGCGATAGTACGCGCCCCGCGCCGCATCGTGGATGGCAGGCGCGAGCCCGGCCTGCGGGAAGGCATCGGCGAGATACGCGCAGATCGCCGGCGTCTCGGTCACGACGACGCCACGATGGACCAGGGCAGGGAGCTTGCCCATCGGGTTGATCGCGAGGAACTTGTCGGTCTTGTGCTCCTGCTTGTCGAAGCGCAGGAGCTCGAGGACGTAAGGTGCACCGACCTCTTCGAGCATCCAGTGCGCGACGCGCGCGCGCGACATCGGGTTGTAGTAGAGGACGATCTCGTCGCTGGTGGTCATCCCGCGACGGTACTCGATCGCGCCGCGCCGCCACGCCTCAGTCGCGACGATACATCGTCACGACGCACGCCCCACCGAGGCCGAGGTTGTGCTGGAGCGCGATCTTCGCGCCCTCGACCTGGCGTGCCTCGGCCGTGCCGCGAAGATGCCACACGAGCTCGGTGCACTGCGCGAGGCCGGTCGCGCCGAGCGGATGGCCCTTCGAGAGCAGGCCGCCCGACGGGTTCGTGACGTACTTGCCGCCGTACGTGTTGTCGCCGTCCCAGATGAACTTCTCCGCCTCGCCTTCCTTGCAGAGGCCGAGCGCCTCGTACGTGAGGAGCTCGTTCGTGGTGAAGCAGTCGTGCAGCTCGACCACCTGCACGGCCTCGGGGCCGACGCCGGCCTGCTCGTAGACCTGCTTCGCGGCGGCCTTTGCCATGTCGTAGCCGACCATCTTGATCATCGAGTGCTCCTCGAAGGTCGACGGGTAGTCGGTCGTCATCGCCTGCGCCGCGATGTACACGGGCTTGCTGATGTTGTGCTGCTTCGCGAAGTCGTCGGAGCACAGCACGGCGGCGGCCGCGCCACACGTCGGCGGGCAGCACTGATAACGCGTCAACGGATCGAACACCTCGGGAGATGCCAGGATCTCCTCGACGGAGAGCACGTCCTTGAACAGCGCGTACGGGTTCTTCGACGCGTGCTGCCGGGCCTTCGCGCTGATCTTCGCGAAGGTCTCCTTCTTGGTGCCGTACTTCCACCGGTACTCGCGGCCTGCGCCACCGAACATCTGCGCGGCGGGCGGGGCGGAGTTGAAGCCCTGCTCCTCGTTCATCACGTTGACGAACTTGTCGAGCGGGTTCGCGCGGTCCGTCCACTTCGCGCTGAGCGCGCCGGCTTCCATCTCCTCGAAGCCGACGACGATCACGCACTCGGCCATGCCGCCCGCGACGGCCTGCGCGCCGAGCATGAGCGCGGAGCTGCCGGTCGAGCAGTTGTTGTTGACGTTGAAGACCGGGATGCCGGTCTGGCCGAGCTGGTAGATCGCGCGCTGGCCGCAGGTCGAGTCGCCGAACACGTAGCCGGCGTACGCCTGCTGCACCTCGGTGAACGCGACCTTGGCGTCGGCGAGCGCGGCCTCTCCGGCCTTGCGCGCCATCACGTGATATTCCTCGCTCTTGCCGGGCTTCGCGAAGGGAACCATCCCGACGCCGATGACATTTACTTTGCGTGGCATGTGATTTTCTCCTTCGTTCCTAGACGAGCTTGTTGAGGAAGCCGAGCCGATGCGCGACCGTGACGTCGCCCTCGACCTTGAGCTGACCGTGCTGGAAGAGGCTCTTGGCCGTCGCCGCGCCGGTCACCAGTGACACCAGATCGGCATCGCTGATCGTGAGCGTCGCGTCGACCTTCTTCGGATCGTTGCCGCCGATCGCGAACGTCTGCTCGGTGCCGCCGACGACAAACTTCAGCGTCGCGCGGACGTCGTTCTGGAGGCCCGGGTTGTCCGCCAGGCGCTTGGTGAGCGCCGCGAAGATCTTCGTGGCCTGCGCCTCGGCCGTTGGTTTCGCCCCCGCTGGCGCGGGAGCCGTTGCACCCGCCGGAGCTGCGGCGCCCCGCCGCTTCGCGATCACCTCGACGGCCTTCGTCGGGTCGAGCTTGCTGAGGAACTGCAGCTTCTGCGAGGCCATCACGTTGCCGGAGATCTTGAGCTTGCCGGTCGTGAACAGCTTCATCGCGTCGGCCTTGCCCTGCGTCAGCGCGAGGAAGTCGTCCTCGGTGAGCTCGAGCGTGCATTCGCCTGCGTCGCCGCCTTCTTTCACGCTGCCGCCCCCGTTCTTGAGATCGAGGGTCCACCGCGCGTCGCCGATCTTCCACAGGTACGTGGTGGCGACCTTCGGCGCGAGGTCCGGGTTCTGCTTGAGGTACTCCTCGATCACCGCGAACACGTCGGCGGTGGTCGGGACATAGTCCGCGCCCGAGGGCGAGATCGATCCCGCAGCGGCCGTCGGCGGGACGCCGGCACCGGCGCCACCCGTCCGCTTCGTGGTCTCGGCGAGCACCATCTCGGGCGTCAGCTTCTTCAGGAAGCCGAGCTTCTGCGACGCCATGACGGCGCCCGAGATCTTGAGCTTGCCGGTCGAGAACACCTTCATCGCGTCGGCCTGGCCGGTCGCCATCGCCATGAAGTCCGCGTCGGACATCTCGAGCGTGCACGCGGCCTTGCCAGCGACGCCCTCGGTGACCGTCCCGGGCGGCGTCGTCAGATCGATCGTCCACGCGCTCTCCGGCGCGGACAGCTTGAACAGGAAGTTCGTCTTCACCTTCTCGGCGGTCGCCGGGTTGCCGCCGACGAACGCTCCGATCGCGCGGAAGATGTCGGCGGTGTTCGGAACCGCCGCGCTCGCGCCACCACCTGTCGCAGCAGCGGCCGGCTTCGACCGATCCTTTGGCTTCGGCAGCTCCTTGTGGAGCTCGACGGCCGCGTTCGAGATCACGACCTCGCCGCGCTCCTTGACCTTGGTGCGGAAGATGACGCGGTGCTCGCCGTCCTTCCACATCTCGGTGACGAGCGTCTCGCCGGGCAGCACGGTCGACGCGAACCGCGCCTTGATGCTCTTGACGAAGTCAGGATTGCCGTCGGGCGCGAACGCCTGCGCGACGTGGCGCGTGGCGAACCCGAACGAGCACAGGCCGTGGAGGATCGGCTTCTGGAAGCCGAACGCCTTCGCGAAGCTCGGATCGGCGTGGAGCGGGTTCCAGTCGCCGGAGAGCCGGTAGAGCAGGGCCTGGTTGTCGGAGGTCTTGTCCTCGATCACCTTGTCGGGCGCGCGATCGGGTGGGACGTTGACGTCCGCGCTCGGGCCGCGCTCGCCGCCCCAGCCACCGCCGCCGCGCACGAACGTCGTCAGCTCGTTCTTCACGAGCTCGTCGCCGTGCTCGTCGTAGGTGATGAACTCGGTGACGACGAGCGCGTTCTTGCCCTTGTCGTAGATGTTCTTGACGGTCGCCTTGGTCGTCAGCTTGCCGGCGCGCGGCAGCGGTCGCTTGACCTCGGTGTACTGCTCGCCGTGGAGCACGCGATCGAGGCCGAAGTTCAAGCCCGGTGCCTGGAGGCCGTTCTTGCCCTGCGTGAAGACCATGCTGATCGCCGGCACGACGCCGAAGCTCGGCAGCACCTTCATGCCCTTGCCCGAGAGCTCGTACACGAGCTGGAGGTCACGCTCGTCGGTCGGATCCTTCGCCGCGCCGACGCCGAGCGCGTACAGCGAGACGTCGCGTTCGTCGTAGCTCGACGTGAACTCGGGATACTTGTAGCCGAGCGCCGCATCGACATCGATCAGCGCGTTGCCGCCCTTGCTCGGGCCGGCCTCGACGTTGCCCATGATCGGCTGCATCGACTCGGCGACCGAGCCGGGGTGCGTCGTCTTGTCGAACTGGCTGATGTCCTTCCATGCCGCGTCGACGTCCTCGGGCGTGATGCTGCGGCCGAGCCGGAACGTCTTGCCCTCGGAGCGCTCCCAGCGGAGCTTCGCGAAGAACCCGCCGCCGACCTCGTAGAGGCCGCCGGTGTCGGAGTTCGACTCGTGCGCGAGCCGGGCGACGAGCGCCGAGACGTACTCGGGCTTGAGCGCGTCGAGCAGCTCCTTCGGCAGCACGGTCTCGGTCATCCGCGAGCCGGCGATCGGCGCGATCGTGTTGACGAT
>JBKJUF010000302.1:0-28495 GCA_046590445.1 Kofleriaceae bacterium
GGTCACGCGACGACACGCCGATCTTGGCGCGGGCACCCGGCTCGCGGGCGCTCGATTCGATGCGGACGATCTTCTCGAAGATCTCCGGGACCTCCTGCTCGAACAGCTTCTCGAGCAGGCCCTTGTGCGTGCGCGATAGGATGACCTGCGGGCCGCGGGCGTTGCGATCGATGTCGAGGCAGTACGCCTTGATCGAGTCACCGACGCGGTAGCTCTCGCGCGGGACCTGCTCGCGCATCGGCAGCACGGCTTCGGCCTTGCCGACGTCGACGACGAGTGCGCCGCGCTCGAAGCGGCGGACGACGCCCGAGATGATCTCGCCCTTGCGGTCCTTGAACTCGTTGTAGACGTTGTCGCGCTCGGCCTCGCGGACGCGCTGATAGATGACCTGCTTCGCGGTCTGCGCCGCGATCCGGCCGAACTTCTTGCTCGCGTTCTTGAGGTCGATCAGGTTGCCGAACTTCTCGTCCTGCTCGCGCGCGCGATCGTCGTCCTCGGCGCGATAGAACACCTGGAACAGCAGCTCGTCACCGAGCTCGGCCTCGAGGCCGGCGGTGTGCGCCTGCGCGACCGTGATCTCGCGGCCCTCGATCGCGTCATCCTCGTCGACGACGTTCACGATCAAGAACAGATCGACGGAGCCGGTCTCGGCGTTGAACTTCGCCTCCATTTCGCGGTTGAGCCCGAACGTCCGCTTCGCGGCGGTCAGGATCGCCTGCTCGAGCGCGTTGATCAGCACGCTCTTGTCGATGTTCTTGTCCCGGCCGACTTGCTCGAGGACCATGTCCAGTTTGGCTTCCATGGCGATTCCCTGTTCCTTCAGTCGTTCGTCTTGTTGGAGTCACGCTCGGCGCGTGGCTTGGAGCTTTGCTTCTTCGCGGAGACCTTGCCGCCAGGCTTGGCGGGCTTGGGAAGGGGCGCGCCGACGCCGCTCTTGCCCTGCATGACCGCGTCCCAGTCGGGGACGAGCTTCGCGGTGTCGATGTCGTCGAGCGGGAGCTTGAACAGCTGACCGTCGACGTCGACGACCACCTCGCCGCCCTCGATGCCCTGGAGCGTGCCGCGGAAGTTGCGGCGCTCGGTTCCGGAGTCCGTCGGCAGCCCGTGCGCCATCTGGATCTTCACCTGGCTGCCGGCGTAGTACCGGAAGTGCCGCTCGGTGCGCAGCGGCCGATCGATGCCGGGCGAGCCGACCTCGAGCGAGTACGCCTGCGGGACCGGATCCTCGACGTCGAGCACGGCGGAGAGCTCGCGCGAGATGTTCTCGCAGGCCTGCAGATCGACGCGATCCTGCGGGATCTCGTGCGGATCGACGGCATCGTCGAGCGGCAGGTCGACCTGCACGCGCAACACCCAGCCGCCCTGCTCGAGCAGGAACCGCAGATCGACGAGCTCGTATCCAGCCGCCTCCAGGACGGGCTCGATGATCGAGATCAGACGCTGTTGTTGGGGGTTACGAGATGCCATGGCCAGGTTGCGTGGTCGTGATTCAGGAGTCAGGCCGAAAAAAAAGGTGGCCGAATGGCCACCTCACCGCAGAGCGATAAAGCTGGCCGATGGGTACCACCGCTCTTGAACCGGGGCAAGAGGGAACCACCCACCGACGCCCTGGCCCAGGTCCTTGGGATTCTCGTGCTAACAACGGGCGATGACCAGGTTAACGCGATGACTGGGTCCACGCCGCCGCATCCACCTGGAGCCGCGCCGGCGACAACTGGGGCCGAGATGGACGGGATCGGAGTGACTCCCGCCGCTGGCTGGCAACTCCGGGTCGGTGCGGTCCAGCTCTGCGCCTCCGACGATCTCGGGGTCAATCTAGCAACCGTGCGGTCGCTGACCGCGCGCGCGGTCGCCGACGGTGCCCGTCTCGTCGTGCTCCCCGAGTGCTTCTCGTTCCTCGGCCGCCGCGAGGGCGACAAGCTACCGATCGCCGAGGACTTCGACGGTCCCGGCCGGGGTGCGGTCCTCGGCACGCTGCGCGAGCTCGCGGCGCTGCACGGTGTGTGGATCGTCGGTGGCGGGACCCCGGAGCTGGTCACCGGCGACGCGCGGCGCGCGTACAACACCGCGCTCGTGGTCGACCCCGGCGGCCAGCTGGTCAGCCGCTATCGCAAGGTCCACCTGTTCGACGTCGACATCCCGGGTGGCGCCACGCTGCGCGAGAGCGAGGCGACCGCACCGGGCAGCGAGCTCGTCGTCGTCGAGATCGATGGCGCGAAGGTCGGCGTGACGATCTGCTACGATCTCCGGTTCCCCGAGCTGTACCGCCGGCTCGTCAAGGATCGCGGCGCCGAGGTGCTGCTCGTGCCCGCGGCGTTCACCGCCCACACCGGCGCGGCGCACTGGCATCTGCTGCTGCGCGCGCGCGCCGTCGAGAACCAGGCGTGGGTCGTCGCCGCCGCACAGCACGGCCACCACAACGAGAAGCGCGCGAGCTACGGTCACTCGCTCGTCGTCGATCCGTGGGGCACCGTCGTCGCCGAGCAGGACGCCGGGGACGGCGTCGTGGTGGCCACGCTCGACGGCGCGGCCGTCACGAAGCGCCGCACGCAGATGCCGTGCCTGGACCACGCCGTCCTCTGGAAGTGAGCCTGTCCACTATCGCGCGGAGCCGGCTTGCTTGGCCTTCGCGCGCTCGATCGCGGCCTTGATCTCGGCCTCGGTCATGTCCGGCGTGAGCTGCTCGTAGTCGGCGGCGCTGCCGGCCGAGCTGGGAAGATCGACAGTACCGGGACGCGGCATCTGGTTCGCCGCCGCACCGGAGCCGGCGTCGTCGCCGGAGCTGTCGAAGCCAGCGACGAAGCCGGAGACCGCCTCGGCACACGGGCGCTGCGTCATCACGATCATCACGAGCAGCGCGGCGGTCATCAGCAGCCGGACGAGCTCGGGCATCGACAGCTTGAAGCCTCGCGAGCGCGGGATCCGCGGGACGGGCGCGGAGTCGTCGGCCTTGCCGTCGACCTTACCGTCGACCTTACCGTCGACCTTACCGTCGACCTTGCCGTCGACCTTGCCGTCGGTGCTCACGCGGAGGTGTTACCGCGCCGCGCGAACATCCGCCAGCGACGCGTCGCGGTGCCCGTCGAGCACGGCGGTCGCGAGCGCCTCGCCGGTGCTCGGGATCAGGTCATAAAGCTCGAGCTCGGCGTTCCGGCGGCCCTGGAACGTCGAGACCGTCGGCAAAAACGCAAGATCGAAGCGCGCGCCGACCTCGACCGGGCGATCGCCAAGCCCGAAGCCGATCGCGCTGCGCGTGATCGACGAGCCGTCGAGGTTGTCCTCGAGGGTGAGCTTGAGGTGTGAGCCGTCACCGACGCGGCGGGCTGCAGTGACGCGCGCGTTGCGGGTGACCAGCAGCGGCGGCGGGTTGTCCTGGCCGAACGGCCCGAGCCCGGCGAGCTCCTGGGCGAGCCGCTCGTCGACGTCGGCGAGCCGGACCTCGGCGTCGATGTCCCTGCCGGCGCGCTTGGGACCCGAGCCCTCGGCGAGCCGCGCGCACGACGACCCGAGCGCTTCGGCGAGGCCAGGGATCGCGTCACGACCGATGGTGAAGCCGGCCGCCGCGGCGTGCCCGCCGAAGCGCCACTCCGGGGTCGCGCCGGCGCTGCAGTCGCGCCAGGCATCGGCGAGCGCGCGATAGAGATCGACCCCGCCGGACGTCCGCGCCGAACCGCGCCCGAGGCCGGTCTCGGGATCGATGCCGATCACGAACGCCGGCCGCTGGTACTTGTCGACGAGCTTCGCGGCGACGATCCCGACAACGCCGGACGACCAGCCGACGCCGGCGACGACGATCGCCGCGCCAGTCGTGTCGATCGATCGCGCGTCGAGTTGGTCCAGCGCCTCGGTCATCACGCGATCTTGGATCGTGCGGCGCTCGGCGTTCGCGTCCTCGAGCACCTGCGCTCGTGCGGTGGCGGTCGCGCGATCGGCGAGCAGCAGCGCGAGCGACGGCTCCGCGGCACCGAGCCGGCCAGGTGCGTTGATCCGCGGCGCGAGCTTCCACGCGATCGTCCGCGCGTCGACCTCGCGCTCGGGATCGACGCCGGCGGCCGCGAGCAACGCGGCGATGCCCGGCCGGATGCCACCTGGCTCGGAGCGCTGGAGGCGGCGCAGGCCGAGCGCGGTGAGGATCCGGTTCTCGGCGGTCAGCGGCACGAGATCGGCGACCGTGCCGAGCGCGACGAGATCGAGCAGCTCGCGGACATCGGGCTCGCGGCGGTTCCGGAAGTGGCCGCGATCGCGGAGCTCGGTGCGAACCGCGGCGGCGACATAGAACGCGAGGCCAACCGACGCCATGCCGCGGAACGGAAACGTCGAGTCGGCGCGGTGCGGGTTGACGAGCGCGAGCGCGGGGTGCGGGTCGTCGGCCGACGGGACCGTGTGATGGTCGACGACGATCACTTGCACGCCGAGCGCGGCGGCGACCGCGATCGACGCGAGGTCGCTCGTGCCGCAATCGCCGGTGATGATCAGCTGGCAGCCGCGCGCGGCCAGCTCCTCGGCGGCACCGGGCGTGAAGCCATAGCCGGCGTCGCGGCGCGCGACGGCGACCTCGACGGTGGAGCCCGCGGCGCGCAGGAACGACGTCAGCAGCGCTGCCGTGGTCACGCCGTCGACGTCGTAATCGCCGAACACGCCGATCCGCTCGCCGTGCTGGACCGCATCGGCGATCCGCTCGACCGCACGCGCGAGCCCGGCGAGCCCGGTCGGCGGACGGAGCGCCGCGAGCCTGGGATCGATGAAGTTCTGCGCATCGCGCGGGTCACTGACGCCGCGAACGGCGAGGCAGCGAGCGGTCGCGGGACGGACGCGCAGCGCGGTCGCCAGGCGACCCACGATCTGCTCGTCGACGTTGCGGAGCCAGTAGTGCACCCGCGCAACCTATGGCGCGGGTCTGACAAATCCCGAGTGATCCCGAGCGATCCCGGGATCGGGCAGCCACGCGAGCTACGCGAGCTACGCGAGCTACGCGAGCTTACTCCTCGGGAGGCGGTTCGACCGAGCCCGCCGCCGCCTGGGGCGATGCCGCGGCCATCGCCGCACGCCTGCGCGCCGACGGCGGCCCCGAGTACCACTTCTTCGAGATCCACAGGAACCACGGCACCGCGAGGTAGATCGACGAGTACACGCCGACGATCACACCCACGTTCATCGCGAACGCAAAGTTCTGCACGAGGCCGGAGCCGAAGATGTTCATGATCAGCGTCGTCGCGAACACGGTCACCGACGTCAGGATCGACCGCACCAGCATCTCGTTGATCGAGATGTTGACGATCCGGTCGAGCGACTTGTCCTTGAGCTTCGACTGGTTCTCGCGGATTCGATCGAACACGACCACGGTGTCGTTCACCGAGAACCCCATGACCGTGAGCAGACCCGCGACCGAGGTCAGCGAGACCTCGGTCCAGGTCACCGCGAATACCCCGATCACCATGACCGCGTCGTGGATCGTCGCGAACGCCGCGCCCGGCGCGTACCGGACGTCGAACCGGAACGCGAGGTACAGCATGATCAGGAAGATCGCGTAGATGATCGACTTGACCGCGTCGTTACGTAGCTTGTTGCCGGCCTTTGCGCCGACTCCGTAGCTCTGCGCGACGTTGACATCGACGTTCGGGAAGGTCTTCTCGAGCAGCGTCTCGTACTGGCGATCGATGCCGTAGACCGCGTACCACTGGTTGAACTCGCCGGTGCCCTCGTCCGCGTGGGCGTACTGATCGAGCTCCTGATCGGTCCAATCCTTGAGCTCGAGCTGCTGCGCGGCGAGGACCTGCTTGGCCTCGGCGTGGGAGATGTGCTTCTTCGAGCGGACGCTCAGCCGGTCTCCCGACCAGGTCGCCTTCTGGACGTCGCGATCCTTGAACGCGTCGAGGAAGACCGCACTCGCCTTCTGCGCATCCTCGGCCTTGAGCGCCGAGAACCGCGGTGAGCGGACGACGGTGCCCTCGACCTTGACGTCGTTACCGGCCGCGTCGCTCGCTGTCCACGAGATGTCGGAGACGTCGAAGCCGTCCTCGCCGGACTTCTCGATCGCCTCGCGAACCTTGCCCGTGTCGACGCGGGTATAGGCGCCGGACGTCTTGTCCTTGAACGCGAGGATGATCTCGGTCCCGCCCTTGAAGTCGATCGTCCAGTTCATGTAGCTGCCGCGGACCTCCTTGTTCACGAACAAGGCAGCGACGCAGCCGAGCATGAGGACGATCGAGATGATCATCATCGTGCGGAACTTCGAGACGAAGTTGAAGTTGTTGCCGGGGGGCAGCAGGTATCGGAACTTGTGTTCGCTCATGGCCGCCTCAGATCGAGATCGTGGACAACTGGCTCTTCTTCTTCGCGATGTACCAGTCGAAGAAGACCCGGCTGAGCCAGATGTTGGTGAAGAGGGTGGTGAACACGCCGACCAGCAGCATCACGGCGAAGCCCTTGATCGGGCCCGAGCCGTACTGCAGCAAAACCCAGCCGGCGGCGGCGGTCGTGAGCTGACCATCGAGGATGGCCGAGAAGGCGCGCGAGAAGCCGAGATCGACGGCACCACGCACGCTCTTGCCGAGCAACAGCTCGTCGCGGATCCGCTCGAAGATCAGGATGTTGCCGTCGACGGTCATGCCGACTGACAGCACGATCGCCGCGATCCCGGGCAACGTGATCGTCGCCCCGAACAGCGCCATGATCGACATCGTGATCATCACGAAGAACATGACGACGACGACCGCGATCACGCCGGACCACCGGTAGATGCCGATCATGATCAGGATGACGAGGGCGCAGCCGAGGGCGAACGAGAACTTGGTCTTCTCGATCGCGTCGCGGCCGAGCGTCGGGCCGACGTCGGAGACCGACTCTTCCTTCAGCGGCGCGGGGAGCGAGCCGGTCTTCAGCACGTTGACGAGCTCGTCGCGCTCGGCTTCCTGACGCTGCGGGTTGCCGCCACCCATCGTGATCGACGCGCGACCACCGCGGATGGCGCCGTTGATGATCGGTGCGCTCTTGACCTTGTCGTCGAGGATCGTCGCGAGCTTCTTGCCCGTGATCTCGGCGGTGACGTCCCCGAACACGCGGCCGCCGTAGCGGTTGAAGTCGAGGAGCACGATCGGGCGATTCGTGTTCGGGTCGTAGTTACCGGTCGCGTCGGAGATCGACGTGCCGGTCAGCCGGACCGCGCGGTCGAGGTAGTAGGTGCGCCAGAACGTGCGCTTGTCGGTCGCGTCCTCCTGCGGATCGACGAGCTCGTAGCCGACCTGACGGTCATCGGGGACCTTGAAGCTCGGATCGGCATTCGCGAGATCCTCGAGGTAACGCGCGATCACCTGGCGACCGCTGACGTTGCACATCACGCGGCCACTCTCGACCTTGACGTCGCGGTCGTTTGGCCGGCCGGCGCGGTTGACGCAGTCGATCTTTTTCGCTTCGTCGAGCGTCAGCGATTCGCGGCGGTCGTATCCGATCAGGAAGTAGTCGGTGTGGAGCGTGCCGCCGTCGTCGGGCCGCCACTGATCGATCTCGGCCCGGATGCCGTCGCGGATCGCGCGGGGATCGGTCGGCTTGCCTTCCTTGCCCTCGCTGCCGACGTGGGCGTAGAGCTTGTTCATGAACGCCGACCCGTCGTCGACGACCTTGAACTCGAGCTTCGCGGTGCGGGCGATGATGTCACGGGTCTGCTGCTTCTTCTCCTCGTCGAGGCCGGGCAGCTCGACGATGATCTCGTCGCTCTTCTGGACGACGCTGGGCTCGGCGATGCCCTTCTCGTCGATGCGCTCGCGGATCGTGTTCACCGCGTTCGCGAGCGCGGCCTTCTTGATGCCGTCGGCGTACTCCGACGACACCCGGAAGCAGTACGCGTTGGGACCATCGGCCGGTGGGCAGTCACGCGTCTCGACGGTCTTACCGTAGTCCGACTTGACCTGGCCCTCGATCGCGCCGCGGCTCGCGGCGTCCGGCATGATCACCGTGACCGCGCCGATCGGCGTGGGCGGCGTCTTGACGACTGGCTTCTGCTTCATCGTCGCGTCGTCAGCGAACCGGCTCTCGAGGTCACGCTTGATCTCGGACGCGCGGTCGTCCACGGCCTTGTCGAGGTCGATGCTGTAGACGATGTGCGTCCCGCCCTGGAGGTCGAGGCCCATGCTCAGCCGCGTGTTCTTGAACGGGAACCAGCTTGGCAGCTGATCCTTGTCGACGAAGTTCGGCGTGAGGATCCCCACGCATCCGAGGGTGATCACCAGCAGGATGATCGTCCTCCACTTGAGACTACGGTCCATGAATGACCTCGAAAGCCAGAAAACCGGAAACGAATGACGGTTGCGCGGCGCGCGGTGCTACGCGGCCTTCGACGCCGACTCGGAAACCTTACCCTCCCACTTGCCCTCGACGTACGCGCGCGGAACGCGAACGCGGACCTTCTCCTGGAGCTCGAGGACGAGGATGCCGTCATCGGAGATGCCGGTGATCTTGCCGATCACGCCACCTCGGGTGATGACCTCGTCGCCCTTCGTCAGCTTCGACAGGGTTGCCTGATGTTCCTTCTGCTTCCTGACCTGGGGTCGGATCAAAATGAAATAGAAGATTCCGAACATCACGAGCATCATCACGATCGGTTGCATCGCTGCCATTTGGGGCGTCCTTCCACACTGGTTCAAACGTCTCTAGACGTCTGAAAAACTTGCGGTTCGTAGCACTTAGAAAAGAGGGGGTCAAGCACGGGTGCCCTCGGCCAGGATGCGGTCACGCAGCCGGTGCACATGTTTGGCGTAGAACGTGAGGTTGTGCAGGGTTGCGAGCCGCGCGTAGAGGATCTCTTTCGCCTGGTAAAGATGTCGTAGGTACGCGCGGGAGTGCGTGCGACACGTCGAGCACGGGCACGCGGGATCGATCGGCCCGAGGTCGGTCCGGTTCGCGGCATTCGGGATATTGACCCGCCCGGTGCTCGAGAAGAGGTAGCCGTTGCGCGCGTTGCGGGTCGGCATCACGCAGTCGAACATGTCGATGCCGGCCTGGATGCCGCGCTCGAGATCGGCGGGCGTGCCGACGCCCATCAGGTAGCGTGGCCGGTCTGCGGGGAGCGTGTGTGCGACCTCGTCGAGCACGCGATACGTGTCGTCGATGTTCTCGCCGACCGCGAGGCCACCGAGGGCATGGCCATCGAAGTCGAGCTTCGTGATCTCGGCCGCGTGACGCTTGCGACGCTCGCTATCGATGCCGCCCTGCACGATCCCGAACACGGCCTGCCCATCTGGTCGGGGCGTCGTCCGGCACCGCTTCGCCCACGCCGTCGTCCTCGCCATCGCCAGCTCCTGGACGTCGTCACCGGCGTCCCCGGGTGGGCATTGATCGAAGACCATGGCGATGTCCGAGCCGAGCACGCTCTGGATGTGCATGGACACCTCCGGCGTCAAGCGGTGTTTCGATCCGTCGATGTGCGAACGGAACGTCACACCGTCGTCGTCGATCTCGTTGATCGCGGCGAGCGAGAACACCTGAAAGCCACCGGAGTCCGTGAGGATGGGACGATCCCACGCGGCGAACTTGTGGAGCCCACCGACGAGGTTCATCACCTCGAGACCTGGCCGAAGGTACAGGTGATACGTGTTGCCAAGGATGATGCGTGCGTCGATCGGCGGCGCGCGCAGCTCGTCGGCGGTCATGCCCTTGACGGTGCCGGCAGTGCCGACCGGCATGAACACCGGCGTCGCGATGTCGCCACGCGGCGTGTGCAGGATCCCCGCGCGGGCATGCCCGAGCGTCGCGAGCAGCTCGTAGCTGAAGCCGGGCGTGGGCAGGTCGAAGTTCATCGCGGCGCGGCGTTATAGCCGAACCGCGGGCGGCGTGCCCCGCATCGTTTGCATCAGGCGCGGTGCAGCAGCGACGCGTCGCCGTAGCTGAAGAACCGGTAGCGAGCCGCGACCGCGTGGCGATACGCCGCGAGCACGCGCTCGGTGCCCGCGAACGCGCAGACCAGCATCAGCAAGGTCGACTCCGGCAGGTGGAAGTTGGTGACGAGGTGATCGACGACACGAAACACGTGTCCGGATCCCGGATAGATGAAGATCTCGGTCGCGCCCGGGCCAGGCGTGATCGTGCGCGGGGCGGTGGCGGCAGCCTCGAGCGCGCGCAGCGCCGTGGTACCGAGCGCGACGATCGGCCGGCCGGTCGCGACGAGCGCCGCGGTCGCCTCGGGGATCACGTAGCGCTCGCGGTGCATGTGGTGCGCGCGGATGTCGGCGGCGCGGATCGGCGCGAACGTGCCCCAGCCGACGTGGAGCGTGACGGTCGCGAGCGTGATGTCGCGCGCTGCGAGCGCGTCCGCGATCGCCGCGGTCATGTGGAGGCCTGCGGTCGGTGCGGCGACGGCGCCGGGAACCCGCGCGAACATCGTCTGGTAGCGTTCGCGATCGGTGGCGGTGTCCGGACGATCGATGTAGTGCGGCAGTGGCAGGTGGCCGTGAGCGTCGAGGAAGCCGAGGCCGTCGCCGGGCGCGGTGACGAGGACCGAGCCGTCGGGCGCGCGTTCGCCGAGGACGACGAGGGTGGCGGGCGCGCCGTCGACATGGATGCGCAGGCCGGGCCGCACCGCGCCCTTGACGAGGCACCGCCATGCGGAGCTGTCCGGAGGTGCGGGCGCGGCCGGCTCACCTTCGGCGGGCTCGAGGAACAGCACCTCGATCGCGCCACCCGTGTCCTTGTGGCCGAGCACGCGTGCCGGGATCACGCGGGTGTCGTTCGCGATCACGACGGCGCCAGCGGGCAGCAGCGTCGCGAGCTCGGCGAACGCGTGGTCGGTGATCGCGCCATCCGCATGGATGTGCAGGAGGCGCGAGGCATCGCGCGCGGCTGCTGGCTCCTGCGCGATCAGCTCGGGAGGGAGCGCGAAGGTGTAGTCGGACGGCGCGAACAAGCCGCGGCACGCTAACACGCGACGATCGTCGCGACCGCCGGGGCGGATCGCGTGCAACCCGCGCGCAGTCCACGTGTCCCGCGACCGATGACGCTCGCGGTGGCGCGTGACCTCGGTCCTGCGACCGGCGGTGCTAGGCTCGGCGCGATGCGCACGCGCCCGGCACGCCGCCTTGTCCCCGGCCTCGCGATCGGCTGCGCGCTGGTCGCGCTCGGCTCGACTGCCGGTGCCGCGCCACTCGCGAAGGCGAGTGATGACGTCGATGGCGATGGCAAGCCCGACGAGCTCGAGCTCGACGGCGATGGCACGCTGCGCGTCGGTGGCGTCAAGCGCGGCACGTTCCGGTTGCCGGCGGGCACGACCAAGGTCCGCATCCTCGTCGCGCGCGGACAGCTCGTGCTCGACGCGACCGCGCCGACGATGCCAGCGACGCCGACGATGCCGGCGACGCCGACGATGCCGGCGACGCGCGAGGCGATCGTCGTCGATGCGCGCGCATGGCGGGAGCTGACGCGGTTCCCGCTCGGCGGCATCGGCAACGATCGCGAGTACGGCATGGAGGTCGAGGTCACCGCCGCCGGTATCGTGCGCTACCAGACCCGGTGGGACGTCCGCCGCTGTGACGGCAAGCCGGCCTATCTGTTCGCCGAGCGGTTCGATCCGCAGCGATCGATGTTCCAGCCGCTGGCCACGCCGCCGCTCGAGGTCCCGCCGTCGGCGCCGCTCTTGCGCGCGAAGGTCGATGTCGCCGCCCCGGCTCCCCTGCTCTACCAGGCGCGCGCGGCGTCGCATCAGCCGGGCGCGAGCGATGCCGGCGGCCTCGCGATCCCGCGCGAGCTCGACGATGGCCGCAACGACACCCAGTGGCGCGAGGACATCGCGAGCACGGCCGGCGAGGGTCAGTTCTTCACGTTCTTGCCGCGCGCCGAGGCCGCGCAGGCAGTTCAGCTCCGGATCGTGCCGGGTAATCCGACGAGCGCCGCGACGATCAAGACGTTCAACCGGCCGCGCGTGCTCGCGGTGGTCAGCGCACGCGGCGCGTGGCGCGTCGAGCTGCCGGATGCCGCGGAGCGTGGCGCGAGCGATTCGCTCGGCGTCGCGTATGTCGCGGATCTACCGCAACCGATCGCGGGGTGCGTGACGGTCGTCCTCGAGAGCACGTACGGCAAGCCACAGGGTACGACCGCGATCGCCGAGCTCGGGGTCTACGCCGACGGCGAGCGCGCCGGAGGTGGCGAGGCGCTGCTCGCCCGCATGGTTGCCGGGGGGCAGAGCGGTTCGACCACGGCGGCGGTCGCACTCGCCCGCCGGGGCGCCGCTGCTGCCGTCGCGATCGAGGCCGAGCTCGCGAAGACGACCGATGCCGCGACGCGCCGCCGGCTCGTCGCAGCGCTCGCGAAGGTCACCGACCCGGCGGCAGGACCCGCGCTCGTGCGTGCCGCGACCGCAGGCTGGGTGAAGGACAAAGATCTCGTCGACGTGATCGCCGCGCTCGCGGTCACGAACCAGATCGCGGCGCTCCGCGATCTCGTGAGCACGGGCGGCCTGCCGCTCGAGATCCGGCTCGCGGCGGTCACCCGGATCACGCCGGTCGGTCCGGGGTTCGACGCGCTCGTGCAGCTCGCCGGCACGGGGCCGCGCGCGTTGCGCCAGGCCGTGATCGAGCGGCTCGCGCGCGCGCCCGGTGCGGCCCTCGCGAGTGCAGCGGCCGCGCAGCCGTCCCCGGCTGCATCCGGCGATCTGTGGCGAGCCTTGACCCGCCGGGTGCGGGGTCATGCCGACGAACGCCCGGCGGCGGTCGCCGCGATGACGACCACGCTCGCGACCGCGACCGACTACGATCGTCGCTATCGACTGATCGAGGGCATTGCTGCCTACGGCGATGCCGCCGCGATCGCCGCGCTCGAGAAGCTGCTGCGCGAGCTGCCGCGCGCGACATCCAGCTCGGCGCTGCGCCAGGTCGCGGTCACCAGCATCGCGTCGTCACCGCGCGTCGAGGCGGCAGGCCTCGTGATCGCGCTCGCGCGCGACGCCGATCCAGGCGTCCGGCTGGCCGCGCTGTCCGCGCTCGCGGGAGCCGAGACCGCTCCGGCGGGCCCGTGGCACGCGAGCGGCAGCCCCGACAGCATCGACCGCGTCCTCGTCAACGGGCTCGCGACAGACACCTGGCCCGAGGTCCGCCGGCGCGCCGCAAATGCACTCGGGACGCGGTGCAAGCGCCCGGGGCCGGCTGCAGCCCTCGCGATCGCGGTCGCCAAGGATCCGGCGCTCGACGTCCGCGGCGATGCACTCGCCTCGCTCGTGCAATGCGACGCCGCGGGGATCCGCGAGCTCCTGCCGCGAACGTGGAACGACGGCAAGGCGCCGCTCGAGGTCCGCGAGCGCGCGGTCGACCTCGCGGTCTCGCTGGGCGATCAGCGGCTCGGCGCCGAGCTCGTCCGCAAGTTCCGCGGGTGGCAGGGCGAGGCGCTCACGAGCGCGCCCGCGTTACGCCTCGCGCAGAATGCCGCCGTCGCGATCGGCCGGCTCCGTGCACCGGGAGCCGCCGCCGCGCTCGAGCAGGCGCTCGACGACTCCGCGTTCCCCGAGATCGTGTCCGCCGCCGCGCTCGGTCTCGGCGCACTCGGCCCGGCATGCCCGCCGAGCGCGAAGGCGAAGCTCGTGCTCATCGCGCGCAGCGACAGCCAGAGTGCGTCGGCAGCGAAGCACGCCGCCGGGCAATGCGGTCGCTGATTCGAAGTCGCCGCTGCTCATAGGATCGGAGCACGCAGTGCGCGACGGCGCGCAGCCTGAGGCGAGCCCACGTGTCGCCCGCAGCTCTTGCTCGTTCGCGACCTGCGGTCTACGACAGCGACGATAGCGCCTCCTTGAGGCGCTGGTTGTGCGGTTCGATCTCGAGGCCGCGCTGGAACATGCTCTTCGCCTTCGGCGGCTGACCGAGCTGCAGGTGGATCTTGCCGAGCGCCCAGTAGACCTCGGCCTTGGTGACGCCCGCATCGGACTCGATGTTCTGCAGCACGAGCGACTGGTAGATCTTGCGCGCTTTCTCCCAGTCCTGGGCCTCGAAGTAGAGCCGGCCGAGGCCGGACATCGTCGCGATGTCGGTCGGGTTCACGCGCAGCGCTTCCTCGTACGCGGCGAGCGCGCCCTTGACGTCGCCGCGCGCCTCGAGGATGCCGCCCTGGCGGCCGCGGAACCGCGCGACATCCTTCATGCGGCGAGCGCCCTTCGCTTCCTCGGCGAGCTGCGCGTAGATCGGCGCGGCCTCGTCGAACCGGCTCGCCGCGAAGTAGAGGTCGGCGAGCGGCGCGAGGATGCGGGCATCGCCGGGCGCGTCCTCGGCTGCCTTCGCGAGCGCGGCGAGGGCGGCGTCATTGCGACCGGCCTTGCGCTCGAGCTCGGCGAGCTCGACCAGGATCGCGACGCGCTCCGTCGGTGCGTGGACGGACACGACCCGCCGTTGCAGCATGTCGGCGAGCAGCGAGGTGTCCCGACGATCGCGCGCGAGCTGCTCGAGCGCGGCGATCGCCGTGGCGTGCGACGGGTCGTGCTTGAGCGCCTGCTGGAAGTGCATGATCGCGGTCTCGGCATCGCCGGTGTCACGATCGAACCCGACCCGTGCGACCTCGCCGAGCCGGAAGAACAGATCGGCCGCATCGCGCCCGGTCGGCGACAACTTCAGCGCCTGCTCGAGCGTCGCCTTGCACTTGTCCCAATCGCCGCCGCGCTCGTAGATCTTCGAGAGTCGGGTCAGCGCGGCGACCGAGCCGGGCTCGCGCAAAAGGATCTTCTCGAGGATCTCGCCCGCCGCATCGGGATTGTCGAGCTTGGCTTCCCAGACGTCGGCCGCGCGTGCGAGGGCGGCGATCTCGGCCGGCCCGTCACCGAGCGTGGCCTGCAGCTCGGCGTAGCGTTCGATCAGCTCGACGAGATCGTGATGACGGCCGGCCGCCGCGAGCAGCCGCTCGAGCTCGACGAACGCCGGCTTGTGGGCGGCATCGACGTCGAGCGCCGAGAACCATGCGGCGATCGCATCGTCGATGGAGCCGCGGTGCTGTTCGGCGACCTGCGCCATCTCGGCATGGATCGCGACCTTGTCCCAGGTCGACCTGGCGAGTGCGAGACGGCGGTTCTGGATATCGGCGACCGCCGTCCAGTCCTTGGCGCGGGTGTGTGCAGCCTGGAGCGCCGCGAGCGCGGACAGATCGTCGGGATCGAGATCGAGGACGCCCTGCCACGCGGCGACCGCGCGGGGGCCATCCGCCTCGAGCTGCGCGAGCTCGACGCGCAGTGCCTTCTCGTCGTCCGGCGACGCCGCGAGCCGTGCCGCGCGGCCCAGCGTGTCGGCCAGCTCGTTACGCTTGCCGGCCGCACGATAGAGCCGCGCCAGCTCGTCGAGCGCCCCGCGATCGGAATCATCGAGGTCCGCGATCTCGCGCCACGCGACAATGGCGCCGTCGCGGTCGCCCGCACGCTCGCAGATCTGGGCGACCTCCGCATACGCCGCGCGCTTCTCGGGCGTCTCGACGACGACCTTGCCGCGTTGGCGTAACGCGTCGGCGAGCGCGCTCTGATCGCCGCGCTGGCGCAGGATCATGATCAGCTCGTCGAGCGGCGCGAGCGCCTCGGGATCGAGCGCGAGCGCCGAGCGGTACGTGGTCGCCGCATCGTCGAGATGACCGAGCCGCTCGCGCTGGATGCGGCCGAGGAAACCGAGCAGCGCGACCTGGGTCTCGCGATCACGGGTTTTCGCATCCGGAGCGTCGACGATCGTCGCAATCCGCCCCGCGACCTCGGGCCACTGCCCGAGCCTGTCGGCGAGGCGATCGGTCTCTGCGAGCGCCTGGTTCGAGGTCGGATCGATCGCGAGCCAGCGCAGCGCGGCGTCGAGCGCGCGCCCGCGATCGGCGAGCTTCTCCTCGAACAGCTCGACGAGGCGCTGCAGGATCGCGGCGCGATCGATGGCATCTGGCGTGACCTCGATGCGAGCCTCGAGGACGCTGGCGAGCCGCGCAGCGTCGCCGTCCTGCTCGAATAGCGGCTCGAGGATCTCGACGATCTCGCCGCGGATGTCCGGCACGTCCTTCGCTGCGAGCAGTAGCCGTTCGAGCGCGGCACGCGAGCCGGGGTGCGACGGGGTGATCGTCAGGACCTCGCGATAGGCCGCGATCGCGGCCCGCGGATCGTGCAGCGTCGTCTCCTGCAGATCGGCGAGCCGGTACAGATACTCGGCGATCTGCGCGTCGCTCTCGGCCGAGTCGGCCTGGCGGCGCAGCACGGTGGCGAGCTCGTTCCACCGGCTGGCATGGCCAAGGACGCGCTCGAGTGCGGCGAGCGCCGGCCGCGGTTCGGACGTGTGCGACGCGCGCTCGTAGGCCGCGGCGGCACCCTCGAGGTTCCCGAGCTTGTCCTCAGCGATCTGGCCGAGCCGCATCGCGTAGAGCTGCTCCGCATCCGGCGGCAGCGACTGCCCGAGGAGCTGATCGAGGCGCGTCGCGAGCTCGCTCCACAGCCTTGGGGGATCCGACCGGTCGGCCTCGGCGAGTCGCAGCAGCGGCGCGAGGAGCTCGAGGTCCTCGGGGTCGGCGGAGATCGCGCGCGACCACACGGCAAACGCGTCGGCCGGCGCGCCTGCGATCGACTCGTGGACGTCCGCGAGGGATGCCCAGTCGGTGCGGGCATCACCGGCGTTGGCCGCGAGCCGGCGCTCGTAGACGCGGATCAGGCCCGGTGCATTGCGCTCCGCGCGGTAGACGCGCTCGAGGATCGGCGTCACGGCCTCGACGTGCTCGTCGCGCAGCATCAGTGCCTCGAGCGCAGCGCGCGCTGGCTCGTGGGTCGCGAGCACCTGCAGCACCGCGCCATAGCGCGGCACGGCGGCGTCGGAGTCCGACAGCTCGGTCTCGACGATGCGCGCGGCGCGGAACGCGAGGTCGGCGCGGTCGGCCGTGTTCGCCGTGAGCAGCGCACGCTTGTCGACGATATCGAGGAGCTCGGGCCAGATCTTGCGCTTCGTGTAGATCCGATCGAGCTCGGCGAGAGCACGATGCTCGCCGGCATCGTCGTCGAGCATCGCGGTGAGCTGGCTGATCGCCTGGTAGTCGTCGCCGAGCTGGACCTCGTAGACTGCGGCGGCGGCGCGCCGGAGATCCTGGCGCGCTGCGAGGTCGGTGGTCAGCTCGATCTTGCGCTCGAGCGTGCTGGCAAGCTCGCGGGCATCGGCCTTCTGCGAAGCCGGATCACCGCTCGCGATCGAGAGCGCGTACAGCCGCTCGAGGGCATCGAGCGCGGCGAGATCGGTGTCGTCGGCAGCGAGCACGTTGCGATACGCGACGATCGCGCGCCCGGTGTCCTCGAGGACCTCCTCGTAGAGGCCCGCGACGCGGTGCAGCAGCACGAGGCGCACGCCGCCGTCCTCGGTCAGCTCGGCGCGACGCTCGACGACCTTGACGAGCTCGTCGACACGGCCGGTGATCGCGAGCAGCCGATCGAGCGCGGCGAGCGCGATCATGTCGTCGGGACGCGCCTCCTCGACCTTGCGCCACGCGGCGATCGCGCGCGGCAGATCGTTGCGATGGGCCTCGTGGATCTGCGCCGCACGTGCCCACAGGCCAGCGCCGAGATCCGAGTTTGGAGCACCCGCAGCGCCCTCCTCGAGCTGGGTGACGGCGTAGTCCCAGGCCGCGAGCTTGGCCGCGAGGGACACGAACTTCTGCAGGCTGTCGTCCTCGGCGACATCGATGCGCCACGCGCGGGCGAGCGCCTCGACCGCGAGATCGAGCGCACCGCCACGCTCCTCGTGCAGCTGCGCGATCTCGTGCAGCGTCGTGATCTGATCGGAGGGATCGCGCACGAAGTCGAGCTTGGCGTCGAGGATGACGACGAGCTTCTGCCACCAGTCCTGCTCGCGGTAGACCGGCTCGAGGGACTCGGTGATCCGCTCGCGATACTGGTCATGGACGACGAGCCGCTCGAGCGAGGCGACCGCACGCTCCCAGAGCGGCCCCTCGTCGATCACGAGCTGGTACTGATCGAGCGCGGCTGACAGATCGGTGAGGTTGGTCTCGAAGACGTCGGCGAGCCGCAGACGGAGCTCGGCGATCTCGTTCGTGTGCTGCGTGCGCGCGAGCCGGGCCTCGAACAGATCGACGAGGTCACGCCACGCACTGCGCGTGCGATACAGCCGCTCGAGCTCGCTGACCGCCTCGCGGTACGCATGCTCGACGAGCGGCGTCTCGCCGCCCTCGGTCGCCTGCACGACCTCGCGCCAGCCCTCGATCGCGCGCACCGGATCAGCGAGGCCATCCTCGAGCAGGCGCGCGCGCTTGATCAGCGCCTCGCGGCGGAGATCGTCCCCCGAGCGGCCGATCACGTCCTCGTAGATCGCGACGAGCTCCTTCCACTTCTGCGCGCGGCCCAGCATCTCCTCGAGCCGGCGTAGCAGCTCGCGTTCGTTGGGGACCGCATTCTCGATGGTGATCGAGAGCGCCCGGCGATAGGCGGCATATGCCGCGTCGACGTCGCCGAGCCGGCGGTCGTAGATCGCAGCAGCGGCGATCGCTACATCGCGGACCTCGTCGGAGTCGCCGGATTCGTCGTCGAGGTACATCTGGTACGTCTCGGCGACGAACCGCCAGTTGTCGACCATCGATGCCAGCCGCTGGAGCTGATCGCGGATCGCCGGATCGCTCGGCGCCTCGCGAAACACCTTCGCGTACCACCGGCTCGCGCTCTCGAAGTCCTCGAGTTGCTCCTCGTACAGGCGCGCGACATAGCGCGTGAGCTTCAGACGTTCGCGGGGATCGGTCGCGCTCTCGAGCCGCGCCTCGTACACCCGGATCAGCTCGGGCCAGCGCTGCTGCGAGACATAGATCGGCTCCAGCACCTCGGCGGCGACGACGCGCAGATCAGGATCGACGAGGTACCGCTCGACCGCGGTGAGCGCCGTCGTGTTGTGCGAGTCGCCACTGAGCGCCGCGCTGAAGTTGTCGATCGCGGTCTCGAAGTCGTGGAGCTGCTTCTCGTGGATCTCGCCGAGCTGGACGCGCAACGCGACGGCCTCCTCGATCGAGGTCGCGAAGCCGAGGCGCCGCTCGTAGAGATCGACGACGTCGGGCCACCGACCTTGTTCGCGATAGAGCGCCTCGAGCGCCTCGACGGCATCGCGGCGTTCGGGCGCGATCGCGAGAACCTGCTCCCAGGTGCCGATCGCGTCGTCCGGCCGGTGTAGCCCGACGTAGAGGCCGGCGGCCTCGACGAGCGCGCCGACGCGATCGTCGATGTCGGAGGCCGCGGTGTCGGCCTGGCGGAGCAGCACCTCGGTGAGGCGCTCGTCGTCGTTGGTGTCGCGGTAGATGCTCTCGAGCGCGACGAGCGCGCGGCGGTCATCGGGCTGCGCGTCGAGGACCTTCTGGTAGTACTCGCGGGCGAGCGCCATGTCGTGGCGGACGGCGCGCGCGAGATCGGCGACGTCGAGGTAGAGCCGGCGCTGGATGTCGGCGTCAAGGACGTTCGGCGCGATCTCGCGATACGCGTCGATCAGATCGGACTCGCGGCCGAGCTCGCCGGCGAGCCGCTCGGTCTCGGCGACCACCGCGGGCAGCTCGGGTTCGGTCGTCGCGTGCTGCAGCATCATGAGCTGCGCGGCGAACGCGCCGGCCTTGTCGCCGAGCCGGTGCTCGCGCAACTTGACGACCTCGCCGAGCGCACGCAGCTTCGCGCCCGGATCGTCTGCCCACTCCGCCGCCCGCTCCTGGAGGACCGCGAGGCGCTCGTGCTGGTTCGTCGCGTCGTAGACCGGCCGCAGGATATCCGCGGCCATCACGCGGAGCTCGGGGTCAGCGAGCGCGCCCTCGACCGCGCCGAGCGCTTGCGGGTGATCGGGCTCGGCCTGCAGCACCGTCGACCACCGCTCGAGTGCCTCGATCGGCCGCATCAACGGGCCGCTCAGCAGCTGTGCGATCTCGATCTGCAGCGCGGTATTGAGCGCGGGCTTGGCATGGAGGGGCCGGGATTCACTCCCGGACCCAATCCCGACCGCGTCCTGGCGCTCGAGGATGTCGAGCAGATCGGCGTGGCGCCCGGCCTCGCGATAGAGGCGGCCCGCCTCGAGGAGCGCGTGGCGATCCTCGCTGTCGCGGTCGAGGATCTCGAGGTAGGCGGCGATCGCCTCCTCGGGCTCCCCGAGCATCACCTCGTGAAGCTCGGCGATCCGTGCGAGCACGTCACGGGCCGAGGTGTCGAGCGTCCCAGCCACCGCCGCGGAGGCTGCAGATGATGAATGGTGATCGAGCTTGCGGCGAAGCACGTCGACGAGCTCGCGCCACTGCTCGCCGCGCTGGTACAGCCGCTCGAGTGCATGGAGCGCAGCCGCGTCCATCGGCTGGTCGGTGAGAATGTCGTTCCATGTCGTGATCGCTGCTGCCGGCGCCGCGAGCTGGTCTTCTTCGAGGGCGGCGACCCGTGCGAGCAGTGCCCGCCGCTCGCCGGCATCCTCGGCCCACTCCGCGAGGCGACGCATCACGCCGCGCAGCTCGGGCCACGCCTTGCTCTCCTCGTAGAGCCGCGCGAGCGCGGTCGCCGCCTTGCGCACCGCCGTCGGATTCGACGCGTCCATCTCGAGCAACCGGCGATAGGCCGCGATCGCACGCGGCGCGTCGCCGAGCTGGACGTCGTAGTAGGTCGCGAGCTCGCCGAGCAACGCCCCGCGCGTGATCACGTCACCGGCAGGCGCGGCGGTGGAGGCTAGCTCGAGCGCCTCGGTGGCCTCGGGCCAGCGACCGAGCTGCTGTGCGAGCCGCGAGATCTCGACGCGGGCCCGCTCGTGGGTCGGGTCGAGCGAGAGCACCTCGATCCACGCCGCAAACCCGGCGGCAGGGTCGCCGATCTCCGCCTCCTCGATCGTCGCGATCCGCGAGAGCAGCTCGACGGCCTCGGTGCCGCTCGCGAGCGTGCGTTGCGCACGGAGCACGGTGATCAGCGGCTCCCAATGGCGGTCGTGCTCGTAGAGCGGCTCGAGAATCCGCGCGACCCGCAGCCGGACCTCTTCCCTCGCCAGTAGCGCCTCGAGCTGGAGCCGGGCGTTGACGTGGGTGCGGTCGCGGCTGACGACGTCCTCGAGCAGATCGACGGCACGGCTGGGCTCGCCGAGACAGTGCGCGAACAGCTCTGCGCGCCGGTAGGAGAGCTGCACGAGCTCGCCGGCGTTGCGCGCGTGATCGACCTGCTGCGCGAGCAGTCCCTCTAGCTCCTTCCACTGCTCGCTCGCCGAGTAGATGCGATCGAGCGCGTAGTACGACGCGAGGTGCGACGCATCGATATCGAGCACGCGGCGATGGGCATCGGCCGCGCGAGCCGGCTGCGCGAGCACATCCTCCTCGAGCGAGGCGAGCTCGACGAGCACGCGAAGCCGCACGCGATCGTCGAGGGTCATCTGGGTGCGGCGCTCGAGCAGCGCGCGTAGATCGTTCCACCGCTCCTCGACGCGATACGACTGCGCGAGCGCCTCGAAGGCATCAGCCGCGTCGTTCTCGACCTCGAGCACGGTCAGCCACGCGCGTTCCGCCATCGGGCGATCGTCGAGGCGCTCCGCGGCGAGCGTGGCGAGCTCGGTCGCGATCCCGCGGATCTCCGAGCTCGGAGCGTTCTCGGCGCGCATCGACGCGAGCGCGCTCGCGAGGTGGCGGGCCCACTCGCCGTCACGACCGAGCTGGCCGGCCAGCACGCCGAGCGCACCTCGGACCTCGGTCTCGCTCGGCTCGGCGGCGAGCACGCGCAAGCCGGCCTGCCAGGCCGCGGCCGGATCGCCGAGGTCGGTGTGATAGAGCCGCATCAGCTGGCGGTCGAGCTCGAGTCGCTCGCTCGCCGGCGTGTCCTCGGCAGCGCGGATCACCTCGATCGCGGTGGCCTGCAGCGTGAGGTTCTTCGACGCTTCGAGCTGCGGCAGCACGAGCCGCACCGCGGTGACCCGCTCCTTCGGATCGAGCCTGGCGATCGCCGCCGGATCGCCCGACAGCACGAGGCGGGCGATCGCCGCGACTGCCTGCGAGCGCGGCGTGCCTCCGGGCGCCGGGATCGCGAGCGCGGCGCGGTAGGAGGCGAGCGCCCGCGCCGGCCGCTCCAGGCTCTGCTCCTCGAGCAGGCCGATCCGCATCAGCAGATCGAAGCGCGGCTGCCCATCGGGTACCTGCTCGAGCTCGGCCGCGAGCACCTCGACCAGCGCCTCCCAGTCGCCGCGGGCTTCCTCGATGCGGGCGAGCGAGCGCAGCGCGCGGACCTGGTTCGGCAAGATCGAGAGCGCTTCGCGATACGTCGTCGCCGCGCCATCGAGGTCGACGAGCTTCTCCTCCTGCAGCGACGCGATCTCGATCAACAGCGACGCGCGCTCGGTCGGATCCTTCTCGCGAGCCGCGCGCCGGCGATACGAGCCGAGCAGCTCGTTCCAGTCGGCGAGCTGGATCGCGAGCTCCTCGAGGTGTTGCTCGGCTTCCCGCGCGTCGGGCTCGAGCTCGAGCACGAGCCGGTGATAACCACGTGCGCGATCGGCATCGCCGAGCCGGCGGTTCGCGATCCTCGCGAGCTCGCGGAGCAGCTTGAGCTTGACCGGGATCTCGAGCGAGCTGTCGCGCATCGCGTGACGCTCGAACGTCGCGGCGATCTCGCGCCACTGCTCGGTCTCGCTCGCGAGCCGGAGCACGTCGGCATAGAGCTGCTCGCTCGCCGGATCGAGGTCGAACGCGCGTAGCGACCACGTGAACGCGAGCGAGCGCGACGCGAGCTTCTGCTCGCAGATCTGGCGGATCTGCGCGATCTTCGCGAGCCGCGCGGCCGTGTCGGTCGTCGCCGATAGCTCGATCTCGTGGACCGTGATCAGCCGCGCCCACTTTTCCTGCGCCGTGTAGATCGGCGCGAGCGCGGCGGCGGCGCCGGTGTGCTGCGGCTCGACCGAGAGCACACGCTCCCAGACCTGACGCGCGCGCTCCGTCGCCTGCTGGACCGACGTGCCGTCCTGATCGCGCGATGCCCGCCGGCCCGGCCGCAGCGCGGCGCCCGAGCTCGGGGCGACCACGCCGGTCGCGGCCGCATCGGCGCGTTGCTGGGCGAGCTGGGCCGCACGCTCGACCAGAGGCAGCCGCGCCGCTTTGGCTTCGATGCGATCGGCGATGCCGAGGAGCGCGTCGACGAGCTCCTCCTCCTGGCCGAGCTTGGCGTAGAGCTTCTCGAGCCCGGTGAAGTCGCCCGCCATCGCGTAGAGCTCGCGGAGCGTGCGCAAGGCGCGTGCGTGGTTGGGCTCGAGCTCGAGTACCTGCTGCCAGACCGCGGCACCGGCTTGCGGCGCCGCGAGGCGATCGGCGTAGACCTGGCCGAGCTTCTCGAAGAGGACAATGGCATCCTTCGTGCGGTGCTCGTCCTCGGCGGCGAGGCGCGCCGCGATCTGGCGATGCAATACCTCGGCGAGCGGCAGCCAGCGCTTCTCGCGCTCGTAGAGGCCGGCCAGCGCGACCAGCGTCTCGGCGTGATCGGGACCCGCCTCGGCGAGGATGCCGTTGTAGATCTCGATCGCGAACCGACTATCGCCGAGCCGCTCGGCCGCGAGCCGCGCCATCTCGCCCTGCTTCGCGCGCTTCTGCGCGACCGGCAGCAAACTCGCCTCGCGACCGATCACGTCGATCAACGCGCGCCACTGCCGGCGCTTGGTGTAGATCTCCTTGAGCCGGGCGATCGCGTCGGTGGTGTCCGCGGGGTTTGCCGACAGCTCGAGAATGCTCTCGAGGGGACGCACCGCGTTCGCGAAGTTGCCGAAGCGCTCGGCCCACAGGTCGGCGATCTCGCGGAGCAGCAGGATGCGATCGGCATCGGGCAGGTCGGGGGTCTCGCTCTTGCGCGTCAACACCGCAATCAGATCGTTCCACCGTCCGAGCGCGCGAAACTTCGCGGCGAGCTCGTCGATCGCGCGTGCATTGTCCGGATCGAGCTTGAGGATCGCGTTGTAGGTGTTGATCACCATGACGTCGAGCCGCAGCTTGTCGCGGTAGATCTCGACGACATCGTGCAAGCGCGCGACGCGGCCCGCGATGTCGGTCTCGGGCAGCCGTTCGATCTCCTCCTTCATGAGATCGAGCAGCGCGTTCCACTTCTCGGTCTTGCGATACAGCCGAGCGAGTGACGCGCGAGCGGTCGCCGCCGATGGGGCTGCCGGATCGTGCCGCAAGATCTGCTTCCACGACTCGATCGCCTTCTCGGGGTTGTTCTGCGCCTCGGCGAGCTCGGCGATCTCGGCGCCGATCGGCCGGGCACTCTCGTTGCGGCCGCGGGGCGCTTTCTCGACCTGGCGCAGCAGGGCGAGCAGCTTCTGGTTCTCGCCCTTGGCCGGGTAATAGATGCGATAGAAGTCGAGCGCAGCCGGGTGCGCGGGCTCGATCTTGCGGACCCTCCGGAAGTAGTCCTCGGCCTGATCGAGGTCGCCGACGTGCCGCCACAGCACCATCGCGATCTGCACGAGGACGCCGATGTCCTCGCCCTCGCGCCGCGCCTTGAGCGCCGCCTGGTAGGTCGCGACGAGTGCGAGCCAGTTCTGCGAAGACGATAGCTCCTCGGTCACCTGGCGAAGCGCTTGCGGCTGCCCGGGATCGAGGTGGAGCACGCGCTTGATCGCGGCATCTGTGCGCGCGGGATCACCAAGGTGGGTCCGCGAGATCGCCGCGAGCGCGAGCAGCGCGGACACCTTCTCGTCCACGGTTGCCGCGAGCTCGGCGCGACTCTCGAGCAGGACCGCGAGATCGACCCAGCGCAGCGAGCCGCGGAGCAGGCGCGCGAGGTGGAACGCGGCCTTGGTGTTCTTCGAATCGATCTCGAGCGCCTTGCGGAGGTAGCCCTCCGCCTCGTTTGCGGTCGGGGCGAACCGTACGAACGCTTCCGCTGCCGAGACGTAGAGCCCGGTCGCGAGGCTGCGATCGGTCGACGCGCTCGCCTCCTGGACGTACTTGTCGGCGAACTTCTGCCAGTTCTGGGCGGCGACCTCGAGCTCGGTGATCGCCTCCTTCGCCATCGTGTCGTCGGGGCGCAGCGCGAGGACCTGCTCGAAGGTGGCGCGGGCGCGGGCGGCGTCGAGCAGCTCGCCGTCGAGGAGCATCCCCTTCTCGAGCAGCAGATCGATCTGGCGGTCGAGATCCGAGGTTGCCGCGAGCTCGCTGTCGAGCAAGTGCGTGACGATGTCAGGCCGCCCGCGGGTCGCGAACACCTTGCGGGCAGCTGCAAATCGCGCGGTGCGAATGTCGGGCGAAGTATGACGCGCAGCCTCCACGAGCGCCGCCAGCGCCTGGGCGTCGTCGGGGTCGTGCTCGAGGACAGCGAGGAGCGCAGGCAGGTCAGCCATCGCAGCTGGTCGATGCTACCGATCGGTCACCTCCGACACAACGCCGAGCGCCAGTTCCTTCGCGTGGTTAGCGATCAGCTGGCAGAGCGTCGAACACGCACGATCCCCGGCCGATCGCCGGGGCCCTCCTCGGCTCGATCATGTCGAGACTTTGCTAAGGTCGCGCGGTGAACGAGCTGGCGTGCGCGCGGGATCCCCAGCCGTGAACGACGAGGCTCCGGCAGCCGCCGCGACGCCCTCGTCGCTCGGCTACCTGCGCCCCTATCGCGGCCAGCTCGCGTGGGGCGTCGCGATGCTGCTCCTGACGAACGCCTTCTATCTCGGCGTCCCCGAGATGCTGGGACGCGCGGTCGATGCGATCGGTAAGCAGACCGATCGGCAGATCGCGATGATCGTCGTGTGGATGGCGGTGTTCGCGATACTGACCGCGATCACGCGGATCTGGTCGAGGATCTGGATCTTCAACGCCGCGCGCGCCGCCGAGTACGACCTGCGCTCCGATCTGTTCGGTCATCTGATGACGCTGTCGCCAAGCTACTACCGGAAGACCCCGGTGGGCGACGTGATGTCCCGGCTCACGAACGACGTGCAGACCATCCGCGCGGTCTGGGGCTTCGGCCTCGTCAGCCTCGCGAACGCGCTGCTCGCGTTCGTCTCGGTACTCGGCGTGATGCTGTGGACCGATCCGATCGTGACGCTCTGGGTGATCCTGCCGTTTCCGCTGATCTACGTCGTCGGGCAGGCGATGTCGAAGCGGATCTTCGGGACGATGCGCACCGTCCAGGCCGAGCTCGGTACGCTGTCGTCGCGGATCCAGGAGGACCTCGGCGCGATCCAGGTGATCAAGACCTACGGACTCGAGGAAGTCCGCCGTCGGGGATTCGTCGAGGGCAGTGACCGGCTGCTGCGAGCGAACATGGACGCCGCGAAGGTCCGGATCCAGCTCGGGCCGATGCTCAACGCACTCGCGGCGCTCGGCATGGCGTTGCTGATCTTTTTTGGTGGCCGCGCCTTCGTCCACGGCGACATGACGAAGGGTGAGCTCGTCGCCTTCTCCGGGTACCTCGCGCGGCTCGTGTGGCCGACGCTGACGCTCGGCTTCTTGCTCGCGCTCGTCCAGCGCGGCCGCGCGTCGTGGATGCGGCTCGTGCAGCTCCAGCAGACAAAGCCCGACATGCCCGATGGTGTCGGCCCTCCGCTGCCCGCGAGTGATCGACCCGCGCGCGTCGTGGTCAACGACCTCGTGGTGCGCTATGGAGATCGCGCCGTCCTCGAGAACATCGACCTCGTTCTCGAGCCCGGCACGGTTACCGCGATCGTCGGCCGCACCGGCTCGGGCAAGAGCACGCTCGTCGACGCGCTGTGCCGGCTGATCGATGTCCCGCCCGGCACGATCCTGATCGACGGCCGCGACGTCACCACGCTGCCGCTGGCGTCGCTGCGCGCGCAGCTCGGGTACGCACCGCAGGAGGCGTTCCTGTTCTCGACGACGATCGCCGATAACATCGCCATGGGGTACGGCGGCGGCACCGCGATCCCCGCGGCACGGGCTCGCGAGCTCGAGCGCGTGATCGGCATGGCGGCATCGGCGGACCTGCGCGACGACCCGAAGGTCACTGCGGCCGCCGCGGCGGCGGGCCTCGTGCGTGATCTCGCGGTGATGCCCGACGGGCTCGGCACGATCGTCGGTGAGCGTGGCATCACGCTGTCGGGCGGCCAGCGGCAACGCGTCGCGCTCGCCCGCGCCCTCGCCGCGGCCCCGCGCCTGCTCGTGCTCGATGACTCGCTGTCGTCGGTCGACGCCGAGACCGAGCGGCTGATCCTCAAGCACCTGCGGGCCGTCATGCACGGCCGGACCGCCGTACTGATCTCGCACCGGGTCGCCGCGATCAAGGACGCCGATCAGATCATCGTGCTCGACGCTGGTCGAATCGTCGCGCGCGGCACCCACCACCAGTTGCTCGCCGCCGGTGGCCTGTACTCCGAGCTCTACCGCACACAGATCGATCCCGAGACCGCGCCGCCAACCTTCGACGTGGTTGGAGCACGCTGATGGCCGTGATCGCGACCGCACCGAATCAGCCCGGCGCGCCGAACCAGCCGCCCGCGCAGCGCGGGATCCCGGGCGAGGAAGCAACGCTCGGCAAGGCCTACGACCTCGCGCTCGTCCGTCGGCTGTGGCCGTTCGTGCGTCCGCACTGGAAGCTCCTGCTCGCGTGGGCGATCTTCATGCCGCTCACGATCGCGTTCGAGCTCGCGCAGCCGGCCTTGTTCCGCTACGCGCTGACCGAGCACATCCTCACCGGCCGGATCAACGCGTTGCCGTTCGACGCGGCCGCGTACATGGCACTGGTGGTCGTACAGGGCGGCTCGGCATTCTGCGAGACCTGGTTCCTCCAGCTCGCCGGCCAGCGCACCATGCACGCGCTGCGCAGCGCGATCTTCGATCACGTGCTCGCGCAGCGGGCCGCGTTCTTCGACCGGATCCCGGTCGGCCGGCTGATGACGCGGATGACGAACGACATCGAGAGCCTGAACGAGATGTTCGCGCAGGGCGCGATCACGCTGATCGCGGACCTCGTGAAGATGGTCGGCATCATCGTGATCATGCTGCTGATCGACTCGACGCTCGCGTTGCTGACGTTCACGACGCTGCCGTTCCTGATCGTGCTCGTCGAGTACGCGCGGCGGCTGATGCGCGCCTCGTTCCGCCAGATCCGGGTGCGGCTCGCCGCGATGAACGCGTTCGCGCAGGAGCACCTCTCGGGCATCAAGGTCGTCCAGCTGCTCGGCCGGGGACCGACCGCGCAGCGCGAGTACAACGAGATCAACGCCGGTCACCGCGACGCGTACCTCGGTCAGATCCGGGCAGACGCCTCGATGTACGCGGTCGTCGAGGCGATCGGCACGGTCGCCGTCGCGCTCGTGATCTGGTACGCGTCCGGGCACCGCGCCGAGAACATCGCGATGATCGGCGTCGTCGTCGTGTTCATCGAGTACATCAACAAGTTCTTCATCCCCGTCCGCGACCTGTCGCAGAAGTACGCGGTGATGCAGGGTGCGATGGCCGCGAGCGAGCGGATCTTCCAGCTGCTCGACACCAAGGACTGGGATGGCGACGAGCCCCGCTCGCCAGCGTTCGCTGGCTCGCTCGATCTCGGGCCCCGCTCGCCAGCGTTCGCTGGCTCGCTCGATCTCGGGCCCGCGCGCGCGGCGACGCCCGCCGC
>JBKJUF010000324.1:0-16499 GCA_046590445.1 Kofleriaceae bacterium
GTCGTCAACAAGAACGTCACCGAGGCGCACATCGAGGAGAGCTCGCGCCGCGTGTTCTCGCGCGGCTGGCACCGCCTGAAGCTCTACTTCATGATCGGCCTGCCGACCGAAGAGGACGAGGACGTCCGCGGGATCGTCGAGACCGGCCAGCGCATGCTCCGCGTCGGGCATGGCCTCGTTGGTCATCGCGCCGAGGTCACGGTGTCGGTGAGCTCGCACGTCCCCAAGCCGCACACGCCGCTGCAGTGGTGCGCGCAGGACCCCGAGGAGGAGATCCGTCGCAAGCAGCAGATCCTCCGCAACACCGCCCGGTCGAGCGATCGCAAGGCGCTGCGACTCAAGCATCATCACAGCGGCATCTCGTTCATCGAGGGCATCCTGTCGCGCGGCGATCGCCGGCTCGCCGACGTGATCGAGGCGGTGTGGCGCGCCGGTGCTCGGTTCGATGGCTGGGACGAGGTCTTCGATCTCGCGCACTGGACGACCGCGCTCACCGCGCACGGCGTCGACGTCGCCGCGTACCTCGGGACCCGGCCGGTTCATGCGCGGCTGCCGTGGGATCACATCGATGTCGGCCTCGAGGACGGCTTCCTGCTCGACGAGTACCGCAAGGCGCTGAAGGGTCGCGCCAGCCCGCCGTGCGGCAAGGTCGCCGGCATGTTGATCCACCACACCAACCTCGCGGAGGCCGAGCCCGATCGTCGCAAGCTCGTCTGCTACGACTGCGGCGTCGCGTGTGATCTCTCGAAGATGCGCGAGGACCGCCTCGTCGCGCTCCGCGTGCTGGGCGCCCAGGAGCCGTCGCGAGCGCGGTCCGGTCTGTCTCCAAGCTCGGCGGTGGTCGCCGAAGACGCGGGCATGGTCGATGTCTCCGAGCGAGGCGGTGGCAGCCCGGCGGAGCAGGGACGTGTCGCTGATCGCGAGACCGAACGTGCCGAACGCGTGCGACTGGCGGGCCACGTCGGTGCGGGCATTCCGTGGTCGACGTACCGGATCCGGTTCGCCAAGGTCGGCCGCGCCGCGTACCTCGGTCACCTCGATCTCGTGCGGCTGCTGTCGCGGAGCTTCCGGCGTGCGGACCTGCCGCTCGCGGTGACGCGTGGCTACTCGCCCAAGCCGCGCATCAGCTTCGGCCCCGCGCTCGGGCTCGGCGTGCCGTCGCTTGGCGAGCTGATGGACGTCGACATCGAGCACGTCGTACCCGGGTTGCGGACCTGGGAGATGACCGATAGCGCGGAGCGCGAGGAGCTCGCGGCCGAGGAGGTTCGCGATCGGCTCGCGGCCGTGTGCCCGCCCGGGATCGAGATCCAGGACTGCACGATCGTCCGGCTCGCCGGGCATCCGACCGTGCGCGCGGGTCAGACCGCGGACGTCGGGCTCGGCAAGCTGATCGACGCGGTCGAGGTCGTCATCCGACCAGCGCCCGACGGCATGGCGCACGACGAGGTGCGGCTCGGCCGGATCGCGACGAGCTTCGTCGGCAAGACCTCGGCGCCGGTCACCCGGGCCGGGCAGGGCGACAAGGCCGGCAAGACGATCGACGTGCGCCACCTCGTGACCGACGTCAGCGTGATCGCCGACGAGGCCGCGACGGTGCTGTGCGCCGCGCTCGACTGGCCGGTCGGGCCGCTGCTGCGCGTCCGCGTCCGCGCGACCCACGACGGATCCGCAAAGCCGACCGAGATCGCGCGTGCGCTCGGCGTGTGGGGCAGCGATGACCCGCGCGCGACCCACGCGCAGATCGCCCGGCTCTCGATGATCCCACGCACTGCCTGACCCGGCGGCAAAGGTTGGCGAGGTCTGGGAGATCGGGACATCGATCGAGGGATCGCGATTTCTTTACGTCTTCGCCGTGACGCTTCGACGTGGATCTCCGTCATGACTGGGATGTGGACGTCATTCCTCGAAGCTCATTCTTCAGGCTGGGCGCTCGGATCGCGCTTGTCCTGATCGCAGCGTGGTCGCTCGGCGGCTGCGCGCTGGCGATCTCTGGCCCAGCTCCGAACCGGCCCCCACTCGAGGCGCCCAAGTGCGACACCGGCAAGGGCCCGGTCGTGATCGACGGATTGTGGGCAACCGTGTTCGGGATCGCCGCGCTGGCCTCGTTCGGCGCGGACCAACCGGAGGTCGGGCTCTTGACGCTCGGCCTGGGTGTGGCGTTCGTGGCCTCGGCGACCACGGGCCACTCGGCCGCCACGGCGTGCCAGGCCGAGTTCGTGGCGTACAGCGACGAGGTCGCGCTGCCCCGCCCGCTCGTCGCCGAGGACGAGGGCAGCCAGCGGGCGATCGGGATGCCGGCGCGCGTTCCGGTCGCTCCGCAGCCTGCGCGGCCCGCGCCAGTCGTCACTAGCGTGCCGGGTCCGCCAGCGACCGGCGCCGCCACCGACGAAGCGGCCCTCGCTCCGCTCGAGACGCCGACGGCACCCACCAAGCCGATTCCGACGCCGGCGCAGGCCGCGGTCCGGACGCTCAGCCCACGCAAGCCCGCGCCGGCATCCGCGCCGGCATCCGCAACACCGCCCGCGGCTGAGCCGGACGATGACTGGACTCAGTTCTGGCAGGTGGTCCCGTGATCCGCACGTGGCTCGTCGCCGCGACGCTCGCACTCGCGGTCGATGTCGCGCACGCCGACGACATCATCAAAAAAGGCGCGGTCGTGAAGATCGATCGCCAGGAGATCTACGTGAACCTCGGCTCGACGCAGGGCATCACCGATGGCGCGCAGCTGCGGATCAAGCGTCCGCTGCGGCTCCGCCACCCGGTGACCCGCGCTGCGATCCAGGACTGGGTCCCGGTCGGCGCGGCGACGATCACCCAGACCGGCGGGCTGCTGTCGCGCGCGCTCGTCGGTGGCCTCGTCGATCAGGTCAAGGTCGGGGACGTGATCGAGGTCTACGTCGAAGGCAGCGAGCCAGCCGCGCCCGAGCCGACGCCGGTCGTACCGCCTACGCTCGCGGCGGATGGTGACCCGCCCGCGCCGCAGCCAGCCAAGCCCGTGACGCCGGCGACCGATCCGGAGACGGCCGCGGTGCTCGGCGTGTTCGCGGCGCACACCGGCGCGCCGCTCGAGACGCGGATCGCGGGCTGGGAGCACTACCTCTCGATGCACGGCACCTCGCGTTACGCCGTTGCGGTCCGCGAGGACCTCGTATCACTGCAAGCGCTGCGCGAGCAGCTGCGCCCCGTCGCGGCAAATCACGCCGATCGCATCGAGACCGTCGAGCACGATCAGCCCCATCACGGCGACGGTGGGATGCCGATCCCGCTCGTGTTCGTGCTGTCGCGGCCCGAGCAGGTGGCGAGTGGCTACCTGCATTACCGCAGCGGCACGCGCCAGACCTACAGCCGCGTGCTGCTGCGCCGTGAGCACGACATCTACCTCCGCGGCTCCGTTCCGGCGGAGGTCGTGAAGGCGCCCGGCGTCGAGTACTTCGTCGAGGTGTCGACGCCCGACGGTAGTTCCGGCCTCGCGGCGGGGACGCCGACCGAGCCGCTCCGCGTCGAGGTCAAGCGCCCGCCGCTCGGGGATCAGCTCAGCGGCATCCGCGATCGCACGAGCGTCGCGCTGTCGGGTGAGGGCTGGCGGTCACGCACGGTCGACGGCGAGCGCGACCAGCTGTACCGAGCGAACATCGACTTCGCGTACGAGCTCGACACCCCGATCCGCCGGATCGGCGTCGGCTACGGCGTGATCGGCGGGGACGGCGGCGCGCTGATCATGGCGCCGCGGCGCACCGGCTTTCACTATGGCAACGCCGATGTCGAGGTCGGCACGCCGACCCTCGCAGTGGGCAGCAAGCTGATCGCGGGCGTCGGACGCGAGGGCTTCGGGATGGGCGTGGAGGGCCGGGCCAGGCTCGGCGCCTACGACGGCACGAACATCGGCGCCCGCGCGATCACGTTGCCCGAGATCGGCTGGCTCGCGGAGGCCCGGCTCGGTGCGGCGCTCGCGCGCCCGCTGCTGCTCGGGATCTCCGTCGGCGCGACGACACAACCCGATCGCGGCAACGACGTCGCGGCGAGGCTCGCGACCGACCTCGAGTGGGTCGGCCACTCGCATCTTCGCTGCTCGGTCCGCGTCAACTGGCAAGGCTTGTCGACGCAACACGGCGGCTTTGGCGGCGGCGCGGCCGCGAGGCTCATCTGGTGAGGTCCGATATGAAGCTCGCGATCGCATGCACGCTCCTCGCGCTCGCTGGCAGCGCAGGCGCCGACACCGTCCCGACGGTGCATCACCTCCCCGCCGCGGAGGCCGAGGCCGGCAAGGACCTCGAGCTGATCGCGGCGGCCCCGGCGGCGATCCCCAAGCTGACCGCGCACTATCGCAGGCCCGGCGCGGCGTCGTACGCGCCAATCGAGCTGGTGCGGCGTGACGATCGGCGGTGGGTCGCGGTCGTCCCGGCCGGCGCGGTCGCGGCGCCTGGGCTCGAGTACTACCTCGACGCCGGCGGTGCGCCGGTGTTCGCCTCCGCCACGGCGCCGCATACCACGCGGGTCGCGGTCAGCGTGAGCGAGGCGCGGCGCGCACGTGACGAGGCACGCACGCAGCGGCGGCGATCGCGCGTGCACACCTCGTTCGAGTGGGTCGATTTCGGCCGCCACGTGACCGACCGGAACGTCGAGCCGTTCGGCGATCCGGAGAAGAAGCTGCGCGACAGCTACTATCGGATCGACGCCGAGTTCTCGTACCGGCTGTGGGCGTATCCGCTCGAGGAGCTGCGCGTCGGCTACACGCGGCTGATCGGCACGGCGGAGACGCGGTGCAAGCTCGGCGAGCAGGAGCCCTGCGAGAGCCAGGCGGGCTTCAAGGTCGCGGGCTGGTTCGAGCTCGGGGTCTCGCCGATCGATGGTGTGGGGCTCGACGGCCGCGCGATCGTCCTGGCGACCCAGACCGGCTTCTCGCTCGGCGGCCGCGCGGAGATCCGGGTCGGCCAGCGCGACGCGACCCACGTCGCGTCAGGCGTCGAATCGATCGCGGACGTCGGCACGTCGGGCTACTTCCGGTTCGGCTGGGGCACGGTGCCGCGAACGCCGATGGCGGCGACCATCGAGATCACCACGCTGCCGGCCACGAACAACGAGGCGGGCATCCGCTTGTTCTACGACGTCGCGCATCAGCTGCACGATGCGGTCCGGCTCGGCGTCCGCGTTGGCTACGCGGCGCGCGACCAGGACCTCGGCGGCATCACCGGCGGTGCGAACGCCACCTTCGACTTCTGAGGATCGCCATGAACCTCCGCATCATCCATGTCGCTGCTGTCCTGTCGATCCTCGCCGGCCTCGTCGCCCCCGCCGCCGCGAACCCCGTGGTCCTCGCGGTCAACGGCAAGGACGTCTACATCGATCTCGGGGCCCATGATGGGGTCGGCGCCGGAACCGATCTCGAGCTGCTCCACGAGGTCGTCGTGCGGGACCCGCGGACCGGCGCGATGCTGCGCGATCACTTCGCGCGCGGCACGCTCGTCGTGGTCAAGAGCGGCGAGCGGGTCAGCCTCGCGCGCGTCAACGACGATCTCGATCGCGTGCTCGTCGGCGATCGGATCCGCGTGCTGTCCGCGAAACGGACGTTCGTCGATCCGTGGGCGCAGCAGGTCGCCGCGCAGCAGCCGCCGCCGGAGGTCGTCACCGCCAGGCCGCGAGGTCCGGCGAACCAGGCGTCCACCACGCCGGCGACGCCGAAACCGGGCGCATCGATCACGCACCCGCCGCAGGTCGATCACGCGACGCTCGTCGGTGCGGCACTCGAAGACACGCTCGGCAAGCCGCCCGAGGAGCGGGTCACGCGCTGGCTGAAGTTTCTCGGCGACGCACCGAAGACGACGTACACCGAGGCGGTCCAGCGCGAGATCGCGACGCTGCGCGCACAGATCAAGGCGCGCGATGCCGCCCTCGCGAAGCAGCGCAGCACGCGCAGCGAAGATCTCGCGCCGCGGGTCGCGGCCCTCGCGGCGCAGCTGGACGCGTCCGGCGGATTCGCGGCGCTCCTCGTCGGCCCGGTGCACCGCGCCGAGCCCGGCCGTCCGATCGACCTGAGCTTCGTGATCCGCGATCCGTCGCAGGTCGCCAGGGCGTGGCTCTACGTTCGCGCGCCGGGCGCGCCGGGGTTCGAGCGCCAGGAGCTGACGTTCCACGGTGACGCGTACCTGCGCGGCCGGATCGCCGAGGCGCTGGTGCGCGCGCCGAACGTGCAGTGGTACGTCGAGGTGGCGGCCGCGGCCGGCGCGGCCCCCCAGCCGGTGATCGGATCGCCCGGCGCGCCGCGTTCGATCGACGTCCAGCACTCGATCATCGACGAGCCGATCGCGAGCGGGCGCTCGCACATCGATGCGCACGTCGACTACGTCGACTTCGACGGCGATCTCGGCAACGGCTTCGATCAGTACTACCAGGCCGAGATCGACTTCACGTATCGGTTCCTCGAGCCGGTCTACGCCGTCCGGCTCGGCTTTGGATCGCTCTCGGGGATCGGCGGTCCCAAGGACGTGATCGACGATAGCCCCGAGGACTGCGTCGACACCGAGGGCATCTACCGCTGCGCGCGGGTCTCGTTCTCGTACATCTATACCGAGGTCGAGCTGCGGGTCCGCGAGAACGTGGCGATCATGCTGCGCCCGCAGGCCGGCTTGTTGACCCGGGACACGCTCGCCGGGGAGGGCAGCGCGAACCGGTGCAGCGACGCGAGGGAGCTCGACAAGTGCAGCTTCTTCACGGGCTTCGGCGGGCGCGCGCGGCTGCGGCTCGGCAACGAGGCCGAGACGAGCCTCGTGATCGGCGCCGGGTTCACCGACGGCGTCGGCACGGTGCTCGAGGCGGCGTACCAGTGGCGACCGTTGCGCGTGATGCCGGTGCAGCTCTCGATCAACGTCACCGATCAACCGATCAACGAGGACCTCGGCGTCCGTCTGATCGCCGACGTCGGCTGGCGCGGGCTGTCCTGGTTCTACCCCTCGGCCCGGGTGTCATATCAGGCGCGCGACATCGACCACGCTGGCGTCTCCGGTGGCGTCGCCTTCAACTTCGACTGGTGAGGATCACGATGACGCTCAAGTGCACGCTCACCACCCTCGCGCTCGTCGCGCTCGCGGCCCGCGCCGGCCGTGCTGACGATGCGGGTCCGGCCGAGGCCGCGCCGGCGACGACCGCGCAGGCGACGACCGCGTCGGCTCCAAAGGCGCCACGCGCGATCGTCCTGCACCTCGCGCCGCTCGAGAGCTCACCGGGCGAGCCGATCGAGCTCGCCGTGCAGATCGACGCACCGTTCGCGGAGACGCTGACGGTGCGCTGGCGCGCGGTCGGCGAGCAGGCCTGGCACGACGTCGAGCTCGAGCGCTCGCTGACGAGCGGCTGGTCGGCGAGCCTGCCGGCGACCTCCGCGTCCGGCGTCGAGTACTACCTCCGCGGCGTCGACCACGCTGGCTCCGAGGTCACGCACTTCGCCTCGGCCGAGGCGCCGCACGTCGTCCGCGTCGTGCCGAGCCTGGTCGACCGGCTCGAGGTCGTCGATCGCGCGCGCCTGCTCGATCGCAAGAACGCGATCGCGTTCGACATCGTCGGCCACAACTTCGGTAACCGCTACGGGCTCGACGATCGCTACGTTCGCGCCGAGCTCGCCTACACGCGCCGGATGTTGCGCGAGCTCCACCAGGTCACGTTCGGCTTTGGCTCGATCTCCGGGACGACACCGCTGATGTCGTTGCCGGTGGAGGAAGGCGGCGACGACGACGGCAAGTCGCTGCGCTACGGCTTCGGCGAGGTCAGGCTGCGTGCACATCCGTACGTGTTCTTCGACGCCCGTGCGTCGATCGGTGCGAGCCACGAGGGGCTCGACGGTGGCGTCCGCGGCGCGGTGACGTTTGGCAAGCCGTGGCGCTCGTCGGTCAGCATCGGTGGCGAGTACCTCGGGGATCTCGGGCCGAGCGCGTGGGTCCGGCTGCAGTGGGACACCGCGCCGCCGCTCCTGATGGGCGCGTCCGTGGTGCGCACGAACCTGCCGGGCGCGGTCATCGACGCCGCCGGGCTCTACATCGCGTACGACATCGCGTATCGCTACGCCGAGCGCTGGAGCTTGCGTGCGCAGGTCTCGTACGGCGCGCGTGATGGCGGCTCGAAGGTCGGCGGCGGCTTCGGCACGGGCGTCGACTTCTGAGCAACCATGCCTCGTCGGGGCTCGTCGGGTCCCTGCCTCGACGTGCTATGACGCCGCCGTGACGGCCAGCCTCTCGGTCAACCTCAACAAGATCGCGCTGCTTCGTAACTCGCGGGGCGGCACGAACCCGTCACCGCGGATCGCGGGCGCGACCTGCCTCGACAACGGCGCGTATGGCCTGACGCTGCACTGGCGCGCCGACAACCGGCACACCCGCATCGACGACGTCCGGACGCTGCGCGCACTCTGCGAGCAACGCGGCGCCGAGTTCAACCTCGAGGGCGACGATCGCGAGGAGCTGATCGCGATCGCAGAGGAGCTCCGCGTTACCCAGTTCACGCTCGTCCCGGTCAAGCCCGGCGAGATCACGAGCGACCACGGCTGGGACCTGCCGCGCCAGCACGACGTGATCGCACCGATCATAGAGCGGCTGAAGCGCCAGCGGATCCGCACGGCGATCTTCGTCGACCCGGTGCCCGAGATGATGGCGGCCGCCGCCGCGACCGGCGTCGATCGCGTCGAGATCTATACCGAGCCGTACGCGGCGTCGTGGGGCAAGCCCGTCTTCAAGGACGAGCTCGCCCGCCTGCAGGCGACGGCACGCGCGGCGGTCGCCGCCGGCATGAAGGTCAATGCGGGTCACGATCTCGATCTCCGCAACATGCCGCTCGTCGCGCGCCAGGTGCCGGAGATCGTCGAGGTCTCGATCGGCCACGCGCTGATCGCAGACGCGCTCTACCTCGGGCTCGCCGAGGCCGTGCAACGCTACGTCCGCGTGTGCCGGGGCGAGGCTGTCGATGTACCGCTCACCAAGTAGCGCCGGGCCTGCCCCGCTGCTCGGCCTGCTCGGCCTGCTCGGCCTTCTCGGCCTTCTCGGCCTTCTCGGCCTGCTCGGCGCGTGCGCCGGCACCGCGAAACCGGCGCACCGACCATGCCCGACCGCCGCGATCATGATCGCTGGTCAGGATGACGTCGACGCGCTCGCGGGATGCACCACGGCACACGCGATCACGATCCGCACCGGCGTGGCGCTCGATCTCGTGCCGCTCGCCTCGCTCACGACGATCACCGGCGATCTCCGCGTCGGCCCCAGCGTCGCGCTCGACGAGCTACGGCTGCCCGGCCTGCGCTCGGTCGGCGGCGCGATCGACATCGCGAGCAACGGCGATCTGCACGGCGTGTTCCTCGCGAAGCTCGAGCGCGCCGGTCAGCTCGCGATCGAGGGCAACGTGGCCCTCACCACGATCTCGTTACCACGCTTGCAGGCGGTGTCCGGATCGCTCGCGGTGTCGCGGAGCGGCGATCTCGAGCTCCTCGACCTGTCGGCGCTGGTCTCGGTCGGTGGCGAGCTCGCGATCACCGACAACGCGCGGCTGACGCTCCTCGAGCTCGCAGGGCTCGAGCGCGCGGGCAGCATACGGATCGCCAACAACCCGGCGCTGCCGCCCGATCTCGTCGACGGGCTCGTCGACCGCCTGCGCACCAAGGCGACGAGCCCCGTGGTAGACTCGGCGATCGGGCCGGCGACCGGACCGGCGACCGGACCGGCGACCGGAGCAGCGGCACCGCCCACCGCAACGCCGGCCCTCTAGCGGACGCCTCACAAGCGCGCGCGGCGCTGCGGACAGCCTGGTATCGAGGCGGTATCCTGCTCGCAATGTCACGCGATGTACTCGAGCTCGGCGGATCTCTCGGCTTCCTCGACGAGCTCGCGCAGCAGTATGCGGAGCAGCCGGCGGGCGTCGATGCGAGCTGGCACGAGCTCCTCGAGCCGAATGGTCACGCACCGGCCGGAGCGGCCGAGTCCGCCGCCGCGAATGGTCATCCAAACGGGAACGGTGCGGCCCAGGCTGCCGCGGCCCTCGCGCCCGCCACCCACGGCGTGCGCGAGCCGATGACCTTCCCGCCAGGGATCGATCCGAGCCGCTCGGGCCTGCCGCGTCTCGGGCGCCCCGGCGCCGTCGCGATGTCGACGATCCTGGCGGAGCCGGTCGCGTCGGTGTGGCCGCTCGTCAACGCGTACCGCACGCGTGGCCACTTCGCCGCGACGCTCGATCCGCTGGGCCTCCTCGAGACCGCGCGGATCAGCGAGCTCGATCCCGCGACCTGGGGCTTCACCGAGAAGGACATGGCGCGGCAGATTGAGCCGACCGGCATCCACGGTCTGCCGACCGCGAGCGTCGCCGAGCTCGTGCTTTACCTGCGCCGGATCTACGCCGGCTCGGTCGGCGCCGAGTTCATGCACATCTCGTCACCGGCACGCCGGTCGTGGGTCGCCGAGCGGATGGAGACCCACATCGCCACGCCGATCGCGAACGACATCCGCACGCGCATGCTCGTGATGCTGATCAACGCCGAGCAGTTCGAGCGGTTCTGCCATACCAAGTATCCCGCTACCAAGCGGTTCTCGCCCGAGGGCAGCGAGAGCTTGATCCCGTGTCTCGACCTCGTGCTCACGCATGCCGCGCGGCTCGGCGCGATCGAGGCGGTGATGGGCATGGCGCATCGCGGCCGGCTCACGACGATCGAGTCGATCCTCAAGCGACCGGGCCGCGATCTGTTCGGCCAGTTCGAGGACGTCGAGCCCGAGAAGGCGATGGGCGGTGGCGACGTCAAGTACCACATGGGATTCTCGACCGATCGCCTCGATGCGAACGGCCACGCGATGCACCTCTCGCTCGCGTTCAACCCGAGTCACCTCGAGGCCGTCAACCCGGTCGTCGTCGGTCGCGTGCGCGCGAAGCAGATCCGCCACGGCGACGTCGAGCACCGCCGCGTGCTCGGCATCCTCGTCCACGGCGACGCCGCGTTCGCGGGGCAGGGGCTCGTGCCCGAGACGCTGCAGCTCTCCGGACTGCCGGGCTATCGCACGGGCGGCACGGTCCACATCATCGTCAATAACCAGGTCGGCTTCACCGCATCGCCCGCGGAGCAGCGCTCGACCCCGTACTGCACCGACGTCGCGAAGATGCTCGAGTGTCCGATCTGGCACGTCAACGGCGAGGATCTCGACGCGCTCGCCCGCGTCATCGAGATCGCATGCGAGTACCGCACGCAGTTCTCGTCTGACGTCGTGATCGACATCTACTGCTATCGCAAGTACGGCCACAACGAGAACGACGAGCCGAGCTTCACGCAGCCCCTGATGTACGAGGCGATCAAGAAGAAGCTGTCGCCGGTCGAGGTCTACTCGCGGCGGCTCGTCGAGGAAGGCGTGGTCACGCCTGACGAGGTCACCGCCATGACCCAGCGGCGGGTGGCCGAGCTCGAGGCCGAGCTCGAGGCTGCGAAGGCCGCAAAGCAACGTCCGGATGCGCCGTCGATGACCGCGATGTGGCGTGGCTACCGCGGCGGCATCGTCGATGTACCCGACGATGCGGAGACCCGAGTCCCGCGCCAGCTCCTCGAGAACATCACCGCGACGATGACCGAGGTCCCCGCTGGGTTCACCGCGCATCCCAAGATCCTGCGGCTCCTCGATCAGCGCGCACAGATGGGCAAGGGCGAGCGCCCGATCGACTGGGGCATGGCGGAGATGCTCGCGTACGGCTCGCTGCTCCACCAGGGCATCAACGTCCGGCTCAGCGGCCAGGACTCGGCACGCGGCACGTTCAGCCACCGTCACGTGATCGTCACCGACATCAAGACCGGACGCGAGCACCTCGTTCTCGGTGGCCTGCATCCGGATCAGGGTCAGTGCCGGATCTACGACTCGCCGCTCTCCGAGGCGGGCGTGCTCGGCTTCGAGTTCGGCTACTCGCTCGACTATCCGGACGCGCTCGTCATGTGGGAGGCGCAGTTCGGCGACTTCGTGAACGGCGCGCAGGTGATCATCGATCAGTTCATCACGTCGTCGGAAGACAAGTGGAAGCGACTCTCCGGCATCGTGCTGCTGCTGCCGCACGGCTACGAAGGGCAGGGGCCCGAGCACTCGAGCGCGCGGCTCGAGCGCTTTCTCGAGGCGTGCGCCGAGCAGAACATCCAGGTCTGCCAGCCGACCACGCCCGCGCAGATGTTCCACATGCTCCGTGGCCAGGTGCTGCGCCAGCTTCGCAAGCCACTCGTCGTGATGACGCCGAAGAGCCTGCTCCGGTTGCCGGCCGCGACGTCGACGCTCGACGAGCTCGCGAGTGGGCGCTTCCATCGCGTCCTCCACGACGAGCTCGCGGATCCCGAGAAGGTCACGCGCGTGCTGATGTGCACGGGCAAGGTCTACTACGAGCTCGCCGACGAGCGCGCGCGCCGCGCTGACCCGACGGTCGCGATCGTGCGGCTGGAGAAGCTCTATCCGTGGTGGCCGCACCTCGTGACGGCGTCGTACGAGAGGTACAGCAAGCTCGCTGAGCTGTTCTGGGTCCAGGACGAGCCGTGCAACATGGGCGCCGGCAACTTCGTGACGCCGCGCCTGCACCGCCTGCTCGACGGCAAGGGCATCAAGTACGACTTCATCGGCCGCGCCGAGAGCGCGAGCCCGGCGACCGGGTCGCACAAGGCGCACGTGCTCGAGCAGCAGCAGATCCTGACAGCCGCGTTCGATCCGCGCTGACGTACCCGCGCGGCGAGCGAGAGAGCGGGTTCCCGGCGCGGGTCCGGACGGAAATCCTTGGTAGCATCCCGCCATGGCGGATCTGGTCGTACCTCAGCTAGGCGAATCGATCACCGAGGCTGTTGTCGCGCGGTGGCTGAAGGAGGTCGGCGATGCCGTGGGCATCGACGAACCGATCGCGGAGCTCGAGACTGACAAGATCACGGTCCAGCTCCCGTCACCGGTCGCCGGCTCCCTCTCGAACGTGAAGGCGCAGGTCGGCGCGACGGTGAAGGTCGGCGAGATCATCGGCTCGGTTGAAGCTGGCATGCCTGGCAAGGTCGCAGGCTCCGCCGCCGCAGGAGCACCGGCGGCCGCCGCGCCCGCCGACGGAACTCCCGCCGTCGCCGCCGCAGAACCAGCTCCCGCCGCGCCCGCCGCCGCCGCAGCAGCAGGTGCCGCCGCGCCCGCCTCCTCCTCCGCCGCCGCCGCGCCTGCCGCCGCCCCGAGCCACACACAACCCGCGCAGGCCCGGTCGGCGGTCCAGGCTGCCGCGACGCCCGCCGGGCCAGCCCCCGCCGTGAAGCCAGGCAACGGCCAGGCCTCGCTCGACAAGGATGCCCTGCTGCGGCTCACGCCGTCACAGCGCGTGACCGCCCGCGAGGCCGGGTCGTTGCCGGCGCGTGGCGCGACTGCCCCCGTGGCATCCGGTCCGTCGGCCGACGATCGCCTCGCGCGGGTGGACCCCCGCGACGAGATCGTGCCGATGTCGTCCCTGCGCAAGCGCGTGGCCGAGCGGCTCGTCCAGGCGCAACACGAGTCCGCGTCGCTGACGACCTTCAACGAGGTCGACATGACGACGATCATGGATCTCCGCACGAAGTACAAGGAGACGTTCGAGAAGGCGCACGGCGCCAAGCTCGGCTTCATGTCGTTCTCCGTGAAGGCGTGCGTGGCTGCCGCGAAGCTCTATCCCGGGATCAACGCCGAGGTGATCGGCGGCAACATCGTCTACAAGAAGCACTACGACTTCGGCATCGCGGTCTCGACGCCCAAGGGCCTCGTCGTCCCCGTGCTGCGCGACTGCGACGTGCGCTCCTTCGCTGGCGTCGAGAAGGGCATCCTCGAGCTCGCCGAGAAGGCACGCAATGGCAAGCTCGGGCTCGACGATCTCTCGGGCGGCACGTTCACGATCACCAACGGCGGCATCTACGGCTCGATGATGTCGACGCCGCTGCTCAACTACCCGCAGACCGGCATCCTCGGCATGCACAACATCGTCAAGCGACCGATGGTCGTCGGTGACGAGATCAAGATCCGGCCGATGATGTACGTCGCGCTGTCGTATGATCACCGTGTCGTCGACGGTCGCGAGGCCGTCTCGTTCCTGGTCGCCGTCAAGGACCGGCTCGAGGCGCCCGATCGCATGCTCGTCGAGGTTTAAGCGGATTTCGTGATCCCGGCATCCGATTCCCGCGTCGACGGTGCGATCGCGCTCGCGCAGGCGCTGCGTTCCGGAACCCAGCCGGCGCCGCAGTTCATGGGCGCGATCCGGGCCTTCGCGATCGGCGATCCGCAGACCTCGGCGACGCGGTTCTTCAGCGCGCTCGCGATCCATGGCCTGCTCGCGCCGACGGGTTGGTTGCGCCCCGACGTCCGGCTCGTCGCGCTCGGCGATTACTTCGACTACCACGTGCCCGAGCGCGAGGCCGCGCGGGTCGAGGGCGTCCTGATCCTGACCTGGCTCGCCGCACATGCGCCGGCGCAGGTGACGGTGATCGCCGGCAACCACGATCTCTCGCGTGTCATGGAGCTCGTCTCGATCGATGACGCGCGGTTTCGCGAGGCCGCCGACCTCGCGCGGACGATCTACGAGCTGCCCGACGGCGACCGAGGCGAGGCGACCGCAGAGTTCCGGCGCAAATTCCCCGAGCTCGCGACGACCGGATACGCCGGGCGCGACTACAACGCGTTCACCGTCGAGCAGCGCCAGCTCGTGCAGCGCTTGCTGCTCGAGGGCCGCTTCGCGCTCGCGGCCTGCGAACGCTCACCCGACGGCACCCGCGTCCTCGTGAACCACGCCGGCGTCACGTTCCGCGAGCTCGAGCAGCTGGGCCTCCGGCACGACGAACGCGATCCCGATGTGCTCGCCACCGCGCTCGAGGCACGGCTCGCGGCGGCGGTAGCCGAGGTCGCGGCGGACTGGCGCGCCGGCACGCCGACCCCGCTGTCGCTCGCGCCGCTCCACGTCGCCGGCAGCGCGGGCCTGGAAGGCGGCGGGCTGCTCTATCACCGGCCTGCCGATCCGGATCGGCCCGGCGCGGACTCGTCATGGGAGCGCGACGCCCACGCGCCGCGTCGCTTCGACCCGCGCGAGCTGCCGCGCGGCCTGGTCCAGGTCATCGGCCACACCGGGCACAGCAAGGCCTGGAAGGAGCTCGCGCGCTGGCGCGAGCCTGGTATGGACGGCGCGCGTGGCGGCCTGCGTACGCTGCAGGTCGCGGCGGACGCTTCGGTGACCTACCGCCGCGGAATCCACCGCGGCAATCCCGGCGACGCGATCGTCTGGATGATCGATCCCGAGATGCACTACGTGGCAACGCCCGCCGACGTCGCGATCCTCGAGCTCGCGCCGTCGTCAGCGTAGCGCGCGCACCGCGAGCGCGGCGCCACTCGTCGGATCGCGCGGGGCTGCGACGTCCGCGCCACCGATCGTCGCGCGTGCGGTGTGGGTGACACCGGCGATGAAGCCACCGGAAATTGTGGCGAGCGCCGCCACCTCCTCGCGTCCCTCGCCCGTGATCGGCCACACCTCGACGAGCTCTCCGTGTTCGTAGGCCACGACGAATGCGTCGTCGCCGCCGCCGGCTGTCAGGATCCGCGTGCCGAGCCGCATCGTCCCCGAGAAGAAACCGGCAACGATCACGCGATCACCAACCGCAGTGATCGCGCGCACCCCATCGAACTCGGGCCCGCCGAGTTGGACGACCGGTCCGGGCGTGCCGTCCTTGGACCACCACGCGATCGCGCCATCGCCGTCGCCCATCGCGACGACCTCGCCGGCCGCGATCTTGACGACCTCGCGCGTGTTCGCGGCGACCGCGATCCGGCCGGCGCCGTCGATCGCGACGCCCGCGACCGAGTCATCCATGCGGCCACCGAACGTCGTGCTCCACCGCCGTGCACCCGCGCCATCGAGCTCCGCGACGAAGCCATCGGCGCGTGGCGTGCGTTCGTCGTACGCCGCGAATGGTTCGCCGAGCAGATCGGCGCCGGCTGCAAACGTCCCCGCGATCACGACCCGAGCCGCGGTCGCAGCAACTCCGGCGACCGCATCAGCTCCAGGCCCGCCCAGGCGAACGATCCACGCGACCTCGCCGGTCGTGGTGATCCGCGCGATGAAGCCGTCGCTCTTGCCCGCGCTCGAGACCGTCCTCGCACCGGCGCGCAGCGTTCCCGCGAACGAGCCGCCGATGATCACGTCCTCACCTGCCGCGGCGATCGCGGCGACCAGCGCCCATTCGCTCGAGTCGACGGCGCGCTTCCAGCGCGCGACCCCGGTCCTCGCATCGAGCCCGACGATCACAGCGCCCGGCTCGCCGCGCAGCGTGACGCCGGCCGCGGCCCCGCCGGAGACCGCCGCGACCACGAGGGTCGGCGTCCGCGCGAGCGCGCCCCCTTCGCCGGCGAGCTCGGTCTTCCAGACCAGCTGCGAGCCGCGGCGCGCCTCGATCATCGTCTGCGCGGGCATGGTCTGCGCGGGCATGGTCTGCGCGGGCATGGTCTGCGCGGGCATGGTCTGCGCGGGCATGGTCTGCGCGGGCATGG
>JBKJUF010000089.1:0-4427 GCA_046590445.1 Kofleriaceae bacterium
GACGAAGTCGAGGAAGTTCACCTTGAGGTCGAGCAGCGCGCAGAACGCGACCATCAGCAGCGTGCCCGTGCACGTCCCGATCAGCACCGCGAGCGCACGGCGGTTCCAGCCCACGAGCAGGACGACCATGATCACGAGCCCGAGCAACGCGACGGTCGTGACCCGAGGACCATCGCGCTCGATCGACTCGATGATGTCCGCGAAGATCACGCTGCTGCCCGAGGTCGTGACGGTGCCGCCGTCGGCGAGCTCGAGCTTGCGGACCGCCGCGGCAAACCGCATCAGATCCTTGCCGTTCCACTCGTCGAGCAGCGGCGACGGCCGGATCGACACGAAGTAGCCGACCTTGCCGTTGCGCTCGGTCAGCCGATCCACGAGCACGGTCGGCAGCTGTTCGACGGTGACCGGGACGAGGCCGTCGGGCGGCCGCAGCTCGCGGAGCTCCGCACGCTCCTTGTCGTCGAGCGCCTCGAGCGCGTCGTCGTCGAGCATCGCGCGGATCTCATCGAGCACGGCGATCTTCGCCGGTTGATCCACCGGCACGAGGTCGCCGATCGAGCTGATCGAGCCGATCGTCTGCTGCGCCGGCGGCAGGCCGGCATCGCGGGCATGCAGCGCGCCGACGATCAGGGGCACCTGCTCGGGGCGGTCGGCCGCGATGTACGTGCGCCCGGTGATGCCGCGGCCGAAGTGCTGGTCGGACAGCTCCATCCACCGCCGCGCGTCGAGCGCGTCGTCCCCTTCCGATCGCAGCTGCTTGATGTCGTACTCGAACGGATCGTTGGCGATGTAGCGCGCCACGATCACCACCGAGAGCACGAGCAACAACGCGCCGACGATGACGACGACGCGGGACTGCCGGAACCCGAAAAGCCGCACCAGCGTCGACCCGACGATCGGATCGCCCTGGTAACTCCGGGTGTCCTGCCCGAACCGCACCAGCACGGCGGGCAGCAGGATGTACGACACCATCCAGCAGACCATCATCCCGATCGCGCCGATCACGGCGAAGTCGGCAAACCCGCGGAAGCTCGTCGCCGCCAGCGAACCGTACGCGATCGAGGCACCGAGCGAGGCGATGGCGGTCGGCCGCAGCGTGCCGACGATCGCGATCGCCAGCGCGGCCTCGGGATCGTGATGGCGGCGCTCCTCGAGGTAGCGCGCGATCAGGAAGATGCCGTAGTTGACACCGTTGCCCGCGATGATCGCGCCGAGGAACGCGGTCGCCGCGTTGAGGTGGCCGACGGTGATCGCGGCCATGCCGAACGAGATCACCGTCGCGACGCCGAGCGTCGACAGCAGGAGCACGAGCAGCGTCGCGCTGCGGAAGTACAGCGCGAGCACGAGCGCCACGAGCAGGCCGGTGACGAGGCCCGAGATCAGCATGCCCCGCGAGATCGCGTTGTGCTCGGCGACCGAGGTCACGACGCCCCCGGTGAAGCCGATCTGGACGCCAGGATGTGCCGCGATCACGGCATCGCGGACGCGATCGAGCGCGGCGAGCAGCGCGGCGCCGCGGCCGGCATCGGTGGCGCGAAACGGCGTGCGCACCTGGATCGAGGCGATCAGGCCGTCCGCGCTGATGTTGTTCGGCTTGTCGAGCCGCGCCTCGGCCTCGCGCCGCTTCGCGCGGAGCTCCTCGAGCTGCTGCTTGTCGCGCGCGACCGCGTCGGGATCGGGATCGTCGACGTCGATGTAGAGCGGGTTCGCCTCGAGCTTCGCCGCCTTGATCCGGGCCGCGAGCGCATCGCGGGCGCGCTCCAGCTCGTCGAGCGGGACGTAGAGATGCCGGCGCGGCTTGAGGAACGTGCGGAGCTCGGTGTCGTCGACCTCGACGTAGTCGACGAGGTCGGGGCTGATCTTCGAGATCCCGGCGACCAGCGCGCGAACCGCGGCGTCGCGCTCGGCCGGGCTCGTCGCCTTGACGATCACGAGCGCGATGTCCCCGGCCTTGACCCGCGCCTCGAGCCGCCGGAGGTCGCGCACCGACGGCTGATCCTGCGGCAGCAGGTACGAGAAGTCCGCCTTGAGCGGCAGGTAGTTGGCGATCAAATATACCGCGCCGACCACGAGCAGGACGTGGACGGCCATGATGGCGAGGGCGCGCCGCTTGACCCACGCGACATAGCGGCGGGCCAGCTGGTCGGGACTACGAGACACCGCGGCCTACTATGGCACAAGCTCGGTGGATGACTGGCGAGCTTGACCCAACCCTCACACCCGACCAGGTCGGGCCCATGGACGACGCGCACGCTCCGACCTCGGGTGCCACGGCGAGCGACGCGCCGCTGGCCGGGGCGCTGCCAGCCGTCGTCGGCGGCTACCGGCTCGGGGCGGTGCTTGGTCGCGGCGGCATGGGTGAGGTGCTGCTCGCCGAGGATCTGCGGTTCGGGCGCGACGTCGCCGTCAAGCGCATGCGCAACGCGCCAACGACCGACGCGATCACACGGTTTCTGCGCGAAGCCAAGATCCAGGCGCGGCTCGATCACCCCGCGATCGTGCCGGTCCATGATCTCGGCTACGATGCCGAGGGCCGGCCGTACTTCACGATGAAGCGGCTCGCGGGCACGACGCTTGCGGAGGTCCTCGCGGCCCGCTCGGCGACGGTGCAGAAGCTCTTGCGTGCCTTCATCGGCGTCAGCTTCGCGGTCCACTTCGCGCACGAGCGCGGCGTGATCCATCGCGACCTCAAGCCCGCGAACATCACGCTCGGCAACTACGACGAGGTGTACGTACTCGACTGGGGTATCGCGCGCGTCATCGCTGATGGGCCGACTGCCACCCGCAGCTCGGGCTCGACCGTCGAGTCCAGCGGACTGTCCAGCGTCGAGGCCAGCGGACCGTCCGGCGTCGAGACGGATTCCAACACCCAGCTCGGTGCGGTCCTCGGGACGCCCGGGTACATGTCACCCGAGCAGCTGCGTGGCGACGAGGTGACCACCGCGACCGACGTCTATGCGCTCGGCGCGATGCTGTTCGAGATCCTCGCCGGCGAGCCGTTGCATGCGCGCGATGCGCTCGGGACCGCTTTGACCGGCCCGGCTGCCTCACCGGCACGCCGCCAGCAACAGCGGGCGCTACCCGCGGCGGTGCCGCCGGAGCTCGACGCGCTGTGCGTCGCCGCGCTCGCCGAAACGCCTACCGACCGGCCTACAGCGCGCGCGCTCGCGGATCGCGTCCAGCTCTATCTCGACGGCGACCGCGACACCGCGCTGCGCCGGGAGCTCGCCGCCGTGCACCTCGCGAGCGCCCGCGCCGATCTCGCGACCGCGGACCCGACCCGGCGCGGCCACGCGATGCGCGCTGCGGGTCAGGCGCTCGCCCTCGACCCGGAGTCCGGCGCCGCGGCGCTCGTCTCGAAGATCATGCTCGAGACGATCCCCGATCGCGAGCAACCGGCGGGCCTCGTCGCGCGGCACCTCGCCGCCGATCAGGACACGGCCGTCCGCCAGAGCCGGTTCGCTGCCATCACACAGCTTGGCTACCTCGCGTTCGTGCCGCTCCTGATGTGGATCGGGGTCGAGGACTGGGGCGCGATCGGAGGCATCTTGGCCACCGTCGCGATCGTCGTGGCCGTCGCGATGTTCGGATCGTACCGACCGGCCTACTCCATGCAGTGCGTGCTGATCTCGCTTGCCGGCAACGTCGTGATCGTCATCCTGCTGAGCCGGCTATTCGGGCCGTTTGTCATAGTGCCCGCGGTCGCCTGCAGCACCGCGGTCTCGTTTCTCGTGTTCCCGCCGCTGATCGATCGGTGGTGGCTCGTCGTCGCGCCGCTCGCCGTCGCGCTCGTCGCGCCGCTCGTGCTCGAAGAGCTCGGCGTCTTCGCACGCACGTTCGAGATCGTTGGCGGCACGCTGATCACACGGCCGGTCGCGATCGGGTTCGCCGGCACGCCCGCGCTCGTGGTGCTGATCAGCGCGAATTTCGGCGTGCTCATCAGCACGACGTTGCTCGTACGCGCGGTCGCGAAGGCGCAGCGTGAGGCGCAGCGGGTGACCGAGGCGCAGGCCTGGCATCTCAGCCAGCTGCTGCCGCCGGACACCGTCGCGGAGCCGCGGCCGGTCACGCCCGCGCAGTGCTGCTAACTTGACTTCATGGGTGAGCTTTTTAAGGACGCTTCCCGACGACTATCGGGCGGTAGATCAATGCCGATCGGCTATTTCGGTTTCCGAGAACCATTGGGCAATGGGTCCGCGGGTGGCCGCGCCCGTGTGCAATCCCTGCAAGCGATCGTTGGCGAAGACCGCGTGCTCGTGCGCTCGAGCTGTTAACGCGGTACCGGTCGCCCACCATTCGCCCTAATCGAGCGTGCGCGTGGTCGTCCATGGTCGCTACCACGGCCCACGCGCGTGCTGCTCGCGTGCATCGCGCTCCGCACCAACCTCACGATGCGCGAGCTCGCGGCCCTGTTCGCGACATCGGCC
>JBKJUF010000145.1:0-2644 GCA_046590445.1 Kofleriaceae bacterium
GTCCTCTACATCGCGTTCGCGAAGTTCTACTTCATGTTCGCGGGCATGGTCGTGCAGTTCCGGCTGCCCGCCATCCTGTCGCGCTCCGCGTTCGGCAGCTATAGCATCGTCGCGAGCATCGCGTCGTTCGTGAACAACGTCCTCGTGACGGGCACGATCCAGGCGGTCTCGCGGTTCTCGGCGCAGCAGCCCGGTAAGGCGCGGTTCGTCCAGCACGCCGGCCTGCGCATGCACGTCCGGCTCGGGCTGCCGATCGCGATCGGCTTCATCGCGGTAGCGCCATTGGTCTCGCGCTACGTGCTGCTCGACGAGAGCAAGACGTCGGCGCTGATGCTCGCCGGCATGATCATCGGCGGCAACTCGTTCTACGCGGTGTTCGTGGGGACCGCGAATGGGCTGCAACAGTTCCACAAGCAGGCCGGCCTCGACATCACGTTCGCGACGATCCGCAGCGCCGGCCTGCTCGGCATGGCGATGGCGGGCCTCGGCGTGCTCGGCGTGATCGGGGGCTGGGTCGCGGCGGTCGCGATCATCCTGTGCGCCGCCGCGATCTGGGTCGGCATGCCGCGGCCCAGCCCGACCGACGAACGCTTGCCGATCAAGCCGATGCTGAAGTTCTTCGCGAGCGTCGCGCTCTACCTGACGCTGTTCAACGCGCTGATGTTCGCCGACGGCATCCTGATCAAGCGGTTCACGACGGTGTACTTCACCGAGCACGCGCGCGAGCTGGCGACGAGCCTCGACGCGGTGATGCCGTGGGCGGCGCGCACCACTGGTTACCAGGTCGATCCAAGCGTGCTCGCGGACGTCCAGAACGCGTACTACGCTGCCGTCCAGAACATCGCGCGGCTGTCGTACCAGGCGATCATCGCGGTCACGTTCGTGGTGTTCCCGCTCGTGTCGCGGTCGACGTTCTCCGAGGATCGCGAGACCACGCGGCGCTACATCGCGGTGACCTCGCGGTACTCGCTGATCTTCGCGATGGCGATCGCCGTCGTCATGGCTGCAAACCCCGCGGATGTGCTCGGCCTGATCTACGCGCCGGACTACGTCGAGATGGGCGCGACCGCCGTGCTGCCGCTCGCGTTCGGTAACGTCGCGTTCAGTGTGTTCGCGATCAACGGCACGATCCTCAACAGCGCCGGCCACACCCGACCCGCGATCGCGATCGCCGCCGCCACGCTCGGGCTGTCGATCGTCGGCAACTGGATCGCGATCCCGCGCGCCGCCGAGAGCGGTGACGTCCTCGCGGTCGCGGCGACGGTCACCGCGGGCGCGATGCTGTTCGGCGCGATCGCGTCGGGCTGGCTCCTGACCCGCAAGCTCGGCGCGTTCCTGCCGATCGCGAGCATCGTGCGGATCGCGATCGCGACCACCGTCGCCCTCGCGGTCGGCCGCGTGCTGCCATTGCACGGCAAGCTGATGACGCTCGCCGAGGTAGCGATCGTCGGCATCACATTCGTGGTCGTGCTGGTCGTGACTCGCGAGCTCGGTGCGCGCGATCTCGACGCGATCAAAGCTGTCCGCAAGAAGCGCGCCCCCGGTGGAGGAGAACCATGAGATACGCGATGTGTTCGATCGTTGCTGCGCTGTCGCTGGCTGCCTGCGGAGCCCGTCAGCAAAACTCCGAGACGCTCGCGGAATCGATCCGCAGCTACAACGAGGGGATCCGCTGGCAGCGCTACGCGATCGCCGCGGCGTTGATCCCGCCTGCGGAGCGCTCGAAGTTCGTCGAGGACATGGACGAGCGCGCCGAGGATCTGCGGATCACCGACTACGAGGTGGTCAACGTCTCCCGCAGCGGCAAGACCGAGGCAAGGGTCCAGGTCAAGGTCTCCTGGTACATGGACTCCGAGGGGACGCTGCGAGAGACCCACGCCGTGCAGACCTGGCAGCGCACCGGCAAGACCTGGATGATGGTCGAGGAGGCCCGGATGCGCGGTGCCGAGATGCCCGGCCTGCTCGAGCCCGTCGAGGACGACAAGAAGCCCGCCGCCGACCCTGCAAAAGGACCGCAGGCGACCGCCGGCGACCTCGGCGACACGACGCCGGCACGGTCCCTGTCACATCAGTAAGCTTCGGGGACCCCTGATCTTCCAAGCCCCGCGGAGGGATTCGCCGATGGGCCCCCGCTCGCCAGCATCCGCTGGCTCGCTCCATCTCGGGCCCCAGACGGGGTAACATCGTCGAGAGGTGTCGCAAAGCGACTTCGTCACCCGTGGCCAGGCGCTGGTCACTGCTGGGCAGTACCAGGAGGCCGTGAAGGTCTGCCGCCTGGGTTTGCTCGGGCGGCCGACCACGGTCGAGGGTCGCGTCGTGCTCGGGCAGGCCCTGCTCGCGCTCAAGCGTTTCGACGAGGTGCTCGCCGAGATGCGGGTCGCGCTCGAGCTCGATCACACGTCGATCGCCGCGCAGGTGTTGAAGGCCGAGGCGCTGCTCCGCAAGGGCGATGTCGCCGCCGCGGTCGAGATCTTCCGGCGCGTGCGAGCGCAGCATCCCAACGATCCGCGGATCGCGAGCCTGCTCGACGAGGCCGAGCGCTCGGCCGGTCAGCCGCGGATGTCGGCGGCACACCCCGCGGTCGGCTTCGTCTCGCCGGAGCAGCCCCGCGGCAAGCTGCCGAGTGCGCCGCCGCCAGGACGCC
>JBKJUF010000158.1:0-18332 GCA_046590445.1 Kofleriaceae bacterium
CCCGGTCGAGCGCCTCGTCGCCCATGCGGCGCTCGATGCGATCTCCGGTCACGAGGCGGTCGCCGATCCGTCCGCACCGAGCGCGGCCACCATGGCCACGACCGCGATCGAGGGCGCCGCGCGCCTGCTCACCGATCCCGGCCTGACCGCCCAGCGCCCGTTCCGCGTGATCGACGCTGAAGGCGTGCCGAGCGATGTCGCCGATGCGAACCCCGAGGTCCTGCGACTGGGCGCGCGTGCGCTCGCCGTCGATGGCGTCCGCGAGGTGATCTGGCGCCACGGCGTCGAGCTCGCCGACCTACGGCGCCGCAGCCTCCTCAAGCGCCTGCTGTTCCTGTTCGCCGCCGCACCCGGCAAGGTGTTCTCCAAGGAGGCGATCGTCCAGGCCGTGTGGAACGTCGAGTACCACCCGCTGCGCCACGACGCCGCGCTGTTCACGAACATCATGCGGATCCGCCGCCTGCTCGGTGAGGACGGCTCGGAGATCATTCGAGTGACCGAAGACGGCTACCGTTTTGTCCCGCCCCGTGATTTCCTCTTCGTCATCCCGCGGTGAAGAAGCCAACGCGCTCCAGGCAGTCCCCCAAGGCGAAGTCCGTCGGTCGCGGTGCTGCGTCGAAGCGCGCGCCCACGAAGTTGGCGAAGTCCAAGGCCGCGTCGAAGCCGAAGCCAAAGCCAAAGGCCGCGGCGAAGTCGAAGGCCGCGGCGAAGCCGAAGAAAACCGCGAGGGTCGCGCCGAAGCGCGCGAAGCCGCGAATCGCGAAGCCCGTGCGCAAGGCTTCGGCCGCAAAGCCGAAGTGGTCGAAGTTCGTCGAGCAGAATGGCGTCGTGCTCGCCTCGGCCAGGGGCCCGGTGCCAAGCCTTGCCGAGGCGATCGCCGGCGAGCCGATCGTCGGTAGCTGGTGGTCACACCCCAGGGCGCAGGTGATCTTCGAGGCGCTGTCGTCGATCGATGACGCCGACGACATCCGCTGCTTCAAGCTGATCGATCACAAGGTCACGTTCGTCCACCGGCGGCTGTGGGCCGCGCTCGCCGTGCTCGCGAAGGCCGGCGTGCTCGAGGCCGACCGCGTCGCCTCGCTCCAGCAGGAGCACATGCCGACCGGCGAGCATCGCAACTTCACGACGCCGTTCCCGGACTGGGTCCCCGACGACGTCGCCCAGGCCGCCGCGACGCTCTCCGTCGACGACGCGAAGACCCAGCTCGGCAGCTGGCTGTAGTCGCGCCCGTACTACCGGACGTGGCTGCACGTGCGCCACGTTTTGTCGAGCTCGACCAGGAGATCCGCGTGCTGGCGATCGCGCACACGAGTCGTGAGCCAGGCTTCTGGCGCCACCGGCTCTCCCGGTGATCGCTCAGGCCACCTTGCCACGCGTGTGCGAGGAGGTCAGCGCCAGCCCGTCGCGGTGAGCAATTCAACCCTCGAACGCATCGCTCTGTTGACCGCGTGAGCTTGTTGCGACGACACGCGCACGCGGATGAGCGGAGTCCGTTGCCGTCGCCACAGCTCACGCTCTGGATCGCCCAGCAACGAGCGCAACAGCGACGCGTTGCACTTGGTTCGCGCCAACGTGAGCTCCTTGGGAAGGAAACGTCTGGCGGTCTTCTTGAGCGGTCCACCGAAGTACATGAGCGCTGCGTTGGATAGGGATGGTGCGCGGGCCGCAACGTTCGCCTTCGCGTCGGTGGCCCCTCAAGTTGTGATCACGTACCCGCAGCCTTTTTGCCGGCCACGACCTGTCGAAGTGCATCGTTCACGGCCTCGGCCGAACCGAAGTGCGCGTAGATCTCCGCCTCGATCGTCACGATCTCGCCTGCGCTTCTTTCAACGTGATGGCCGCGGCCAGGACGACGCCGGAACCGCTCATCGTCGATCTCGGGCATCTCCTCGAGCGATTCAGCACTGGGATCAGTTTGCTTCTTCATAGCGTCGTCGTTCCTGAGGAGTGGCGTTTCGCGCGCTAGATGATCCGTAGGCGTTCGTCGCGTTCGGTGGAGACGATGTACAAGATACGCCCGTCGGGCGTGGCTGCCAACGTGGTCAGATTGGCCGGCTCTACGAGGTCCTCGAAGTCCAACGATAGAGGGTCCTTCATCGCATGGACCGCTTCCTCGAAGGCAACGCCGTGCTTGGCGAGATTGCTCTTTGCCTTGACGTCATCCCACTCGAAGTCGCCGTGCACGAGCGTCGCCACTGCCGAACCCTACATGGCCACCCTGACGGGTTTGATCGCTTGGTCGCGGTTGGTCGAGCTGCGCAAGAATGAAAACCAACGGCCGCAACGTGCGACTTCGTCTCGATGGCCACCGTTGTTTGATGCCTGGCAGGGATCCGGACAGGGACGTTCCCGCGGGAACGTGGCCCTCGATGGCGTCGATGGGTCAAGGCCGATGTCTCTCCGGGGCAAGGTGCCGGACATGTTCGCGGATGGCGTGGCGCCGGGGCCGGACGATCTCGTTCGGGGTGCAGCACAACGCCGAGGGGCTACGCGCGCTGCCGTTCGAGATCTACAAGGACAAGAACGGCAAAGTCCTCGTCGCGTGGATGACGATCGGCCTGTGATCGTTTGACGCCCGCGGGGCTCCAACCTCCGCGGGCACCTCGGGGACGTGCCCGACAACGCAAGCCGCGAGGTGTAGGCCGCGAATGGACTCGTTCCCTCCGCTGTAGCCGTCAGGCAGGAATTGCCGGCGAATCTCGCGAACGGTTCACCCGTCGGCGGCATTCTACAGCTGGATGGGCGACACCGAGCGCGACGCACGCCTGGCGCAGCTCGGGCGGCATTCTGCTCTACGCGGATCACTATCTGACTGCCGAGACCAAGCTGCGTGCACTCGCACCCGCGCGCGCCGATCAGTCACGCGCGCTCGAGTGCGCAGGCTTGATCGACTGCCAGCTGCGATACGAAGAGGGCAACATGGCGCTGTGGTGCGGAACCAACCCGGTCACGGCCGGCTGATCGCGACGCAGCGGGCGGCTTGGTAATCCTCGAATCAGTCCGGCACGAGGACATCGATCCGATGCTCGCGCCGGCCACGCACGATCGCCCACGTCACCGCGCGTCCCTTCGATCGCCACGTGTGGGCCAGTGACATCATCATCTCGACGGCGGACTGGCCGCCATCAACCTTCGCCATGCCGACCCCGACGATCCGATCGCCCGTTCGCAGTCCCGCGCGTGCCGCAGGTCCCTTCGGATCGACTGCGGCGATCCACAACATCGCATTCGGATCCTTGCCTTCGCGAGACGCGATCAATGGGTCGTTCTCGACGGCGGCGAGCTTGGCAGCGGTGGGCGGCTGCACCGACACGAACAGTTGCAGGCCGAGGTCAGCGCTCGAGCTTGCCGTCGTGTGAAACGCAGCCCGCATGGCTTTCAGGTCGGCTGCCGGATCGCCGGTCAGCGGAACGCGCCCCGCGATGTCCTCGAGGTCGAGGCGCTGTCCCGGCTCGAGCGTGAGCTCCACCGAAACGTGACCGCGATCGGTGGACTGCATGACGGTCAGCCGGTTGGGACCTGCGATCATGTGCTCGATCTCGAACCTGCCCGCGCTGTCGGTCCGCAGCGGGCGGTGCTCGACGGAGTCTTTGACCATGATCATCGCGTCGGCCCACGGCTTGCCGTCGTGGCCGACGACACGGCCGCGTACCGATGCCCACGGCGCGAGAGCCACCTCGACGGCCGTCGGTGCGGTTCCGATCGTGATCGGCTGGCGTGCATAGCCCAGCTTCGACGTGACGACGAGCTCGTGGTCGCCTGTCGTCGCCGACATCGCGAATCGGCCTGCGCTACCCCGCGCGTAGCGAGACTGGGCGGTGCTCTCGAGCTCGAGCTCGACCTCGAGCGTGGGCACGGGGTTGCCCTCGTGGGTCACGGTGCCCGTCAGCGTCACGATCGGTTGGAGCTCGAGCCTGAGCTCCGCGCCCGGGGCCGCCGTGACAACCGCGCGATGCTTGCCGTCTGGACCTGACGCTTCAACGACAAGCTTGTCGCCGAAGAGACCGTCGATCGAGAACCGGCCAGCGGCGTCGGTGAGGAGCGGCGGTGATGGAAACAGCACCGGCACGCGGTCCGCACCGCGAGCGCGAACTTCGATCCAGCTGTCCGTGATCGGGCGCTGATCGGGCCCGACGACGATACCGGTGATCCGACCACCGCCACGGGCGACCTCGAGCCTCTCGGTGACCGCGCCGGTTGTAGGAACCGTGGTGATACGGCTCTTGAACGAGTGCTTCGCGGAGCCTGCCCAGGCGCGCTGTCCCTTCGTGTCGAACACGTGGAGCTCGTGTCGACCTGCCGTGACCCCGAGGATCGTGTAGGCACCATGCTCGTCGGTCCGGACGGTCGTGTGCATGGTGGCGAACGCATCCGAAGCTCGCCGTGGCGCGGCGCTGACGAGCACGCCAGCAAGCGGCGCACCCGTGTCGTCGACGACGGTCCCGGTGATTGCCGGGCGCGGCGTGAGCGTGATCGGCGCCGCGGTCTGGTCTGTCGTCGACACCCGGATCGCCACCTCGCCGCGGCGGTCGTACGTCGTCGCGACGATCACGTAGTCACCGGGCGCGACCCCCGTGAAGGTGAAGTTGCCATGCTCGTCGACGTCGGCGCGGGTCATCGCGGCTTTGATGGAGCTCACCACCGACGCTTCGCCCGGCGCGGGCTGTAGCTTCAGCGAAGCCAAGGTGCCCGGCTCGACACGTCCACGCAGCGCCACACCACGATCGAGCACCACGAGCGTCTCGATCACGTCGCGCTCGCCGAGCTCGATCGGTTCGTCGGCGACGTATGGCGAGAACGCGGTTCCGAGCGCGGTGAGCCGGTACTTGCCCGGCGTGAGACCTGTGAGCTCGAAATACCCGGCACCATCGGTCGTCGCCGTGATCGGCATCGCGACCGGCGCGTCTTCGCGGATCGCAGCAAGCTGCACGGTCTGCACACCGCGACGTTCGTCACCTCGGGCGACGACAAACCCGGAGATCGTGCGCGCCGCGGCTACGGCGATCGTCGCGCCGGTTTTCGCCTCGGCCAGATTCAGCGCGAGTGTCGTCGGGGTCGGTGTCGAGAACGCACCGATTCGTGCGCTCAGCCGAACGTTGCCGGGTGCGAGTCCGCGCAAGCGAAACCGTCCGTTCGCATCGCTGACCACAAACAACAGAGAACCGTAGATGGACGGCACCTGCCAGCGACTCGGTGCCTCGCGGTTCAGCTCTGGTGAGGGCGCGAGCGTGCTGACCTTCGCACCGGCCACCGGAGCACCGGTCACCCCGTCGACGACGGTGCCTTCGATCGATCCGCCCGGCAACAGGGTCAGGTCTTCACGGGTCGCAACCTCACCGAGGGTGATCGGCCGGACCTCGAGCGTGTAGTCGGGATGGGTTGCGAGCGCGAGGTACAGCCCGGGCGGGACGCGCAGCTCGTAGGCGCCAGCTGCGGTACTGCGCGTCACGTAGACCGTAGACGACTGCTGCAGATCGAGCAGCCACACGGCCGCCGCTTCCACCGGACCGCCACCAACATCGCTGATCGAACCGCGCACCATGCTGCCGCCGGACGGGAGCGTGAACGCGATCTCGTCGGCCTTCGCCGCTGCGCACGTCACCACGTGGGCTTGCGCACGCAGGCCAGGCGCGCTGACGGAGACGCTGTACGAGCCAGCAGCGAGCGACGGCAGCTTCCACTGTCCATGCTTGTCGGTCTCGACCGTGATCGGCTCGAGCGCGGATGCTTGCCAGCTGTGCTCGACGAGGGCGACGAGAGCTCCTTGCACGACCGCGCCATCCGCGCCCACGACGCTGCCGCCGAGCTGGCACGTGCGTGCGCCACCGGTGCTCGTCTTCCATGCCGCGTGCGCGCGACGCAGCTGCGCCAGGATCGCCTGCTGCTCGGCTGGCGACGAGCGTGTCTGCTCCGCAGGCCGTGACGCACCGATGAACACCGCAATGCCGGCGGCAACGCACGCCACGGTTCCGGCGGCGGCGAGCTTGACGACGCGACCTGCACTACGGGTTGTATGGGTCGCCGCGAGTGCCTTACCCGTGCCTTGCGCAGCGATGATCGCCGCGAGCACTGCGGCGGCTGCCGCCTTGCGGGGCCGTCCTGCCTGCAGGGTCTGCTCGACGAGCTCGCCCATGTTGTCGCGTAACGAGAGCCTGCCGCGCGACAACCGCTGCTTCGCGGTTTCTTCGGTGAGGCCGAGGCCAAGCGCGACTTGCTTGATCGATTGCTGCTCGCGATAGAACAGCACGAGTGGCTCGCGATACGTCGCGGGCAAGCGCTCGAGCGCGGTCCAGACTGTCGCTTCGAGCTCCTTGCTCAGCATCGCGGAGAGCGGACCCGGATCGCCCGCGAGCTGACCCTCGAGATCATCGACGTCCTGGATCGGCTCGCGCCGGCGACCGCGAAGTGTCTTGCCCGACAGGTTGCGTGCGATTCCGCAGAGCCACGAGCGCAGCTTGTCTGGATCGCGCAGTCCTGCGATTCCGGTTCACGCCGCAAGGAACGTCTCTTGCGCGATGTCTTCGCTCGCGATGCGATCGCCGGTCCGGCTGTAAGCAATCGCGCAGACGAGGTTGTGATAGCGCTCGATCAGGTGACCGAATGCGGCGACATTGCCGCGCTGGCTCGCTGCGAGCAGGTGGGCATCATCGGAAAGGGTGTCTGTAGAACTCAGGCTCATCGGGGACTCCGTTCGACTCTAGGCGAGGGTGAGTACCCGGCAGCCGCCAAAGGTGACACGCGACGTGTCGATTGTTGCCAAGTCCGCAATACCGCTGGCAAAGCTCGAGCGAAGGGACGGTCTCGCTCGGCAAGCGAGGCCTTGTCGGGCGAGCTCATCGCGCGTTCTGTAATGCTCGACATGATCACCGCGAACGGCGCGATGACCGGGCACAAGCGACCGCCGCCGCAGCCTGACGACGCGATCACCGAGGCGCAGCTCGCGCAGGTGATCACGGCGCTCGGCGGCAAACCGCCCGAGGCGACGACGACAGCGGCCACACGCATTCGAGCGGCGGTGGCTCGCGCGCGGTCGCGGTCTCGCGCCGCTGTAGTAGCTGACACCGTTGCGAGTGTCGGTCAACCCAGGCGCATACTGGCGCCGTGACGTTGCGAGCACGGTGGATCGCGGGGGGCGTGGTGGTCGGCGCGATCGCGGCGGTCGTCGGCTGGCGGATTCGAGATCACCGCGATCACGCGAGACCTCGCGCCGAGCGCGGCGCCCGGCTCGCGCCGCCAGGACTCGATCCACGCGCGTTTCGAGCGCAGCGAGCGGCGACGCTGGAGCGCGCGAGGAAGATCGCTGCACGACCGACGACGTCGAGCCCGCCGGCATCGCCGGCCACCGCAACCGTTCGATCCGCAGGGCGCTGGCCGATGCAGGGGCTCGGGGCGCTGCCGGATGCCGGCGCCAAGCTGCTCGCACCGTGCATTCTCGGACCGCCAGATCTCTGCGCGACACTTGCCGAGCACGTGGCCGAGTGTGATGGCGGCGATGCGCTCGCTTGCATGGCGGTCGGGGAGCTGCTCGCGGACACGCCGCCGCGACCGTTGATCGCACACACCTTTTTTTACCAGGCCTGCCGGATCGGTGATCCGGCAGGCTGCGCGCGGTACGCGGATCTCAAGCCGCCGTCGAACGTGGCTTGCGTCGATGACCCGTTCGCGTGCGGCTGGCGCGCCTATCGCTCACGCGACGCAGCTCTCCACGAGGAGGCCTGCTCGCTCGGGGTCGCGGACTCCTGCGTGGAACTGGCGGAGATCGCGAAGGCCGACCCCGAGCGATCGCGGGCGTACCTCGAGACCGCCTGCCAGCTCGGCCACCCGATGGCCTGCATGGAGCTCGGTCGCCGGCTGACGCCGGGATGCATCGCGAGCGCCGACCGCGTCTGCTATCCCGCGGACGCCGCTCAGGCGAAGGCGGCGCTCGCGATCGCCTGCGACTGCGGCATCACCGAGGCCTGCGAGCCGGCGGGATAGCGGACGAACCCGCGAACAGCGCAGTCGCGTCCGTTCGGTAACCGCGGGCCCGCCGGAGGGCGCGCCCTCCGGACCACGCGATCAGCTTCCCGTCAAAAGCAGATCGAGCGCGGCGATGAGCTCGCTCCGGTGCGCCGCCAGCGAGCCTTGAACGGCTCCGAGCTCGCCAGCGAGGATCGCTGCGAGCTCCTGAACGACCACGACGTACTCGGTGCCGCGAAACACGATCACCGGATTGAGGCGACGCATCGGCGTGGCCCGATATCGTCGCTTCGGGGCGAGCGGTACGACGACGCGGGTGTCGAGGTGGGACAGCAGGTCGGCCTGCACATCCAGCAGGAGCGGGTACAACTTGCCTTTGCGATCCGTGTGGACGTCGAACTGGGCCATCAGAACCGGCGACGTCCGGCGCTGAACACACCGCGTTGGGCGACGAGGGCGTTGTATTCGGCGATGGCCTGGCGGTTCTCCTCCAGCCAGACCTTTCCCTCGGTGTCTTTGATCGCCTGTTCGAGTGCCGCATCGACGACTTCGGAGAGATTGAGACCGAGCTGCTTGGCACGATGCACGAGATCCGTCCGCAACGAGAGATTGGTCGGCGTCTTGCGTGTGCGCTTTGTGGCCGGCATGGGACGTGCGCACAGTATATGCGCATCACTCGTGACCGTCCACCCTGGTGTTGACTGGTTCAGTTCGGTAGCCGCGGACCGGCCGGCGGGCGGTCCTCGGGATCCTCGTCGAGCGGATCCTCACCGGGCCATGGCACGTAGGGTGGCGGCTGGACGACGGCGCTCTGACGCTCGCGGCGCGTGAGGTCCTCGAGGTCCCACTGCGCGATGCGGCGGCGGTTCTGGCCGCGCCGGCGCAGGTAGGCGAGCACGAGCAGGATCGCGGCGAGGATCCACAGGGCCAGGCCGAACAGGCCGACCGGCATCATCATGTAGCGCGCGCCGAGATCGAGCTTCCACTCGTCGAACAGCTGCTGCAGGGTCCGGCCGAAGGCGACGCGCGCGGCGGTATCGGGCTCGCTGCCGCGGCCGATCTCGGTGAGGAACCGCCGGAATGGCCAGCGATCGCCGTCGTCGGACTTGTCCTCCCAGCGGCCGCGCCGCGACAGGAAGCCGACGAAGTCATAGCTCTCGGCGTAGGCGCGGTGCGCGGGCAGCTCCTCGCGCGGGAACGAGCCGTCGAGCTGCTCGAGCGGGATGACGCTGCCAAACCACGCCATCCCGGCGAGCGTCTCGGCGCGCTGCCACGACCACTCCGCGGAGTGCTGATAGGCGAAGCCCTCGTGCAGCCAGTGCGGTGCGCGATCGCCGAGCGCGGCACCGAGCGCGACGTGCGCGAGCTCGTGGCGCAGCGTCGCGGCGGGCTCGACGAGCTGCGCACCGCGCCGCATCGCGACCGAGATCACGCCGAGGTCGGGATACGCGACGCCGATCGCCCACGCCGGCGCACCGCGGCCCGCGGGCGCGATGTCTGCGAGGTCACGCGCGTGGCGGACCAGCCGCACCTCGATCTGCTGCGGTCTGGGCAAGCTGATGAGGTCGCCGCTGATCCGGGTCAGCGTGGCCTCGGCAGAATCCGCGAGCTCGCGCGCGGTGTCCTCGAGGCCGGCCTCGGCGTACACGGTGACGCGACCGTTGCGCGCGGCGAGCTCGAGCCGCGGGCTCGCGAACGCGGGCATGGCCCAGGTGATCGAGGAGATCGCGAGAGCGACGAGCGCCAGCAGCAGGCGCTTCATGGCTGCACCTGCGCGCCGGCCGGGGCGCCGGATCGAGGAAAGATCAGCTCGACGCGCTGGCGATCGCTGCCCGCGTCGTGGAGATAGATCGCGGTGCCTGCGGCGACCGCGGCCGCACCGATCGCGGCATAGACCCACCACTTCGTCGGCGGGTCCGCGCGGCGTCGCGGGATGTCGTCGCCGGGGGGCTCGACCAGCAGCGGGCGATCCGGATCGGGCGCGCGATCGTTCCAGGTTTGCACGCGATCGACGACGAGCGCGAGCAGCCGATCAAGCTCGCCGAGCTTCGCGATGCCGTCGTCGCCGCCGAGCCGGTACGGCGTCTCGGTGCGGCCGATTCGCCCCCATACCTCGACGTTGTCGCCGCGGCGAACCAGCACGATCCGCGCGCGCACCTCGCCCATGACCCAGCCGAGCTCCGCCGGCGCGGGAAGCGCGCCCTTCCACGACGCGACCCGCGACGCGACCGCCGAGCTCGCTGCGGCGCGATCGGTCGTCGGGATCGCGAGCTTGGTCTGCGCGGGATCGGTGTGACCTGCGGCCCAGCCACGCCGGGTACCGCGCGCGACCGCGATCAGGTGATCGCCCGCCGGCAGCTGGACCTGGAGCGGCGCCTTGCCGGCAGGCGCGAGATCGATCCACACGATCGCGTCGGGGATGTCGGTCGCGATCTCGAGCTTCACGAGCTCGCGATCGATCACGGTGTCGACCTCGGGGTACTTGCGCCAGACCGCTGCCGGGACATCACCGGGCCGCGCGATCGACATGCCGAGCGCACGTAGCCGTGTCGCCGCCACCATCGCGCCATCGGTGTCGCCGCCGCGATCCTTGCAAAGCAGCAGATAGGTGAACGCACGCGCGAGCTCGGGCACGTCGAGCCCCGCGGCCTGCCGCATCGCCCCGATCGCCGCCGCCTTCGTGCTCGCAGTGATGGTCGCCGCACAGTCGAGGGCGCCGAACGCGCGCTGCGCTTCGGCGAGCGCCGCCGCGAGCTCGACCGCATCCTTGTCGACGTTCTGCCCGGCGAGCGCATCCTCGACGCCGTCGCCGATCACCGGATCGAGGCCGGCCGCGACGATTGCCGCGGCGAGCCGCTGGCGCACCGTGCTGTCATGCGCGTCGGGACCCAGGTCGACGATGGCGACGCGCTCGTGCGAGCGAGGAGCGGCGGCCGCGGGCGCGCTCGCGAGCACGACGCCGAGGCAGGCGACGACCCGGCGGACGACCCGGCGGACGACCCGGCCGATGATCAAACGAGCTGCTTGAAATATTCGTTGAGCGCCCATACGTCACGCGCCCGAAATCCGTCGAACTGCAGGCCCACGCCCTTCGGATCCGACCACCGGATGGTGGCGCCGACCTCGATCGGGTCGGCCAGCGTCGGCACGCGAAACGAGATCGACACCCGCTGTCCCATCGGCTGCTTCGTGCCCGCGATCAACGCACCGCCCAGGGAGATGTTGGTCATCGTCACGTCGATCGTCTCGCCGTTGACGACGAGCTTGCTCTCGATCCAGACGTCGAAACGAGTCGATGTACGGCGGTTGTCGGACACGATTCCCCCAGGTGGGAACCATTGTATGCGGACCGCCGAGGAACATCACCGCGACGCGCCTTCGATCCACATCCAAAAAGCATGGATCCGAATCGGCGTTTCGCACCTACCCGAAAGCGCCGGCGACCCAAGTGGCCGGGTGGTGCCTGGGGCTGGTGCCGGGGTTGTAGCAGGACAGGGGGGCCGGTCGGCGACGCGGTCAGCGCAGCTTGATGTCGATGTACGCCTTCTTGCGAAGGTCCTCGAGCCAGGTCGCGGTCTGCTTGTCCATCTCGCGCCGGCGGAGCTCGCGCATGATCTGCTCCTTCATCTCGGTGAACGGCTTCATCTGGTTGTTCTTGACGTCGATGACCTGGAAGACGTGCAGGCCCTGGGGACCGGTCACCGGGCCGCGAACGTCGCCCTTCTCCATCGAGAATACGATCTGCTCCCATTCGGGCTGGACGCTGCCGCGCTGGAACCAGCCGAGCTGTCCCCCCGTGGCCTTGGTGCTGTCGTCCTCGGAGACCTCGGCCGCGACCTTGTCGAAGGCCTCGCCATTCTTGACGCGGGCGATCGCCTTGGCCGCCTTCTCCTTGGCCTCCGCGAGCTGCTGCTCGGTGGGCTTCTCGGAGAGCTTGAACAGGATGTGCGACAGGCTGACGGCGCTCACGGACTGGCTGCGGCGCTGCATCTCGTCGTAGCGCGCGCGGACGTCTTCCTCGGTGACCTGCACCTTGGGCGCGACGAGCTGGTTGACGGCGCGCAGCCGCAGCAGCTGGCGCCGCAGGTCGTGCTTGTAGTTCGACAGCGTGTAGCCCTGCGCCGCGAGAGCCTGCGCGAGGCCGGCGTCGTCGAGGTTGTTGTTCTGCTTGATCTCGTCGAGCGCGGCCTGGACCTCGCTGGCCTCGACCTCGATCCTCGCGGTCTCGGCGGCCTGGACGATCAGCTCCTCGCTGACCATCTCGTCGAGCACCTGGCTCGACAGCTTCGCGAGTCGGCGGTCGCGCTCCTTGGGATCGGCGATCTGCATCGCCTCACCCCGCACCGGTACCATGCGGGCCTCGAGCTCGCTCGCGAGGATGATGGCGTCGTTCACGATCGCGATCACGCGCTCGACGACGACCTTGCGGCCGGAGTTCGGCGACGCCGGTCGGTCCGGCTGCGGTGCCTGCGCACGTGCCACCTCGGTCGAGACGACCAGGAAGACGATCGTCGAGACGACGACCGGGACGACCACAGACCACATCCGCACGAGCATTCTGACCTCTTCCGTGAGCTAGCGGTTGCCTGGCGCGGGCGCCGGCGAGCCATCCGGGACGGGGCCCCCCGGGGCCTCCGGCGGTGGCGGGTTGATGGGACCGGTACCCGGCTGCGGCGGGGCGACGACGTCGTGGCCATGACCGTCGTCCACCGCGGCGGATGTGTCGATGCGCACCTTCGCGAGGTTGGCCTCGTTGATCTCGACCTTGGCCTTGGCCTTGAGGCCATCGACGAAGTCCTTCTGGGCCTTGAGCCGGCTCTCGCGGAACAGCTTGTTGCGGATCTGCGGCTTCGCGTCCTCGAACGACTTCGTCATCGACTTGCGGCGGCCGGTCTGCTTGAGGACGTACCAGGTGCCGTTCCCGGCGTCGATCGCGGTCGAGACATCCCCGGTGTTGACCAGGCTGAACGCGGCCTTGACGACCGGCGCGGGAAGCTCCTTGTTCGCGGTGTCGAGGTAGCGCAGATCGCCGCCGCGCAACTTGGTCTCCTCGTCCGCGGAGTACTTCATCACGAGATCGCGGAAGCCCTTGTTGGTCTTGCCGGCGTCGCCGCGCGCTTCGAGGGCGACCCGGTCGGCCTGCGCCTTGTTCTTGAGGATCACCGCCGACACCCGGACCTCCTCGGGCTTCACGTACTCGGCGAGGTTCGCGTCGTAGTACGCCTTCAGCTCGGTCTCCGGGACGGTGTCCGCGGTGACCTTGGCGTCGAACTGATCGCGCATCAGCTTCTGGATCATCACCTGCTTCATCGTGCGGACGACCTCGGGATCCTTGTCGAGGCCGCGGCGGTAGGCTTCCTTCGCGAGCACCTCGAACCGCACCAGCGAATCGAGGAACTCCTTCTTCTGCTCGAGCGACGTGTAGCGCGCGCGGATGTACGGCGACTGCCGGTTGATCCGCTCCTGGAACTCGCCGAGCGTGATCGTGACGTCGTCGATCTTCGCGAGCGGCGTCTTCATCTCCTCGGCGCTCTGTGGCGGCGCCTTCTGGACGCGACCCTGGCCAGGCGCGCCGTCCTTGTCGGTACCGGCGGTCTCCTTCTTCTTGCACCCGCTGGCGAGGGCGCACACCAGGCCGATGGCGACGAGAAACCGAGTCATCACGATAGGTTCACGTAGCACGGGCCAGCATCTGCAACAAGCCCCGCGAGAGCTCGGCGCGGCACCCGTCACTCGACGGTGCCGACGGCGACAACCGTCGACCGATCCGAGCGGGCAAGCTCGGTCGGCGGCAGGAACAGCGATCGCCACGGCCGCGCGCGGTCAGCACCGACCGATCGATGCCCGGTGGCGCGTGGCGCAAGATCCGCTCGATCGACTCGGCCATCTCGGCGGCGGTCTGCTCGCGAAACGCCGTTCCGAACCGGGCACGGAGCTCGTCGACGCGCTGGCCGACGAGCGGCTGTCGCGGTCGTGGTGCGCGATGAAAGCAAGGTCACGCGTCTGCGCGTATCCGCGATCGAAGAAGTGGCGATCGATCGATCCACGTATGGTACCGTATATGGTATGGAGAAGACGACCATCTACTTGCCCGCCGAGCTGAAGCGGTCCGTCGAAGAGGTGGCTGCCGAGCGGGGATGCAGCGAGGCTGACGTGATTCGAGAAGCCATTGCGGTCGCGACCCGCAAGAAGCGCCAGCCGCGACCGAAGCTCCCCCTGTTCAGAAGCGGCAAGCCGACGCTTGCAGAGAACGTCGATCGCGCTTTGCGTGGTTTTGGCGAGCGATGATTCTTCTCGATACGAGCGGGCTACTTGCCGCGATCGATTCGAGCCAGCGCATGCACACGTCATGCGCTGCCGTTCTGGCAAAGGCGCGTCCCCCGCTGATCCTCTCGCCGTTTGTGCTCGCCGAGCTCGATTACCTGTTGGCGACACGCGTCGGCTTTGCGGCCGAGACCGCACTACTCGAGGAGGTCGCTCGCGGCGCCTACCGGCTCGAAGCATTTGCCGCGAGCGACGTCGCCACTGCGCGAAAGGTGATCGAAAAGCACTCCGACCTCGAGATCGGCTTGGCCGACGCATCGATCGTGGTTCTCGCCGCTCGCCATCGCACGCGTGACGTACTCACACTCGACAAACGTCATTTTAGGGCGCTTCGCACGCTCGATCGTAAACCGTTTCGCATCCTTCCCGAGTAACCTCGCGCTCGGCACAGGACGTTCAGCCACTCGGCCGGCGAGGCGAATCCAAGCGGCTCGCATCGATGGTGCGGTCAGGTTGTGTGCGAGATCACGTCGAGCAACGCACGGCGCGCGCCGGCCGCACCGCCGGGTGCAGGCGGCGTCATCCCGAACCGGCCATCGGGCAGCTTGCGAAAGCCGGCGGCGATGACCTGTTGCAGCCGCGCGCTGCCGTCGGCGAGCGCGATCGCGACGCGGTGACTCGAGATCTCGAGCGCGAGCGCGCCGAGGTTCCGCGCGAGCGCCTTGACGCCCATGATCTCGCCGAGCAGCAGGACCTCGCCGGGCAGTGGGCCGTAGCGATCGGTGATCTCGGCCATCACGTCGCGCAGATCCTCGTCGGTCTCGACCGCGGACAGCCGCTTGTAGAGCTCGAGGCGCTGGCCGGGATCGGGGACGTAGTCGTCGGGGATGAAGCCGGGCGTCTCGATCGTCAGCTCGGGATCGATCTCGGAATGGATCGGCTTGCCGCCGAGCTCGGCGACCGCGCGCTCGAGCATCCGCACGTATTGATCGAAGCCGACGGCCGCGATCGAGCCCGACTGCTTGCCGCCGAGCAGCTCGCCGCCGCCGCGGATCTCGAGATCCTGCGACGCGATCTGGAAGCCAGCGCCGAGCTCGGTGAACCGCTGCAGCGTCTCGAGCCGCCGCCGCGCCTCGTCGGTGATGTGCTCGGGCTCGGGCACCAGGAGGTAGCAGTACGCGCGATCCTTGCTGCGGCCGATCCGCCCGCGCAGCTGGTAGAGCTGGGCGAGCCCGAACGCGTCGGCGCGCGCGACGAACATCGTGTTGGCGCGCGGGATGTCGAGGCCGCTCTCGACGATCGTCGTCGCGACCAGGACGTCGAGCTCGCCGCTGATGAACTGCACCATGACCTTCTCGAGCTGGTCGGCGCTCAGCGAGCCATGGCCGATCCCGATGCGCGCGCGCGGGACGAGTGCCTGGACGTAGGCGGCCCACTCCTCGATCGTGCGGTCGTCGTCGCGCGGCTTGATCCGACGCTGCGGCTTGCCGTCCATCGCGGCGGTCGCGAGGCGAGGATCGATCGCGCGCGGCGCCATGTGCCCGATCGTCGGGCTGATGAAGAACACCTGGCCGCCACGGCCGAGCTCGCGCTCGATCGCCTCCTTGATCACCGCGTCGTCGACGCGCGAGACAAAGGTGCGCACCGCGCGGCGATCGGCGGGCGGCGTGGCGATGATCGAGAGGTCGCGCAGGTTCGCCATCGCGAGGTGCAAGGTGCGCGGGATCGGCGTGGCGGTCAGCGTCAGCACGTCGACCTGGGTGCGCGACTTCTTGATCTTCTCCTTGTGGGCGACGCCGAACCGCTGCTCCTCGTCGATCACGAGGAGCCCGAGATCGTGGAACCGGACGTCGGGCGAGAGCAGGCGGTGGGTGCCGACGACGACGTCGAGCTTGCCCTCGGCGAGCTTCTTCGCGGTCTCGAGCTGCTCGGCCTTGCCCTGGAAGCGCGACAGCTTGCCGATGTTGAGCCCGAAGCCGGAGAACCGCTCGGTCATCGTCCGGAAGTGCTGCTCGACGAGCACGGTGGTCGGCGCGAGCACGCACGCCTGCTTGCCACCCTGGACGGCGCGGAAGATCGCGCGCAGGGCGACCTCGGTCTTGCCGTAGCCGACGTCGCCACACACCAGGCGATCCATCGCGCGCGGCGCCTCCATGTCGCCGAGCACCGCGTCGATCGCGGCGGCTTGATCGGGCGTCTCGTCGAACGGGAAGGTCGCCTCGAGCTCGCGATAGCTATCGTCGGCGGGCGGGAACCGGTGGCCGGGCAGCGCGGCGCGCTGGGCGTAGAGCTGCAGCAGCTCCTCGGCGAGCGCGCGGATGTGGCGCGCGACCTTGCTGCGGGTGACCTCCCAGGTCTGGCCGCCGAGCTTGTCGAGCTTCGGCGCGTGGCCCTCGGCGCCGACGTAGCGCTGGACCTCGCCGAGCCGGTAGACCGGGAGATAGAGCGTGCCGCCGTCGTACTCGAGGTGCAGCGCATCTATTTCGAGGGGTCTTGGCGTCGGCGCGCCGATCGACCCCGCGGGCCGGAGTGAATCCGGCCCGCTCCATGTTCGGGTCGTGTGCAGGATCGACACCGTGCCGACCGCGAGCTTCTTGAGGCCGAGGTAGCGGCCGACGCCATGGCGCTGGTGGACGAGGTAGTCGCCGCTCGCGAGCTGCGAGAAGTCGGCGACGCCGCCGAGCAGCGCATCCTTCGCGCGCTTGCGCTTCTGCGACGGGTGGTGCGTGCGGTGCCCGAAGATGTCGGCCGCGGTGACGATCGCGACGCCATCGCGCGGGGACGCGAAGCCGTGGGCCGGCGCCCCTGGCACGATCGTGACGCCGAGGAAGCTCGTCGGCCGCGCATCGGGCGGGGCGATCCGGACGTCGACGCCGCGCGCGGTCAGCACGCCAGAGAGCCGATCGATGCGGCTCTGCGAGTCACACGCGATCGCGACGCGTAGCCCGTCACGGAGCCAGCTCGTGAGCCGGCCGAGCAGCGGCTGGACATGCTCGGTGTCGCCGAACGTGCGTGCGTGCTCGAGCTCCTGGCGCAGCACGCGGAGATCGTCGACGTCCGCGCGCAGCCGGATCGCATCGCCGACGTCGTGCAGCTCGAGCGTCGGCAGCAGGATCCGGCGGGGCGCGGTGAACGCGCCGATCTCGTCGGCGGTCGCGAAGTGCGCGGCGGGCGGGTAGGCGAGCTCCTTGGTGTCGTGCTGCGGATAGCGCGCCTCGGCGTCGATCCAGGTGTCGCTGATCGTTCGGCGGCAGGCATCGGGATCGATGACGAGCCACCGCGCCTCGGGCGGGACGTAGGCCGCGGGCGCCGCCATCGCGTCGTGGAACGCCGGCGTCAGGCCCTCGATGCCGACGAAGACCTCGCCGGCCTCGAGCTGCTCGATCAACCGGCGGGTCGCCTTCGTCGGGTGCGCGATCTCGTCGGCGTACGCGCGGATCCGGGCGCGGACGTCGCTGCCACCGGTGTTGATCGTCTCGCGGACCGGATGGAGGTGCACGAAGTCGATCGGCCGCAGCGTGCGCTGCGACTCCGCCTCGAACCAGCGCAACGACTCGACCTCGTCGCCGAATAGCTCGATCCGGACCGGGTGCGGCGCCAGCGGCGCGTAGACATCGATCACGCCACCGCGCACCGCGAACGTGCCGGGCTCGTCGACAACCGGCGTCCGCGACCAGCCTCCGGCGACCAGCAGCGCGGCGAGCTCGTCGCGATCGATCGTGTCACCGACCTTGATCGACAGGCCGCGGCGCGCGAGCTCAACCGGCGCCAGCGTCTTGCGTGCGAGCGCCTCGGCCGAGGTCACGACGATCCGCGGGCGCAGCGCGGGCTGGGTCAGCCGGTACAGCGTCGCGACCCGCTCGACCAGGCTCGCCCGGTCTGGCGACAGATCCGCGTAGGGCGAGACATCGATCCCCGGCAGCGCGGCGATGTCGTCGAGCGTCGAAGATCGGTCCCGCGCACCGCCCCAGAAGAACCGGATGTCGGATTCGAGCTGGCGCGCCGCGAGGTCATCGGCGGCGACCACGATCACCAGCGGGTCACGCTCGGCGAGCTCGGTCGCGAGCCAGGCGGCCCACCCGGTCGTCGTGCACGGCGCGACAACCGGG
>JBKJUF010000319.1:0-6590 GCA_046590445.1 Kofleriaceae bacterium
ATCGGCTCCGCCATCGAGCACGAAGAACACTAAGCCACCGTCTTTACGCATTCCGAAAACCGAGTTAACTAACGCCGCCCTCGCGCGAACCGTCGACCCCAAGGAGAAAGCCATGCAGCGCACGATCAAGATCCTTTCCTCGCTCGCGACCATCCTCATCATCCTCTGCATCAGCGGCCTCGCGTTCGCCGATGTGACCTCGACCGACCCGGCCGCCATGAAGGCGGAAGGCCTCGCCGAGAACTACGGCTGGATCGCCCTCGCGGCAGGCCTCGGCATCGGCATTGCCGCGCTCGGCGGTGGCATCGGCCAGGGCCGTGCGGCCGCCGCTGCCCTCGACGGTATCGCCCGTAACCCCGGCGCTGCCGGTCAGATCCGCGGCCCGATGATTCTCGGCCTCGCGCTCATCGAGTCGCTCGTCATCTACGCGCTCATCATCTCGCTCCTCCTCGTCCTCAAGGTCGGCACTTAACTTAAACCCAGGCAACCTTCGCGCGGGGCGACTCTCTCTCGCTCGCTCGGCCGGTCGTGCACGTCGTCGTGCATGGTCGGCCGTTTTGCGTTTTCGGGGTGCGTATGGGACGCTTGCAGGCCACATGTCCGAGGGTGAAGAGAAGACGACCGCGCTCGACTCGAAGGGCAAGACCACCCTGGAGATCCTCGCCCAGATCGACCTCTTCAGCGGGCTGCCGATGGCGCACCTGCGGCGCGTCGTCGACATCGGCGTCGAGGAGCAGTACCGCTCGACCGCGACGATCTTTTCCGAGGGCGATTCCGGCGACAAGTTCTATCTGATCGTCGAGGGCGCCGTCCGGATCAGCCGCTTCGTGCCCGGCATGGGCGAGGAAGCGCTCGCGGTGCTGCGGCCCGGCAACTACTTCGGCGAGATGTCGCTGATCGACGACGCATCGCGCTCGGCGACCGCGGTCTGCCACGAGAAGTGTCGGCTGTTCGTCGTCAACCGCAAGGACCTCGAGGATCTGCTGTTCGTCGACCGCGACCTCGCCTACGAGCTGTTGTGGAACTGGGTCCGCACGCTGTCGCGTCGCCTGCGTGCGACCAACGACAAGATGACGTTCCTCGCGACCACCTCGAAGTTCTAGTGAAGCCCGTCGCCGCGCCTCTCGCCCTCGGCGCGCTGGCGATCGCGGCCGCCTCGCTTCCCGCCGCCGCCGAGGATCTGCCGGCCGGCAGCATCGGCATGGTGGTCGGCGCCGCGAGTGGCGTGTCGTCGGACGCCAACCGCCTCGGCTACGGCTATCAGGTCGGCGCGCAGGCCGCGTGGCAGCCGATGACGACCGAGAGCCGGATCGGCTACGCCCTCAAGTGGTCGTTCGTGTTCGGCACGATGTACGACGCCGCCGCCGCGAGTGTCGGCGAAGAGCTGCTGACGTTGCAGATGGACGTCATGGCCGGCCTCCGCGTCCGCCCCGGAAGTAACCCGAGCCGGTACCTCACGCTGCGCCTCGGCGCGCAGATGCTGCGCGCGAACCAGATCATCCTGCCGAGCATGCACCGCGCCTTCGCCGGCCCGGTCGCGAGCGTCGGCCTCGATCAGTACGCGTTCGGCTTCCTGTTCAACCTCGACGTCCGGGTCAGCCAGATTGGCTCGGGCCCGACGATCATCGCGCTGATGTTTGGCGGTGGTAAGACAGGGCCCTGATGCCGGCCCTGGTCACGCCGCGCCTGCGGCTCGTCCCGGTCACGCTCGAGGCGATCGAAGCGGTCCTCGATCACGACAAGGCCCGCATCGAGGCGATCGTCGGCGCCACGTTCCCACCGGGCTGGCCCAACGAGGATCTCGTCGCCAGCGGGTTCCCCTACTCGCGCGACGCGATCCGCAGCGCCCCCGAGGTCCGGCTGTGGGGTGACTCGCTCGTCGTGCTCGTGGACGAGCCGCGGGTCGTCGGCAGCGTCGTGTTCCACGGCCACCCCGCCGATGGCGTCGCCGAGGTCGGCTACTCGATCGAGGACAGCTCGCGCGGCCAGGGCCTCGCGACCGAGGCGACGCGCGCGTGCGTCGAGTGGGCCCTCGAGCAGGACGGCATCGCCGCGGTGCAGGCCACGACCTTCGAGTGGCACCGCGCGTCGCTCGGCGTCATCAAGAAGCTCGGCATGCAGCAGATCGGCGTGCGCGATCACGACACGCTCGGCGAGCTCCTCGTGTTCGAACGCCGCCGCTGACCGGCGGGCGCGCGCCAGGCGTCGCGCCGGCCGAGCGTCCCGATCGGGAAAGCCGCCGTGGACACCCGGAGCAAGAGGACGGAGCGGCAGGCTGGGAGCGGCAGATCCTGCGCCGCGAGATTGAAGCGCACGCCCAATCCGTGCAGGGTACTCCCAGATTGGGGTGTGTCATGAAACGACGGTTGTCGGCTGCAGTGGTCTGGTTCGTGGCGTGCCTAATACACGTCGGGTGCGGTGACAACGGAGGCCAGGGCGGCACCTGCTTCCCGGACTGTCTGCCGGGCTACGCCTGCTCGAACGGTGCGTGCGTGCTCGAGTGTCCCAATATCGAGCAGGCCTGCGGCGGCGCGTGCGCCGACGTGCGGACCGATCGCGCCAACTGCGGGAGCTGTGGCGTCGAGTGCGAAGCCGGGACGGTGTGCTCGTCGGGCACCTGCGCGCTGTCGTGCCAGGCCACGCTGACCGAGTGCGGGGGACTCTGCACGAACACGATGTCCAATCGCGAGAACTGCGGCAGTTGCGGGAACGCCTGCGCGGCCGGCGAGGTCTGCGACACCGGCGAATGCACGCTGTCCTGTCAGAGCTCGTTGACCGAGTGCAACAGCACGTGCGTCGACACGACGAGTGACGTCGACAACTGCGGCGGCTGCAACATGCCGTGCGCGGCCGGCGCCGTCTGCACGAGCGGCGCGTGTGCCTTCGAGACCCCGGTCACGCTCCAGTTCGTCACGATCTCCGACTGGCACGGTCAGCTCGATCCGGTCACCGTCGGGACCACCAACATCGGTGGCGCCGCCGCACTGGCGACGTACTTCCAGAACGAGCGCGAGGCGAACAACAACACGATCGTGCTCACCGCCGGCGATGCGGTCGGCGCGACTCCGCCGCTGTCGGGCTTCTTCGGCGACGAGCCCGCGATCCTGGCGATGAACCTCATGGGCATCCAGGCCAACACGTTCGGCAACCACGACTTCGATGGCGGCCTCGTCAGGCTGCAGCGCCTCATCGATCTCGCGACGTTCCCGTACATCTCTGCGAACCTCACCAACCTCGGCGCCAACCTCACTGGCGTGAGCAGCCCGTTCAAGATCATCTCGATCGGTGGCGTCAAGGTCGCGTTGATCGGGATCACGAATCCCGACGTCGCCGACCTCAGCTTCCCCGGTGCGCTCGGGACGATGACCGTGTCCGACCCGATCGCCGCCGCGAACGCCGCCCGGGTCGCTGCGCAGGCGGCTGGCGCGCGCGTCTTCATCGCGTTCGCGCACCTCGGCGCGACGACCGTCAACGCGGGGGTCCCCTCGGGACCGCTGATCGACTTCGCGACCGGCGTCACCGGCTTCAACGCGATCTTCGGCGATCACACGGACCTCCAGGTCAACACGACGATCAACAACACGCCGGTCGTCGAGAACCTGAGCAAGGGCGTCACCTACGCGCGCGTCTCGCTCACCGTGACGCCGTCGGGGCAGAAGCTCGCGCGCACGGTCGCGATCGTCAGTCCGGTCACCGCGAACGTGACGCCGGAGCCCGCGATCGTCACGCTCTTGCAGGGCTACCGGCAGCAGCTCGCGCCGATCCTCGACGTGACGATCGGCGTCGCGACGAACACGTTCCCGCGCGGCGGCAACATCGAGCGCCTCGGGGAGGTCGCGATCGGCAACCTCCTCGCCGGCATCATCCGCACCCGGTACACCACGCAGCTCGCGCTGATCAACGGGGGCGGCATTCGCGCGCCGTTGCCCTCGACGTATCAGCCCGCGGACACGGCGCTGCGACGCTCGACCCCCGGCTACGCGTCGGGCCCGCCGTTCGATCTCGTGAAGGGCGACGCGTACACCGTGCTGCCGTTCGGCAACGCCGTGGTGACGCGGACGGTGACCGGCACGCAGCTCTTCGCGATGCTCGAGAACGGCGTGAGCTTGATGCCGGCCGCCGCCGGCCGGTTCCCGCAGATCGCGGGCTTCCGCTTCGTCTACAGCCTGTCGGCCGCGGCCGGCGCGCGCGTCCAGAGCGTCACGCTCGACGACGGCACGCCGATCCTCGCGAACGCGACGACGTACACGCTCGCCACGGTCGACTTCCTGAACCGCGGCGGTGATGGCTACACGGCGCTGGCGGATGGTCAGGGGACCACGCGCGACATCATGGCGGACGTCGTGAGCAGCGCGATCACCGCACTCGGGACGATCACGCCGACGACCGATGGCCGGATCACGCAGGTCCCCTGATCGCGGCGGAGAGGTCCACGATCGCAAGTACCAGTGCGCTCGCGCCTCGTGTTCGGAGCCCGCCGGTTTCGTTAGTTGGCGGCTCGCCCAAGTATCTCGCCTGGTGGGATGGCTGGGTGCTGCTCGAGCTCGGTGTCGCGGTCTCGATCTGGAGCGGAAGGGGGGCTACCGGCATCTCGCTCGAGGGGGTCGGCGGTCACGCCTGCTTCGTCTACGACGACGACAACCTTGCGGATTCCAGCACCAACGTGATTGTGCGTCGCGCCGACAGCGTCGCGGACTTCAGGTCTTCGAGCGCGATCCCACCGGGGGTGCCGTTCCGGATGCGGTTCGGGATCGACCGCACCACGATGTCTCTCGACTGCGAGGTCGGTGGCGTCCGGATGATGCTGGGCTCAAGCTCGGGCACCCCTGGCCCGATCGGGATCTTCACCACGCGGAACGCGGCGAGGGTCGACTACGTCGTGGTCTACGCTTACTGATCGTGACCACTCAGGGCGTCTTCGTAGCAGGTCGCGTGGTCAGCTGCCGCAGCAGCTACGGCGGCGGCGGCGCAGCAGGAGCGCGAACAGGCCGATGCCGAACAGCGCGGTCGGAGCGCCGGGGTTTCCGGCGTCGCAGCAACCGCCGCTATCGGACTCGGGCCAGCACGCGCCGGAGCCGCCCGCTGCCAGGCACTCGAAGCCGTCGGGACACGCGCCCTCGGTGTCCGGCGTGCAGGTCATCGTGCAGCGCATCTCGTCGTTGGGGCCGCCGGCGCACAGCTTGGACTCGCACTCGCCCGCGGTGGTGCACTCGCTGCCCACGCCGGTCGGCGCGAACGGCTGCGCGATGCAGCGCGCATTGAAGCAGACGCCCATGTTCGCGCACTCGCTGTCCATCGTGCACGGCTTGATGCCGAGGCCCGGCAGGTACATGTGGAGGAACGTCTTCTCGGCGTCGGTGCGGGTATCGGCGCCGAACGACTCGCAGCCCTGATCGCCAAACGACGTGATGCCGACGACGGTGAGCGCGCCGTTCATCATCGCGAACGACGGACCACCCGAGTCGCCCGAGCACTTGCCCTTGTTGTCGGTCTGGTTGAAGCAAAGGAGGTTCGCGTTGGAGAGCTGGTACTGCGAGCAACTGGTCGAGGTCCGTTGGGTCAGCGCGTACTCGACGCCCGAGCTCGTGCCGGTGCCGCTCGTGATGCCGAAGCCGACCATCGTGACGACGGTGCCGACCGGCGCCATCGCGGGGTCGAGGTTGACCGGCGACGGTACGATGTCGTTGATCGGGGTGCTCAGCTTGATGAGGCCGACGTCGTTGGCGCCAAGGCCGTTGAGGTTGAACGTCGGCTTCGGGATCGTCATCGACGCACGGCGGACGTTCGCGCGGCCGGCGGTGGTGTTGATGTTGACGGTGTTGAAGTAGATGCGGACATCGGCGGTGACCGCCGCCTGATCCGGCAGGCCAAGCACCGAGGGGCTGATGCAGTGGGCCGCGGTCAGCACCCAGTCCTTGTCGATCAGCGTGCCGGTGCAGCCACCGCCGCCGACGACGAGCGCGACCACCGTGGGGTACTGGCCGACCGTCGTGGGCGTGCCGCCGATGATCGGGGCGTTGCCCGGACCTGCGGTCGCGGCGGTGGTGGCGGACAGGACGAGGCCTAGCGTGAGCACCCGGATACGCATGGCCGCAAGCATCGTCGAAACCGGGCAGGTCTTGGAAGACCTTTTCTAACGACCCTTGGCAGCGCGTGCGACGTCAGGTCCGCTTGTAGGTACCCGATTTGCCGCCCCGCTTCTCTTCCAGGCGAATGTCCGAGATCACCATCGCGCGATCCATGGCCTTGCACATGTCGTAGACCGTCAAGGCGGCGGCCGAGACCGCGGTGAGGGCCTCCATCTCGACCCCGCTCCGATCGTAGGCCCGCACGGTGGCCGTGATCTTGACGGTGTTGCCCTGGACCTGGAGGTCGACATCGATGCCGGTGAGCCTCAGCGGGTGGCACAGCGGGATCAGCGCCGCGGTCTGCTTGGCGCCGCCGATGCCCGCGAGCCGGGCGACCCCGAGCACGTCGCCCTTGCCGACCTTGCCGCCGCGGACCGCCGTCACGGTGGCCGGCGCCATCGTGATCGTGCCGGTCGCGATCGCGACGCGCTCGGTCTCGGGCTTCGCCCCGACGTCGACCAT
>JBKJUF010000425.1:0-24074 GCA_046590445.1 Kofleriaceae bacterium
CTCGTATCTCTCGAAGTACACGTTCACGGCACGCGGCGGCCAGTCGTTCACGGTTGCCGAGGGCAAGATCACGCGGGTCGACTGCCGCGCGTACGAGAAGGGTGGCGCCGCGACGCCGCTCGAGAAGCGGCCGGCGCTCGATTGCAAGGCCACGCAGGTCGCCCCCGACAAGGCTCCCGACGCGCCGACGCCGACGCCCGGTTCGCCGACCTCGCCGACGGCGCCGACGACCCCCGCACCCCAGCCGGGGCAGTAACCATGCCGCGCCGACGGTCATCGCTGCTTGCGGTTCGCGCTTCGCTCGCGGTCTTGCTGCTCGCGCCGGCTGTCGCGCGAGCCGACATCGATTCGAAGCTCACCTCGTACGAGCAAGAAGCGCGCGCGATCGGCAGCGATCTGCCTCGGCCCAACACGATCACGGGCGCCGGTCCGCGCCGGCTGATCGATGCCGAGCTCGCGTTCGCGCTCGGCGACTACGACACCGCGGCGCTGATGCTGTTCGATCTCGCGAGCCGCCCGGGCGCCGAGCAGGAGACCGCGCAGTACTACCTGGCGGAGTCGCTGTTCCAGAAGGGCGACAAGGGCGCGGCGCGCGCTTACTACGCACAGATCGTCGCGACCAAGAACACCGGTGGCAAGTACTACGAGTCGTCACTGCTGCGGCTCGTCGAGATCGCGGTGGTCCAGAACGATCCCACTGATGTGGACGTGCACCTCGCGGCGCTGGCGAACGGATCACGCCACGCCGAGACCGCGTATGTCCGCGGCAAGCTGATGTTCTCGCAGAACAAGCTCGACGAGGCGCTCGCCGCGTTCGGTCAGGTGCCGAAGGGCTCCGAGCTCGACTTCCAGGCGCAGTACTACTCGGGCGCCGTCCTCGTCGCGAAGAAGGAGCTGACGCGCGCCGTCGACGTGTACACCGATCTGACCACGCGTAAGCCGGTCTCGATGAACGACCGCCGCGTGATCGAGCTCTCGCAGCTCGCGCTCGGCCGCGTGTATTACGAGCTCGACCAGCCGTCGAAGTCGATCGACAGCTACTTGCTCGTCGATCGTCGCAGCGATCTCTTCAACGACGCGCTCTACGAGGTCGCGTGGGTCTACGTGAAGGGCAAGCAGTACGACAAGGCGCTGCGCGCGCTCGAGCTGTTGCACCTCTCCGATCCGGACTCGCCGAAGTCCGCGACGGTTCGCATCCTCGAGGGCAACCTCCGCATCCGCAAGGCGCAGACGATCCGGCTCGCCCGGATCACGGGCTCGCTCGACGCCGAGAAGGAAGGCGATCCCGCGGTCGAGTACGACAAGGCCGCCGCGGTGTTCAGCGAGACCCACGATCTCTACATGCCGTCGTACGTCGCACTCTCGCAGATGGTCGACAACGCCGGCGATCCGGCGCAGTACCTCTCGCAGATCGCGGGGCGCAGCGGCAACGTGTTCATGGCGACCACGCCGCTGCCCGAGGCCGCTGCCCAGTACCTCCGCGAGGAGCCCGACGTCCAGCGCAGCGTTCGCGTCGAGACCGATCTCGGCGAGATCCAATCCAACCTCGCGCAGTCCGAGGCGACCGTGGCTCGCATCGAGGGCGTGCTCGCTGCGAACGATCGCACCGCCGTCTATCCCGCGCTCCAGATGCGTCGGATGCGGATCGGCGAGATCCAGGACGATCTGATCCAGATGCGCAACGAGCTCGCGGAGCAGGAGCTCCAGCTCGTCGGTGAGACCGGCGAGACCAGGAGTCGCCGCAGCCTCGCCGCGCAGTACGCCGCATCGCCGAGCGCGGAGCGCGCGTTCGCGAACAAGGTCGAGGAGGTCCATCGCCAGGGCGCCGCGATCGAAGCCGGCACCGCCGAGGTCACCGCGACGCTCGGCTCGACGCAGGCGAGCGCGGTCGCGATGCGCAAGTACGTCGCGGACATGGCGAGCACCACGACCCCGGTGCCCGCCGATCAGAGCACCGCGGTTGCCGAGACGCTGTCGGTCGCGTCGACCGAGGCCCGGGCCATCGAGGCCGAGCTCGAGCAGATCCAGCGCGAGCTGACGCTCGGCCGTGATCTCGCGGGCGTCGGTGACGAGACCGTGTCGCGCGCGCGCGAGCTCCGCCGCCAGCTCAAGGCCGCACAGGACGCCGAACATCGCGCCCTCGCGAATGCGGCGAGCGGCAGCCGCGATCGCAACAGATCGCAGAAGCTCGTCGCACTCGCGGATCGCGCGACGCGCCTCGCCGACACGCTCGCCCAGGTCGAGGCCCAGATCGACACGATGGTCGGCCAGGGCATGGAGCAGGCGAAGCACGTGATCGCCCAGGAGCGCGCGAACATCGTCCAGTACAAGGGCGAGCTCGCAACGCTGCAAGCCGAGTCGACTTCGCTCGGAGGCACGATCCTCGGCGCCAGCTTCAAGACGGTGAAGGCTCGGTTCTACGACATCGTGATCCGCACGGACGTCGGTACCGTCGACGTCAGCTGGTCGCAAAAAGAGGACGCCGACGACGATCTCAAGCGCCTGACGCTGTCGCGCCAGCGCGATCTCAAGCAGCTCAAGGACGAGTTCAAGGGCGTCCTCGAGGGCGGCGGCATGAAGACGACCGCGCCGGGGCCCGCGCCCGTCGCACCAGGCGCCGATAGCCCGTCGGGGAGTCCCGACCGGGGCACCGGTCCGGGCCGGATCGCGCCTGGCGCTGACAAGCCGGTCACGCCACCCACCCCCGTCGTGCGCCCCGACAACGACCAGAAGAAGCCGGCCGGGACGCCTCCGCCTCCGCCTGCGCCTCCGCCAAAGGGAGGTGCTCGATGATCATCCGTCGCCTGATGGCGACGCTCCTCGTGGGAGCGCTCGTCGGTAACATCGGTCAGCTGCCGCTCGCGAGCGCGCAGCCGGGCCAGGACACCGGGCAGCCCGCTCCGAGTGGACCTGTGCCCGTGCCGGTGCAGGATCCCGCGACCGGACCGGGCCTCGGCCAGCCGGCACCGCAGCCCGTGGCTCCGCCCGGCGGGACGCCGGTCAACGTCGCGCCGCTCACGCTGACGCCCCAGGAAACGGACGTGCTGAAGGACGTCGAGGGCGAGTACGAGCGCTTCCTGATCGCCGCGACCGCACATGACACCCGGATGCGCGCGATCGCGCGCCGCGAGTTCGACACGCACACCGCCGGCATCGCCAAGCGGTACGAGGACCGGATTGCGAAGACCGAGTCCGCGCGCAGCCGGCACCGCGGCGACACCACGGCGCTCCTCGAGAAGTTCCTCCAGGATCACCCGAGCCACGAGCAGTTCACGCCGGACAAGATGTTCCAGCTCGCGGATCTCTACCTCGATCAGGCCGATGACGAGGTCGAGGCCAGGATGACCGCACAGGAGCAGAGCGGCGCGCCGCTCCCCGAGGGTGGCATCGTCGCGGACTACAAGAAGTCGATCACGCTGTGGGAGGACATCCTCAAGCGGTTTCCGGCGTATCGCCAGACGCCGTCGACGCTGTACCTGCTCGCGTACTACGGCAAGAGCACCGACGAGCGCCGCTCGCTGACGATCTTCCTCGCGCTCGCGTGCGCGAACAAGTTCAAGTGGAACGATCCGCCGACCAAGCCGCCAACCCGCGACGAGGCGCTCAAGCGCATCGAGTCGAAGACGATGCGGGATCCGTACACGACCTGCACGCCCTATCCGAAGGCCGACGAGGAGCTGATCCGGCACGCCTGGGTCCGCGGCGTCGCCGACTATCACTTCACCGTCCCCGGCGAGATCGACGAGGCGATCGCCGCGTATCTCAAGGTCGCGAACGGCGGCAACGAGACGCGGCTCTACGCCGAGTCGCTCTACAAGCTCGCGTGGTCGTTCTACAAGCGGGACAAGCTCCCCGAGTCGATCCAGCGGTTCGACGAGAGCGTCGTGCTCTACGACTCGCTCGTGGCATCGGGCGGCCAACCAGCCCTCGAGCTCCGCGATGAATCGATCCAGTACATCGCCGTCGCGTTCACCGATCCGTGGGAAGGCGAGACCGATAGCGATCCGAACAAGGCGTTCCAGCGCGCCAAGGACTTCTACAAGGGCAAGGAGAATCAGCCCCACGTCCGTGACGTGTGGGTCGCGATGGGGAAGGCCTTCGCCGAGCTTCAGGCGTGGGACCAGGCGGTCGACGCCTACCGGCTCGCGATCGGTCCGCCGTGGGAGCTCAACCCGCGGAACCCGCAGGTCCACCAGGAGATCGTCAACGCGTTCGAGGCGAAGGGCGACAAGTTCGCCGCCGACGCCGCCGCGGCCGAGCTCGCAACCCGCTACTCGCCGGGCACTGCCTGGTACGCGGCGAACGAGAAGGACCGCGAGGCGATGGACAACCAGCGCCGGATCGCCGAGCGCGCGCTCTACGCCGCCGCTCGCAACACGCACGCCGCCGCGACCCAGATGCGCAAGGACTACGAGCTCGCCGCGCCCGCGAAGCGCGATCCCGCCGGCAAGGCCGAGTACCTCGCGATGTATCAGAAGGCCGTCGACCTCTACAAAGTCTTCATCCAGACCTATCCCGAGTCCGACTACGTCTACGAGTTCAACTACAACCAGGGCGAGGCGCTGTACTGGAGCGAGCGCTACATGGAGGCGGTCGCGCAGTACAAGTGGGTCCGCGATCACCGCGATCTCGGCACCGCGTTCTACATCGATGCCGCGAAGAGCGTCGTCCAGTCCTACGAGGCCGAGGCGCAGCGCCAGGTCGCGGGCGGCACGCTCGTCGCGCTCAAGGTGCCGACGGTGCCGGAGCTCAAGGCCCTCCCGCAGCCGTTCCAACCGCAGCCGATCCCGCCGATCTACCTCGAGCTGCAGGCCGAGTACGACCAGTACCAGAACATCGTCGCGGACCCGCAGTCGGCGCCGACCCAGGGCATCAACGCCGCGCTGATCTCGCTCGCGTATCTCCACGTCGACGACGCGATCGCGCGGTTCCAGAAGGTGATGGACAAGTTCTGTGGCAATCCCGAGGCCGCGAAGGCCAAGGACGGCATCCTCGCGATCTACGAGGCGCAGTCGAACTTCGATGCGATCGAGGCGACGAACAAGAAGTTCATCGCGAGCAAGTGCGGCGACGACAAGACGATCGCACTCGCGATCGCACAGAACCGCTCGCTGAACTTCTCGCGCGCGGCCGAGCTCTACGGCCAGAAGCAGTTCGTGCCGGCGGCCGAGGCGTTCTACCGGTTCTACAAGACGGCGCCGCAGAACGATCCCGATCTGCCGACCGCGCTCTACAACTCCGCGGTCAGCTACAAGCTGGCCGACCGGCCGAAGACGGCGATCTCGCTGTTCAAGGAGTTCACCGCGAATCCCTCGAAGAGCTTCCGCGAGAGCCCGTTCTATCTCGACGCGATCCGGTTGCAGGCCGCGACCTACCAGGCCGCGTTCGACTACACCAACGCGGTGCGCACGTACCTCGAGCTCGCCGAGGCGACGAAGCGCGCGAAGCGGCTCGGCATCAAGGCACCGCCGCCGCTGCCCGGCGAGCAGCCGCGCACGCTCGATCAGATCGGCCTCGACGCGCTCTTCAACGCGGCGCTCGCGTCCGAGCTCAACCGTGACTTCAAGAAGGCGATCGAGCTCTACACGCAGTACCAGCGAACCGAGCCGGATCGCCGCAAGAAGGATCGCGCGCTGTGGTCGATCGGCGGCATCCACCGCCAGTCCGGCGACGTCAACGCGATGAGCGAGACCCACGGTCGCTGGCGCACGGCCTACGGCAAGGAAGCCGGCAACGAGGACGACTACGTCCAGACGTTCTACGACGAGGCCGCGCTCCGCAAGCGTAAGGGTCAGACCCCGCTCGCGAGGAAGGCCGGCGAGGCGACGATCGATGCATGGAAGTCGCGCGGCGCCGCGAAGAACAGCCGTGGCGCGAAGCTCGCAGGTGAGTGGCAGCTGCAGTTCGCCGAGGAGTCGCTGGCCGCCGAGTGGGAGACCTACGAGATCAAGAAGGCCGCGAAGACCGTCAAGGAAGCGGAAGCCCAGGGCAAGGCGCTCACCGCGCTCAAGACCAAGATCGAGGACAAGTACCTCGCGCTCGATCAGTACGCGGTTGCCGAGTACACGATGGCCGCGAAGGTCCGCTACGCCGAGCTGCAGTATGGCTACGGCAACAAGCTGGCGAACGCGCCGATCCCGACGCCGATCGCGAACCACTCGAACCCCGACATCCTCGCGGCCTACCAGACCAAGCTCGACAAGAACGTCCAGAAGTACCTGAACGAGGCGAAGGGCCAGTGGCTCGAGGTCGTCGACCTGGCGAAGAAGGGTGGGATCGCCAATCGCTGGAGCCGGCTCGCGCAAGAGAACCTCGCACGTGAGTTCCCCGGCGAATACACCGCGCTGCGCCAGGAGCTGGTCCAGGGAACGGACGCGCCGTGATGGCAATCCAGGGAGATCCGATGGCCACCTCGCGCGTTATCAAGACCATGACCCTCCGCGTCGGGGCGGTGCTGTGTGCCTTCGCGATCGCCGCTGCGTGCGGCGGTGGCAACAAGGGCGGCAAGACCACGCCCGGCGGCGGCACCGGCTCGGCCGGGGCCGGTCAATCGATGACTGACAAGGATCCCGTCGGCGACGGCACTGGCGGTTCTGCAGGCGGCGCTGGTGACCCCACGCTGCCGACGCCGAACGCTGGCGGCGGCGCGGCGGATCCCACGGGACCCGCGGTGGTCGCGCCGAACCTCGACATCGATCCCGCGCAGGCGAAGACCCAGGTCGACGCCCACCTCACGATCGCGAAGCAGGCGCTCGCCCAGCCGACGCCCGATCCCGAGGTCGCGCTTCGCGAGGCCCGTGCGGCGCTCGCGATCGACGCCGCGAACGTCGACGCGGCCGCGTTCGTCGCGTTCGCCTACTACCACAAGAAGCTCTACGACACGGCCGAGCTCGTGCTCGACGATCTGTTCAAGCGCGAGGCAGCGAAGCAGAACGCGAACGTCTACTACGTGTACGGACTCGTCTACGACGTGACGAACCGGCCCGATCGCGCGCAGCTCGCGTACCGCAAGGCCGTCGAGATCAATCCGAACCACACGAGCGCGCTCGTGAACCTCGGCGTGCACCAGCTCAAGAACAGCCAGTACACCGAGGCGCAGGCGACATTCGAGCGGCTGACCCAGCAGTTCAATCGCAGCGACGCGGTCACGCTGACGTCGCTCGGCTCGGCCTACCGCGGTCGCTCCGCGGACTATCCACCGGGCGCCGGCGAGCGCGCGAAGTTCGTGCAGACCGCCGAGGCTTCGTACAAGCGCGCGCTCCAGGCCAACGCGAGCTACGGCCCGGCCTACTACAACCTCGGGCTGCTCTACCTCGACACCGATCCCTACCCGGGCATCGCCGACCCGCTACAGCGCCTGACCGCCGCCAAGACGTTCTTCGAGAACTACAAGAACATGCCGGGCGTCGACATCAAGCTGTACGACAGCCGGATGAAGGACGTCGACAAGGCCATCAAGCGCGTTCAGAAGCAGCAGAAAAAGAAGAAGACTCCATAGCGGTGGCCGTGCCACCGACGGGACTTCATACTGACGAGAGACCAAGGACGACCACCATGCAGCACACCAAGCTTCTAGCGATCGCGGCGACGCTGGCCGCAACGTTCGGCGTGGCGTCACGAGGCGCGCACGCCGAGGGCTGCCCTGATGACTCGGCCGCCGAGGGCGAGAAGAAGCAGGGCAAGTTCCACATCGAGTACATCAACGGCAAGCCCGTCACGGTGATCGATACGGTCGTGTCGGTGTGCGGCAAGGTCCCGCGGCCGAGCGTGGTCTACGTCCTCACGGCGAAGAACATCGAGTACGAGTGGGAGAGCCTGAAGCAGGACTTCATGCCGCTCATCCTCGCGAGCGTCAAGAAAGCCCCGTTCTGATGGCGGCCCAGCGTCCACAGCCGCAGCAGGGCTCCGGGACCTCGACCGGCCGGCCGCGCATCCTTCGCATCGGGATCCTGCTCGGCGGCAAGATCGTCGAGGAGCGGCTGATCCGCGAGCGCACGGCCGTGTCGATCGGGCAGTCGATGAAGAACACCTTCTCGATCCCGATCGAGGGGCTGCCACTCGAGTTCACGCTGTTCGCGATGGACGAGGGCAAGTACTACCTGCGCTTCCTTAGCAAGATGGACGGTCGGCTCTCGGATGTCGGTGGTCAGGTCAACACGCTCGATGCCCTCAAGGGGCGCGGCGCGCAGCAGCACGGCGACTACTTTCAGGTCCCGCTCGGCGACGGCGCCCGCGGCAAGCTCACGCTCGGCGATCTCACGATCCTGTTCCAGTTCGTCACCGAGCCGCCTCGGCAGCCCAAGCCGATGCTGCCGGCGTCGGTGCGCGGCACGTTCGCTGATCGCCTCGATCCCCGACTCTCGGTGATCATGGGCGCCTCGATCATCGCCCACTTCGCGGTCGTGATCATCGCGCTGCTCGGCGACATCGAGGAAGACACCCTCGCGCAGCGCGCCTACAACCTGACGTTCAAGCAGGACACCTACCAGGTCGACGTCAGTCAACCCATCCCAACCCAAGTGGCCGATGCGGGCTCGGCAGCCGGCAGCGCCGCCGCCAAGGTGCCCGACAAGGGCCCGGCCAAGCCGAAGCCCGACAGCGGTGGCCGCGAGAAGACCGAGAGCGTCAGCATGACCGAGGACGACGCCTCGCGGTTTGCCGACCTCTTGACCGGCGAAGGTCCGGATGGCACGAGCGAAGGCGACATGAGCAAGCGCCGCCCCGGTGCTGACCTCGGCGCGCAGATCAACGACGTCCGCGAGGGCGGTCAGAAGGTCGCGATCGGCGGCGGCGCAGGTCGCGGCTCGCGCGGCGACGGTGACCCGCGCGTCGGTACCGGTAGCGGCCTCAAGACCGACGGCCCCGGCGGCGACGGCATCGGCACCGGCAAGACCGTCGAGAAGGGCCCGTCTGGCCGGATCTCGGTCGCCGACAAGCAGACGTTCGACGAGTCGACGCTGACGCCCGACGTCGTGCTGGCGAAGATCCAGTCGGCGTACATGGCGGGCCTCAAGCGCTGCTACAAGAACTACCTGAACAAGGACGCGAGCGCGCGCGGCAAGGTCACGCTGTCGCTCACCGTCAACGAGACCGGCCGCACCACGAAGGGTGGCGCGAAGGGCTTCGCCGACGAGGTCGACACCTGCATCTCGGCGCAGATGACGAGCTGGCGCTTCCCGGTCCCGAAGGACAAGGACGGCGAGGTCACCGAGGCGAGCTTCGCGATCACCCTGCAGCTCGTTCCGGACTGATCGGCGCGTGCACGGCGGGGGGATCGCCTGGTTCACGGGGCTGCCCGGCGCCGGCAAGTCCACGCTCGCGACCGCGGTGGCCGCGCGGCTCGCGGCACGACGTCCCGTCGAATGCCTCGACGGCAACGAGGTCCGTGCCTCGTTATCGACCGACCTCACGTTCTCGCGTGCCGATCGCGATACCAACGTCCACCGGATCGCGTACGTCGCGCGCCTGCTCGCGAAGCACGGCGTCCTCGTGCTCGTCGCGGCCATCGCGCCGTACGCCGAGACCCGCGCCGCGCTCCGCAGCCGCAGCGAGGCCGCCGGCCATCCGTTCCTCGAGATCTTCGTCAACGCGCCGCTCGCGACCGTCATCGAGCGCGACGTCAACGGCCTCTACACGCGCGCGCTCGCCGGCGAGCTTCCGAGCTTCACCGGGATCAGCGATCCCTACGAGCCGCCGGTGAATCCGTACCTCGAAGTGCGTACCGATCAGGAAACACGCGAGGCCTGCGAACAGCGGATCGTCGTGGCGCTCGCGGCAGCCGGCCTCGCGGGATAGCGGCCCGGCGGCAGCCCGCGGCGCGGTGAGGCCATCCGGCGCCGGCGTCCGGGTTGCGGACGGCGCCCTCACCGCCATGGCTGCAAGTACGTGGATCATCGAGGACCCGGCGTGGCGGCGAATCTGCAATTGCTCGTCCGACGGACCACTGTCCATACTGGAGACGCGCCATGGATCCCCACAACGACGAACAGACCGAGCTGCTTCGCAATATCTGGAATCAGATGAAGGACGTGAGGCAGGCGCTGCGTGACGAGCTTGGCACGCGCATCGACCGGACCAACGATGCCCTCGCGTCAGTCACGCAGGAGGTTGCCGGAGTCAAACAGGAGGTCGCCGGACTTCGCGGTGACGTCGACGAGCTCACGCAGGAGGTCACCGGAGTCAAACAGGAGGTCGCGGGACTTCGCGGCGACGTCGACGAGCTCAAGGTCGAGGTGGCTGGGGTCAAGCAGGAGGTCGCGGGACTTCGCGGTGACGTCGACGAGGTCAAGGTCGAGGTCACGGCACTTCGGGGCGACGTCGACGAGGTCAAGGTCGAGGTCACGGCCCTCCGGGTCGTCACGCAAAGCGGCTTCGAGCTGCTGGCGCGAGCAGACACGCGGCGCGATCGCGAGATCGACGAGGTGCGCACGCGGCTCGGCCGCCTCGAGGAGCACGTCGGGCTGCGCCCGTAGCGGGCGCGTTACTCGACGAGCAGCATGCCGGCGGCGACCGTTGCGTTCGTCGTCTCGTCGACGAGGATGAACGAGCCGGTCGTGCGGTTCTGCTTGTAGCTATCGTGGAGCACCGGCGTCGTCGTGCGCATCTTGATCCGGCCGAGGTCGTTGAGCTTGAGCTCGGTGACGCCCTCGATGCGGTTGCCGGTGTTGACGTCGAGCTTGTGCATGAGGTCGGTGACGACCGCGCGCGTCCACCGCGTCGTGTGCTTGAGCGCGTAGCGCGCCTTCGGCGACAGCGGCCTCTCTGCCATCCAGCAGATCATCGCGTCGAGATCCTGGGTGACGACCGGGCGGTTGTTCGGCTGCGCGAGCATGTCGCCGCGGCTGAGATCGACGTCGTCCGCGAGGTGCACGATCACGGACATCGGCGAGAACGCAGCGTCGATCGCGACGCCACCCTGCTCGATCTTCGTGATCCGCGTCGTCTGGCCGCTCGGCAGCGCGATCACCTCGTCGCCCGCGTGCAGCACGCCACCGGCGACCTGGCCGGCGTACCCGCGGTAGTCGTGGTGCTCGGCGGACTGCGGGCGGATCACCCACTGCACGGGGAACCGCACGTCGGTGAGGTTGCGATCGCTCGCGATGTGCACGTTCTCCATGTACTCGAGCAGCGCCGGGCCTTCGTACCAGGGCATCTCGAGCGAGCGATCGACGACGTTCGCGCCGGTCAGCGCGGACATCGGGATGAACACGATGTCGGGAGCCTCGAGCTGCGCCGCGAACGTCCGGAACTGGTCCTCGATCTCGCGGAACCGCGCCTCGCTCCAGCCCACGAGATCCATCTTGTTCACGGCGAACACGAGGTGGGGAATCTTGAGGAGCGACGCGATGAACGCGTGCCGGCGGCTCTGCTCGACGAGGCCCTGCCGCGCATCGACGAGGATGATCGAGAGGTTCGCCGTCGACGCGCCGGTCACCATGTTGCGGGTGTACTGGATGTGACCCGGGGTGTCCGCGATGATGAACTTGCGGCGCTTGGTCGCGAAGTAGCGGTACGCGACGTCGATCGTGATCCCTTGCTCGCGCTCGGCGCGCAGGCCATCGGTGAGGTACGCGAGGTTCGTGGTCTCGTCGCCGCGGCGCTTCGAGACATCGGCGACGTGATCGAGCTGATCCTGGAACGCGGTCTTGGTGTCGTAGAGCAGCCGGCCGATCAGCGTCGACTTGCCGTCGTCGACCGAGCCTGCCGTCGAGAACCGCAGCAGCTCGGCGTCCTCGTCGAGCCCGACGAGCTGACTATCGGTCGGGCGCTTCGCGCGTCCGAGCTGGTCGGCACACATCAGAAGTATCCTTCGCGCTTGCGGTCTTCCATCGCCGCCTCGGTGAAGCGGTCATCGGCGCGCGTCGCGCCTCGCTCGGTCAACCGCGCGGCGGCGACCTCGGCGATCACCTCGTCGAGCGTGCGGGCCTCGGACTTCACGGCGCCGGTGCACGTCATGTCGCCGATCGTCCGGAACCTGACGAGCTCGGTCCGGATCCGCTCGTTCGGCAGCAGCGTGACGAACGGGTTCGCCGCGTAGAACATGCCGTCGCGCTCGAACACCTCGCGATGATGCGCGAAGTAGATCGACGGCAGCGGGATGTTCTCGTGCGCGATGTACTGCCAGACGTCGAGCTCGGTCCAGTTCGACAGCGGGAACACGCGCAGGTGCTCGCCGCGCCGCACCCGGCCGTTGTAGAGCGACCACAGCTCGGGGCGCTGGTTCTTGGGATCCCACTGCCCGAACTCGTCGCGGTGGCTGAAGATCCGCTCCTTGGCGCGCGCGCGCTCCTCGTCGCGGCGGGCGCCGCCGATCGCAGCATCGAACTTGTGGTGCTCGAGCGCGTCGAGCAGCGTCGTCGTCTGCAGCCGGTTGCGCGACGCGCGCGGCCCGGTCTCCTCGACGGAACGGCCGGCATCGATCGAGTCCTGGACGTGCGCGACGAGCAGGCGCTCGCCGAGGGCCTCGATCGTGCGGTCGCGGTAGACCAGCGTCTCGGGGAAGTTGTGCCCGGTGTCGACGTGGAGCAACGGAAACGGAAACTTCGCCGGCCGGAACGCCTTCTCGGCGAGACGCAAAAGGACGATCGAGTCCTTGCCGCCCGAGAACAGCAGACAGGGGCGTTCACGCTCCGCAGCGAGCTCTCGCAGGATGTGGACGGACTCGTCTTCGAGCGTGGCGAGATGGGTTCGGCGATAGGACGGAATCCCAGCACGCTACCACCCGTCCGTTATGTTGGACAAACCATCCACGGAAAGATCGCGAGGCGGTCTCGAGCGTTCCCAGTGGTCATGACTGGACCTTCGGCTCGTGCGCTCCGCGTCGGCGTGCTCTTGCGCGACAACCTCGTGGAAGAGCGAGTGTTTGTCGACCGTTCGCCCATCACCCTCGGGCAGTCATTGCGGTGTCGACTATCGGTTCCGGTCGAAGGCGTCCCACACGAGCACGTGCTGTTCGCGCGCGACGCGGGGCGGCTCGTCCTGCGACCGACGTCTCGGATGACCGGCCGGATCTCGCAAGCCGGCACGGTCCGGATGCTGGACGGCGAGGGCACCGACATCGCGCTCGAGCGCGGTGCTCGCGGCAAGCTGACGATCGGCGAGGCGACGATCCTGTTCCAGGAGGTCGCGGTACCGCCGATCGCGCCACGTCCCCAGCTGCCCGCATCGGTGCGCGGCACGTTCGGCGATCGGATCGACCGTCGGCTCGCGATGATCGTCGGTGCCTCGCTCGTCGTCCACCTCGCCATCGGCGGGTGGGCGTGGTTGACCGAGGTCGAGCAGGCCGGCCTCTTCGCGAGCTCCGACGTCGTCGAGTATCGCCAGACCATCTACGACATCACGTTGCCGGAAGAGACGCTCCCTCTGGTGACGCCAGATGTCCCGGGGGCGGCCACGCCGGTGGCACCTCGGCAGACTGCCGCGCCGATCGTCGCGCGTCGGCAGACGCCTGCGCGCCCAACGCCAGACCTGACGCCGGGCCTGACGACCGACGACGCCGCACGGTTCGCGCAGATGCTCACGGCCGACACCGAGTCCCGCGGTGGCCCCGGCACGATGCGTCCGCGGATGCCAGGTGCGGACCTCGGCCAGCAGGTCGCAGACATCCGCGACAACGGCCGGCGTGTCGAGGTCGGCAACCAGAACACCGGGTTTCGCGAGCGCGAGCGCGAGGGCGTCGGCACCGGTCCGGCCCCGCGGATCGAGGCACCCACCCAGGTGATCGAGCAGGGCCCGCGCACCGAGGCGCAACCCGGCGGCCGGATCACGCTGCGGCCGACCAAGCAGCCCGAGCTCGGCGTGACGCTCACGGCCGAGATGCTGCTCGCCAAGATCCAGCGTGACTACATGGTCGGGCTCAAGCGGTGCTTCCAGAAGGGGCTCGCCACCGACCCGTCGTTGCGCGGCAAGATCGCGCTGACGCTCACCGTCGACGACCGCGGCCGCGTCAGCAGCGCCGAAGCCCAGGGCCTGACGCCCGAGGTCGACAGCTGCATCGCCACCGGGATGACGAGCTGGCGGTTCCCCGCGCCGAAGGACAAGACCGGCACGCCGATCGACGCGGACTTCGCGCTCGCGCTCGTGATGGTCCCCAACACGTAGCCAGGCATGTAGCCGGGCATGTAGCCACGCACGTAGCCGAGGTAGAAACGTCCGCAGATCCGGCGCGCCCACGCGACGCCTGGCAAACCTGCCGCGGCTGCTCCATGATCGAGCACATGGCGCGGCGGTACCTCCTGGTGATGCTCGTCGCGTTGGCGGCGACGCCGTTCGCGGAGGCGGCGCCACGCACGCCGCGCCACACACCGCCGAAGGTCGCACGCCAGCCCGCACGCTGGCAGACGCTGCCGCTGCCACCGCCGATGCCGCCTGCCACGACCTCGGGCACCGTCGAGGTCGGAGACGCGCGGATCTACTTCGCGACGTACGGCGCCGGATCGCCGGTGATCCTCCTGCACGGCGGCCTCGGCAATGCGGATCACTTCGCGTTTCAGGTGCCGGCGCTCGCGGCGAAGTACCAGGTGATCGCGATCGACAGCCGCGGCCAGGGCCGGAGCACTCCGTCGAAGCAGCCGCTCAGCTATCACGTCATGGCCGGCGACGTGCTCGCCGTGATGGCTCACCTCAAGGTGCCGCGTGCCGCGTTCGTCGGCTGGAGCGACGGTGGCGCGATCGCCCTCGATCTCGCGATCGAGCATCCCGACCGGGTGTCACGGCTGTTCGTGCTCGGGACCAACTACCACTCGTCGGGCAGCAAGCCGCGCAAGGGCGTGTCGCCGCCGACGTTCACGGCGTACGCCAACAAGTGCAAGGCCGACTACCAGCGGCTGTCGAAGACGCCGAAGGCGTACGACGCCATGGTGCGCTCGCTGCTCCCGATCTGGCGCAAGGCCGGCGGCTTCACCAAGGACCAGATGCGCTCGATCAAGGCGCCGACCGTGGTCGCCGACGGCGATCACGACGAGATCTTGGTCCTCGACCACCTCGAGGAGATGTCGCTCCTGATCCCCGATGCGCGGCTCGTCGTCTTCAAGGACACGAGCCACTTCGCGCTCTGGCAAGACCCCGAGTCGGTCACCTCCGCCGTGCTGGAATTTCTCGCAGCGCCGTGAGCTGTGCCGCGCCAGCTCGCGCGAACTTGGTGGCGTCCGCGAAACGGGGGTAACATTTTTGATCGATGCGCGGCCCGGCACGTCTGCCAACCTTCGTCGCCGGCCTGGGCGCCGTGCTCGGCCTCGTCGGCCTCGGCGTCGGCTGCGGTGACGAGCCGATCTGCCAGTCCGACGTGTTCATCGCGGTGCAGACCGCGCAGGTCGTCACCGACGTCGATCGCGCGGCCCCCGGCATCCAGGCGGACATCGCGGTCCGCACCTCAGCCGCGGCGGGCGAGCTCGTCCGCCTCGAGGTCGTCAACCCCGACGGCGTCGTCGCGACCCGGCACGAGGCCGTCGTCGATGGCCGCGGCAACGCGGTGTTCCCGACGGTCCCGGTGTTCACGCCGCGGACCACGCTGCGCGCCTCGGTCGACACGTTCTGCGGCTTCACCTCGAACGAGGTCACCGTCGACGTGCTCGCCGCGTCGGGCTGCGAGCTCGCGCTGACCCCGACACCCGAGGCCAACTCGTTCTACGCACCGCTCGGCGTGCTGAGCACGACGTCCGATCCGGATCCGGCGACGCCCGGCTATCAGACCACCGTCTCGGTGACCACGCGTCCGGGCTGGACGGTCGAGATCCTGCGCAGCACGGCGACCGGCGACGTGCTGGTGGCGAGGACGACCGCGACCGCCGATGGCATCGCGACCTTCTCGCGCACGCTCGGCGACGGGCTCGTCGTGCTCCGCGCGATCTGCCGTGGTCCCGACGCGCCCGCTGCCTCGCTCGGCCTCACCGCGCTCGTCGACACCACACCGCCGACCTGCCGGTTCACGACGCCGTTCGCCGGGTCGACGATCACGCCGCGCTTCGACGCCAACGCGAACCTCGCCGACGGGATCCAGCTCGCGCTCGCCGCCGAGATCTCGGGTACCGATGTCGCGGGCGAGCCGACCACGCTGGTCTACCAGCCGACCACGGGTGGTGCGCCGGTCAGCGCGACGACGACCGCCGTCGACGTGAATGGCCGCACGACCGCCGTTGCCTCGCTGATGCCAGCCAGCACGCCCGCGAGCTTCGCGTTCGGTCTCGTCGCACGCGATCACGCGGGTAACACCTGCATGGCCGCCGAGACCTACGCCGTCAGCTACGACGCCTGCGATCTCGCCGTCGTCGCGCCACTCGTGGTGGTTCATCAGGACGCGAGCGGTCTCGCCGGCGATGGCTCGCAGATCGACATCACGCTCGCGGCCTCGAGCGGCTGCGTCGGGCGCACCGTCACCGCGACCTGTGGCAGCAACTCGTCGACAGGAGTGGTCCAGGCGAACGGCCGGGCCGTCTTGCGCGCGACGATCTGCAGCAGCTCGCCGTGCGAGATCGAGGCGACGTGCACGTTCACGGTGACCAACGCCGCCGCGCTCACGACCGAGACGACCGCTGCCTTCACGTTCGACGATCAGCCGCCGACGGTGTCCCTCGAGCTCGTCGACCCACTCCTCGCGTGCGGCTCGACCGTCACCGCGGCGAGCGACATCGACCCGACCACCGACGGTGTCCAGCTCACCGCCCGGGTGACCGCGAGCGGCGCCGCGAGCCGCTTCCTCGAGGTCACCAACACCGTCGGCTCGTTCGCACAAGGCGTCTCCGGCGATCACGTCTTCACGGTCGTGCCCGGGGTCAACGTCATCATCGGGAGCGCGGTCGATGCATACGGCAACCGGGGTCGTTCGGGCGGCTGCAACGTCACGCTCGCGAACTAGCGGTATCCTGCTCGCGTGGCTAAGCCGGGCGAGCTGATCGGGCCCTATCGCGTGATCTCCCAGCTCGGAAGGGCGCGATCGGCGAGGTCTGGCGCGCGCCGTCGCGCGAGACCGCGCTGACCTGGCTCGAGCGCATCACCGCTGCGCTCGTCGCTGCGCACGCGTGTGGCGTGCTTCATTGCGAGCGATGTCACGCTATCGCGGTGACAGCTCGACGCGCCGCTTCTCGATCTGTTCGATCCGGCCCGTGATCTCCCCGCGCGTCTCTGCATTCACGTAGCCGCTGAGGTCGAGGCGTCGGAGGCAGCGCTTCGCGTCGTCCCACTTCGACTGTGCGCTCAGCAGATCGCACGCGACCAGCCAGCCGGCAACCTTGACGTCGAGGCGCCCTTGCCACATCTCGACGTCGCGCACGACGCGCGCCGCGTCGGGATACCGCTTCGCCTCCAGCAGCATCCTCGCGAGCCGCACGCGCGACTCGGGATCGAGGCCATGCTCGAGGCACTTGCCACTCGCCTGCTCGGCCGCGTCGACATCCTTGTCGTGGATCGCGAGCGAGTAGAGCAAGTCGCATGCTCGGATGTCACCAGGTCGCGCTACGAGTACCCGGGTCAGCCAGAGCGTCGCGAGCTGGTTCGACTTCGTCAGCTCGACCAGCGACTTGACGACGCCATGGACGTCGGGGAGATCGATGGGGATTGCCCGTGCTGCCTGCGCGGGCGGCAACTGGCTCACGATCTCGCGAAGCAACGGATCGATCACCGTGGCGTGACGAACCACCGCCGCATATTCGACGGCTGCCTGATCGTAGTGCTTCGAACGCAGCAACAACCGGGCCGCCGTGTGATGGAGCCCCGGATGCGTGGGATGCAAGCGCAAGGCGTGGTTGAGGACGCTGATCGCTCGTGGGTCACGCTCGCGAAGCATCACCTGCGCCGCGAGGGCATAGCCGAAATAGTCGAGCGGATGGCGCTCGAGCGCGTCGTGCAGATGGACCAGCTGCAGCGGCTTCTGGCCGGTGAGCGCCTCGTGGTCTTCTGCGTTCGAGGTCGTCGCGCTCGTGACGAGCACGATCGCCGTCAACCCGAGCACGAGCAGCGCACCGCCACGGAGCCAGCGCGCGAGGTTGCGGCGTCGCTGCTCGACCTCGCGAAGTGGCACGTACGTGATGACCGCGAGCAACGCCGTGACCGGGAGCGCGATGCCGAGAAACTCGATACCAAAGTCGACGAAGCTCTGCAGCACGACCACCACGACGCCGCCGATGGCTCCTGCGGCCAGCGGGCCGTCGCGCCAGCGTCGAATCCCCGCGACGATGATCCAGATCGCACCGAGCGCGAGCAACGTGGCGCCCGGGCCCCCCCAGTCGACAACCGCCTGCACGTATGCGTTCTCGGCGTGCGAGAACGAGTTGACCGCAGCGGCGGGATGCACCCGGGTGATCGTCGATTCGAACGCGCCGCGACCGCCTCCGACCCACGGACTCTCCTCGACCAGGCTCGTTGCCGAGCGCCAGATCGCGAACTTGCTGTTCGGGTGCTCGACCTCGTCCAGCTGGGTGCGCGTCAGCTGCTGGCTCACGCCACCCGCGCTCGCATACACGATCACGACGATCGCGCTGATCGTGACGACCGCCACCGGTAGGGACGTCGTCATGAAGCTCGGACGCGAGCTCCGTGATCGCTCGGTCCCGAACAACCGCTGTGCGCCGAGGAGCGCGAACGTCATCAGGACTCCGCCGATCAGCGCGAGGGTCGCGCCGCGTGATGCGGAAGCGACCGCGACGATTCCACACGCTACGATCTGCAGCAGCCACACCACGCGAAGCAGCGAGCGCTGGCGGGCGTACGTCGCGAGGCCCATGCCGCAGGCCACGCCGAGCGCCATCAAGCAGCCGAGGTGGTTCTCGTTGAGCAGCGGGCCGAGCACTCCCGGCCTCGCCTGCTTCGGCGCGTAGAGGCCATAGAGGCTGGTGGCACCCACCAGCTCGTGCACACCGGAGATCACGGCGGTGATGCCGCAGACCGCCGCGATCGCCACCATCACGCGATAGCGGCCCGACTCGGTGACCGACATCCGCAACGCTGTCCACGCGACGCCGAGCAAGATGCAGAAGAAGCCGAGCCCCCGCAACGTGCCGGGCGCGTCGAGGCTCAGCGCTTGCCACGGCGAGGTTCCGACGAGCGCAGCGCCTTCATCGCGCAGCGGTCCGCCGACTGGCTGCAGCGCTTCGATCAAGCCGTGCGGCAGTGGCACGAGCTGGAGTGCGGTCAAGCCGGCCGCCACCCCGAGCATCGCGACGAGCGGCGGCACCCGCGTGAACACCCGACGCGACGTCAGGTGCGTCGCGATCGCCGCTGCGACGAGGATCGCGACGATCGCTTCGATCCATCGGAAGGCACTGCCGACGAGCAAGACCGCGGTTGCGATCGCGAGGAAGCTGATCGCTGCGGAGAGTCGCTCGCGCGGCCGCAATTGCTTACCAGGGACGCTCGGGCACGAACACCTCGTCACCAGGCATCATCGGAAAGTTCGGCCGTTTACCCTCCGCGATCATCTCGACCGGAATCTTGTACGTCTGTTTCTTGCCTTCGCTGACGCGCGTGACCCGCACCATGTTCTTGCGTGCGAGCGGCTGGAATCCGCCGCTCTGCGCGATCGCTTCGGTGATCGTCAAACCGGGCGTGAACTTGACCGAGCCACTCTTGGCGACCTGGCCCATCACCGTGCACTTCAACGAGTTGATCTCGATCACCGAGAGCGACACCACCGGGTTCTCGAGGTACCCGTCCGCGAGCCGGGTCTTGATGTCCTCCTGAACGGCGCGCAGCGTCTTGCCACCCGCATTCACGGTCCCGATGTGCTGGACCTCCATCTGTCCGGAGCCGTCCAGAATGAAGCTCGCGGCGAGCTGCTTGGTTCCGTAGTAGACCGTGAGCGCCAGCTTATCTCCGGGACCGAGCGCCAGTTGACTCTCGTCGAACGGCGCCACCGTCGGATAAACGACAGGAGGATCGTCGCCACAACCCGCGAAAAGGACCACTAACATCACGCAGATCGAGGGGATGTGCATGCGCATGAACATAGATGCGGGAGCGTCGCGTAGGGTTCATGCCAGATCTCCGTGAACGTTGCTAGCCAAGACCACATCCAACCGTTCAAGCGTTGACCCACATCTGATTGTTCCGTATCGTTTCCCGAGGTTTGAACGAATGAGCGCCTTCAACCGCCTAGTGCCCGGCATCCTTTTCGGCCTCCTCGTCGGCACGGTCACGGCCATCGCCCAGCCCGACACGACGGGCAGCGCGGACGTATCTGCATCGGGTGGCGTGACGGCTGGCGTGACCGCGACGGCCTCGGTGTCGCTGTCCGCAAGCGAGATGACGAGCCGCTCCGAGGCCATCGAGGCGCAGATGCAGGACGACTACCGTCACGTCCTCAGCCTCAAGGACAAGGCGCGCAAGTTGAAGGACGTGATCAAGCTCAACTGCGTCAACGACAAGCTGGTCCAGATCAAGGCGCAGATGAACATCGCGGGCACCGCGCAGCAGTCCATGCAGGGCGCCCTGGGCCAGGACCTGACGCGCGCGAACGAGCTCTTCGTGCAGGTCGAAAGCATCGGCCGCAGCGTCAAGGAGCTTCGGGAGCAGGCCAATGGCTGCATTGGCGAGCCCGAGCTCAACAAGGAAGATCTGCCACTCGAGGTCACGCGGCCCGACCTCGTCGACGACCCCGGCATTCAAGATCCCTACACTCCTGACGGCGCCGTCATGGAGCCGCCTGGCTACGCTTCTCCGTTCAATTGACCGAGCGACCGCGAACGCGGTCACTAGAGCTGACGTAGCGAAGCGCACCGCCGGCCGGCACACGGCCACGGCGAGCCCGCGATTGACCAGGTGGTCAGTCGTGACCGAGCGCATTCGCGCACTCCACAGTCATCGCTTGACCGAGCGAATACGCGCACTCCTGAAGTCCGGAGTGAGTGAGGCGCTGGATAGATCGTGGTTGCACAACCGGAAACGGCTAGGGTACGCGTCGTTTGAACAACTTGTTTGTCTCGCGCACTAACCCCTAGTTCGATGCCTCGCTTTCTTCAGAGAAGCCTTCTCAGCATCCTCGATGTGATCGGGCTGTCGATCGCGTACTGGCTCGCATTCCTGTTTCGCTTCGAGTTCGACATTCCGCGCTCCGAAGCGCAGATGGTGCTGCTGAACTGGCCGTACGTCGTCGGCATTCACTTCTTCGGCCTCTACATGCTGGGCATCCCGCGGATGTCCTGGCGCTACATGACGATGCGCGACACGGTCCGCATCGCGTTCGCCGTTGGACTCTCGAGCAGCATCCTCGTCACGGTCCGGGTCTCGGCGACGCTGCTCACCGACCACCGCATGATGTTCTTGCCCCTTGGCGTACTGGCGATGGACATCGTGCTCGCATTCGTCGGGCTTGTCAGCGCCCGCGCGATCGTCCGACTTCGCGGTGAAGTTCTCGATCGCAACAAGCGCGCGAGCGGTGGCGACATGGATCCGGTCCTCCTGATCGGCGCGGGAGAAGCCGGCGTGGTCGTCGCACGCGAGATCGCGAGCCGGCCGGACCTCGGACTCAAGCCCGTCGGGTTTCTCGACGACGATCGCATGAAGATCGGCACGAGCATCGGCGGGCTGTCGGTGCTCGGCGCGACGAAAGACGTCAAGGCAATCGCCGCGCGCAAGCGAGCGACCCGTGCGCTGATCACGATCGCCAACGCCCCCGGCGAGCAGATCAGGCGCATCACCGAGCTCTGCCGCGACGCCGGCCTCGAGACCAAGATCATCCCCGGCATCTACGAGATCGTTGGCGACAAGGTGAACCTGTCGCGGATCCGCGAGGTCGCCATCGAGGACTTGCTGGGCCGCGAGCCCGTGCAACTCGACGAGGACGTCGTGGGCGCGACGATCGGCAGCCGCGTGGTGCTCGTCACCGGCGCCGGCGGCAGCATCGGTTCGGAGCTCTGCCGCCAGATCTGCCGCTTCGGCCCTGCACGCCTCGTGCTCGTCGAACGCTTCGAGAATGCGCTGTTCGAGATCCACCGCGAGCTGACCTTGGCGTTCCCGCACGTCCCGATCGAGCCGCGCGTTGCTGACGTCTGCGACGTCACGCGCATGACGCAGCTCTTCGAGGAGAGCAAACCGGCGCTCGTCTTCCACGCCGCCGCGCACAAGCACGTGCCAATGATGGAGTGGAATGCGGGCGAGGCCGTCAAGAACAACGTCGGCGGCACCCGGGCCGTCGCGGACCTCGCCGACAGGTTCGGGGTCGAGCGCTTCGTGCTGGTCTCGACCGACAAGGCTGTGAATCCCACGTCGGTGATGGGCGCGACCAAGCGAGTCGCAGAGATCTACATCCAGGCGCTCTCGCAGCGGTCCGAGACTCGCTTCGTCACGGTGCGCTTCGGGAACGTGCTCGACTCGGCTGGCAGCGTGGTCCCGATCTTCCGCGAGCAGATCGCCAAGGGGGGCCCGATCACGGTCACCCACCCGGACATGACGCGCTACTTCATGACGATCCCGGAAGCGAGCCAGCTCGTCCTCCAGGCCGGCGCGATGGGCGACGGCGGCGAGATCTTCATCCTCGATATGGGCGAGCCCGTTCGCATCGTCGATCTCGCGCGCGACCTCATCACGCTCTCCGGCCTGCGACCGAACGAAGACATCGAGATTCGCTTCAGCGGCATACGTCCTGGCGAGAAGCTCTTCGAGGAGCTCTCGACGGACGCCGAGCACGCCGACAAGACCAAGCATCCCAAGGTCTTCATCGGCCGGATCCGGCCACACACGTGGGATAGCGTGCACGAAGGAGTCCTGGCGTTGTGCGCGATCGCGAACTCAGGCAGTACCGATCACATTCGCGCCGCACTCGGCGATATCGTCCCGGAGTACCGCGTGACGCGGCCTTCGCGCGTCGGCATCAAGACGCGCGAAACGCTCGAGACACTCGAAGCGGCAGAGTTTCGCGACCTGCGTTCCGCGACGAATTGACCGCGGAGGTCACGATTCCCCATGGCCTTCGGCACGGGTGGCCACTTGACGCGAGAGCGCATCTCCGCGAGCCTCCGTCGGCCTGAGCCATGGAACGCCCGCTGATCACTCGCGTCGTCCCGCCATCTGGCTGGGCGCTGCCCGACCTCGGAGAGCTGTGGCGATATCGCGAGCTGCTGTTCTACATGACCTGGCGCGACGTCCGGTTGCGCTACCGACAGACCGCGCTCGGCGTGCTGTGGGCGGTGATGCAGCCGCTGATGACCACCGTCGTATTCACGTTCTTCTTCGGTCGCCTCGCTGGAATCGGTTCCGATGGCGTCCCGTATCCCGTGTTCGCGCTCGCCGGGTTGCTGCCGTGGACGCTGTTCTCGCAGGCGCTCGTGCGCAGCTCGAACAGCCTCGTCGCCTCCGCCGCGCTGCTCAAGAAGGTGTACTTCCCGCGCATGATCCTGCCGCTCGCCGCGTGCATGGGACCGCTGGTCGACTTCTTCGTCACGCTGCTGCTCATGTTCGTCGCGATGGCGATCTACGACATCCCGTACAGCTCGCGGCTCCTCGCACTGCCGTTGCTCGTGGTGCTGGTGTTGATGCTCTCCGTCGGTGTGGGCCTGTGGCTCTCGGCGCTATCGGTGCGGTACCGCGACTTCGTCCACGTCGCGCCGTTCTTCATCCAGCTCTGGTTGTTCGTGACGCCGGTGATCTATCCGACCAGCCGCATGCTCAAGTTCTTCAACACGCATGGGATCCCGGAAGGCGTCGCCGGGCTCAATCCAATGGCCGGTGTCGTCGAGGGCTTTCGCGCGGTGATCCTCGGCTTGCCCAATCCGTCGTGGGCGCTGATGGGCACGAGCATCGGGATCGCGGTGTTCATCGTGGTCACCGGCATGTTGTACTTCCGGCGTACCGAGTGGACCTTCGCGGACCTCGCGTGAGCACATGATCGCGATTCGAACCCAGGGACTCGGCAAGCAGTACCGGCTCGGCATGCGCCGTGGCTTCGGTCGCGGCGGTAAACGCGAGGACTTCTGGGCGCTGCGCGACGTCTCGTTCGAGATCGAGCAAGGGCAGGTCGTCGGCGTGATCGGCCGCAACGGGGCGGGCAAGAGCACGTTGCTCAAGATCCTCACGCGCATCACGTTTCCCACGGTCGGCGAGGCGGATCTCTCGGGTCGCGTCGGCTCGCTGCTCGAGGTCGGAACCGG
>JBKJUF010000596.1:0-2965 GCA_046590445.1 Kofleriaceae bacterium
CGACAAGCTCACGCTGTTCGCCGCCGTGAAGGCCGCGACCGTCTGCATGCCGAGCGCGGTCTCGTCCGACTTCTGCAGCTTGTACTTCGATTCGGACGCGGCCTTCACGGCGGCGAACAGCGTGAGCTTGTCGCCCTGGTAGCGCGCCTGCTTGGCCTTCGCGACCTCCTTGCCCGAAGGTCCACACGCCAGCGCCACGAGCGCGATCAACCCGACGAGAAGCTTTCGCATGTGGCGTTGGTACACCGGCCCGCCCGCGCTCGCCAGCGGATCAGCGTGCGACGGCGTGCTGCTTGGCCTGCTCGTGGATCGCGACCGCGAGCGAGTCGACGCGACCTGACACCCATGGCGGCAGGTTCGGATCGTCGGGCGCGAGCTCGCGCGGCTTCGGGCTGCCGGTGACCAGCTGGAACGTCTTCGGCGTCACCACGACCGCGTGGTGCGTGTCGTCGATCGCGACGATCTCGACGAACAGCGAGAGCATGATCGAGTTTCCGTCCATGCTGACGAAGCCGCCGGCGCCCGGAGACTGCCGGGCACCCTCGGCGCTGTACATCTGCGGGTCCGTCGCGAACCGCCCGTTGGCTGCATCGATCTCGCCGAGCTTGTAGGTCTGCTGCGTGACCTGCAGGGCGGTATCGAACAGCGCCTGCGGCGCGACCGTGTACGTCGCGCTCTTCGCGGTCCGGATCTCCGCGTTCGACGCGCCGCAGCCGAGGATTGCCACCCACACCACCATCAACATCAGCTTCATCCGCCGACGATAGCGCGATTTCAGGCTAGCTTCAGCGCATGGCCGAGCTGAGGGGCAAGCGCGCGCTCGTGACCGGCGCTTCGAGCGGCATCGGGGCGCGGCTCGCGCAGCTGCTCGCCGCCGAGGGCGTGCACCTCGTGCTCACCGCACGCCGCAAGGACGCGCTCGACGTGGTCGCGGCAGCCTGCACGGCCCGCGGCGTCCGCGTCGACGTGATCACCGCAGATCTCGGCCAGCCCGATGCCGCGACGACGCTGTGGCTCGCCGCGAGCGCGGGAGGGCCGATCGATATCCTCGTCAACAACGCAGGGTTCGGCTACTTCCGTGCGTTCGTCGACGCCGACTGGCTGCGCGACGCCGAGCTCGTGCAGCTCAACATCACGTCGCTCGTCGAGCTATCGCGGCGGTTCGTCGATGCCCGCAAGGCGGATCCCGGGCGCGCGTACCTCGTCAACATCGCGTCGATCGCCGCGTACCAGTCGACGCCGAACTTCGCGGTCTACACGGCGTCGAAGGCGTTCGTCCGCAACTTCACCGAGGCGCTGCACGACGAGCTCGCGGGCACGCCGGTCTCGGCGACCTGCATCTGCCCGGGCGGGACGCACACCGAGTTCCACGCGGCTGCCGGCGCCGGCGACTACGGCTGGCTGGCGACGCGGTCGATGCTGTCGGCGGAGCAGGTCGCGCGGGTCACGCTCAAGGCGATGCGTGCCGGCAAGCGCAACGTGATCCCCGGCGTGATGAACAAGATCTCGTGCTTCGGCGTGCGACTCGTGCCGCGGCGGTTCGCGTCGTGGATGTCACGCCGCGTGCTCGGCACGCCGCGGGCGGGCGCCCTGCCCGCTCGTCCCCCGAAATCCGCATGACGAAGGCTGCATGAACGAAGGCTGCATGAACGAAGGCTGCATGAACGTGAGGAGAGCTCGATGAGCGAAGCCGACAACATCCGGCGGTGGGCTCCCGATGCGCGGGGGACGTACGAGGTCTGGTACACGACGTGGAACCATCCGAAGACCGATCAGGGCTTCTGGCTGCGCTTCATCACCGAGAACCCCGTCGATGGACCGCCGCGCGGCGAGCTGTGGTTCGCGCGGTTCGATCCGACGCGCCCCGAGCGGACGTTTGGCATCCACAAGCGGTTCGCCGAGGTCGAGTCCGCGATGTCGCCGTTCGCGCTGATGATCGGTGGCGCCCGGCTCGGCCACGACCATAGCTTCGGCGAGCTGACCGGCGACGGTCACGACATCCGCTGGGATCTGCGGTGGGATGCGGCGCCGCACGTGCTCCGCCAGCTCCCCGAGGTGATGTACCTGCGCGATGGCCTCGGCGAGACGACCGTGCTGTCGCCGAACCCGCGCGTGCCGCTGTCGGGAACGCTGTTCGTCGATGGCGAGGAGCTCACGTTCGAGCGCGCGATCGCGGGCCAGTCCCACGTGTGGGGCAAGAAGCACGCGTACTCGTGGACGTGGGGGCGCTGCGCCGAGTTCGCGGGCGCACCGGACGCGCTCCTCGAGATCCTCGCGGTGCGGCTTGCGCGCAAGGGCATCATGCTGCCGCCGATGACGCTCGTCGCGCTCGACCTCGACGGCGAGCAGCACCACCTGAACCAGTTCCGCCACGTCGCGATGAACCGCGCGACCTGGCAGACCGGCCGCACGACGTTCACCGCATGGTCACCGACGGTGAAGATCGAAGGCGAGCTGACCTGCACGCCCGACCAGATGGTGAACGCGCCGTACCTCGACCCCGACGGCACCGAGGTGTACTGCGTCAACACCGAGATCGGGAATGCCAAGGTCGTCGTCTACCGGCGGAGCGGGTTGCGCTGGCTCGAGCATCGGCGGCTCGAGGGGAAACGCCGCGCGCACTTCGAGATCGGTGGCCGCATGCGCGACCCCGTCGTCAGGCGTGCTCACGTGCTCGTCCCGTGACCGGGAGCTGACGGGTCCTGTGTTAGTGTCCGCCGCGCATGTCGACTGACCGCAGGAAGACCCCGCTCTGGGACGTGCACAGGCAGCTCGGTGCGCGGCTGATCGATTTCGGCGGCTGGGACATGCCGGTGCAGTACACCGCGGGCACGATCAAGGAGCACAAGGCCGTGCGCCAGGCGGTCGGCCTGTTCGACGTCAGCCGATCGACCTGCTCGCGAGCGTTGGGCCCGCGCAGGTAGACCTCGCCCATGTGCGAGCCGTCGAACAGGCCGACCGCCTG
>JBKJUF010000614.1:0-5760 GCA_046590445.1 Kofleriaceae bacterium
CACGCGCCGGCATTCTTCTCGTTCAACACGCAAATCAACGTGCCTGCGGGGAGTACGGGCAGCGTATCGGGATCCTGCGACGTGCCCGCGGGCGCGAAGTTCGTCGCCATGACCACGCACTCGCACCGCTTCACCACGCGCGCGCAAGTCCGCGACGGCGGCGCAATGATCCTCGACACGACCGACTGGGAACACCCGGCGTTCAGCTTGTGGAACGCGCCGTACCAGACGTTCGCGAGCGGCAAGCTCGACTACCGCTGCGACTACTTGAACACCACCGCGCAAGCCGTGACGACCGGAGAGTCCGCAGTCACCGACGAGATGTGCATGGCGGTCGGCTACTTCTTCCCCGCCGAGCGCGCCGTCGCCTGTCTCAACAGCACCGTCATCAACCTGTGAAGGGATCTTCCATGAAGCGATGCACGACCTCCCTGCTCTTGCTGTTCGCGTGCACGCCCAACACGGACGAGCTCGCTTCCTCTCAAGCCACCACCGGAGAGGACGCCGCTGGCGACTTCGCGTTGCTGTTTGCCGACACCTCGACGGAGCGCGTCACCGGTAGCGATTGGGACAGCTGTCGCGGCAAGGCGACCTGCGCACCCGGCGAGACGCTGCGCGGACTCAGTGTCGTGCCCGGTGGAGATGGCCGACGCGCGCTGTGCCATGCCGTGACGTCGGGCGCGTACACGGGTGAGATCACCGCGACGCTCACGCTCGATGGCAACGTCGATCAGCGGCGCGCCTCGCGCAACGGCGACTGGGCGCACGGCTACTACAAGCTCGAGTGCGGCGCCGGCGAGTACGTCGCGAGCGTCAGCGAGAACGCACGGCAGTGCTTCGGCGATCGACGGTTCCACGCGGTTCGCTGTGCGCGCGGCAGTAACCTCGGCACCTCGTGCAACGTGCGCGGCGTAGACGACGGGGACAGTCGCGCGTCGACATCCACCGGCGACTGGGACTTCGGCGCGTACAAGGCCGAGTGCGCGGCGAGCGAGTACGTCGCCGGCGTGAGCGTGTCGCCGGCGACCGGCCGACCTCACTCGATCCTGTGCTGCGGCGGTGGCAGCGAGACCGGTGCGCAGGCTTGCAGCAAGGTCGGCGTGCAGGCGCAGGACAGCTCACCGGAGCTCACCACGATCGTCGCGGCGTGTCCGCGTGTCGTGAAGTGGTTCAACCCCGACTTCGCCGCCATGCGCGCGTTCAAGCAGCACTGCCCACAATCGTCGACGGTGCTACGCATCTTCGGCGCGAACATGAACCGCCCGACCGGCGATCAGTTCTGGGACACCCGCTACGAGCCCGTCCTCGCGAATGCGACGGTCGCCGACAAGGCGGCGGTCGACTTCCTCGAGTCCGACAACGAGTGCGACGCGGGCTGGTGCACCAAGACGCTCGACGATTCGAGGGGCTACGGCACCTTTCTCCAGCAGTTCGTCGCGCGCGCGAAAGTCGAGGGCTGGAAGCCGATGGTGTTCAATATCGGCGTCGGCAACCCCGACGGTGACGTCACGACCTGCGCTGGTGAGGGGATCCAGAAGTTCGGCGCGATCGTCCCCGCGATCCTCGCTGCGGGCGCCGCGGGCGGCGGTTGGAGCTATCACGGCTACACCTGGGACTGGCTGAAGGACGCGAACGCGCAGTCGTGGAGCTCGCTCCGCTATCGCCGCTACGCGGACTGCTACCCCGAGGTGAAGAACGTGCCGCTCGTCCTCACCGAAGCTGGCTTCGACAAGGGCGGCAACCCGAGCACCGATGGCTTCGCGGTCAACGGCGGCACCGCGGTGTACCTGGACTGGCTCGGCTGGTGGCAGCGCGAGCTCGCCAAGGACAGCTACGTGAGGGGCGCAACGCTGTTCGCGATGTCCTCCGATCCGTACTGGTCGAGCTTTCTCCTCAACCCGATCGTGAATGACCTCATCAACCGCATCCGCAACTGCGACTGAAGGAGACCACCGCGCGAGCAAAGCTCGCTGGCCAGCGCGATACGGCCTGCACGTGCAAGGACCTCGCGTGCGCGCGTCAGGCTGGCACCGAGCTCGATGCGGCGCTGCCATCGGATGCGCCGGTCGCCGCAAGCGCCGCGGCAGCGAAGATGATCGACGAGGCGAGTCGTTGCGAGCAGCAGCTGACGAACGCGCCGCCTCGCTGACCGAGCCAGAGGCCCTGGCACCACAGCGCTGCAACATGCGCGACGCGGCACGCAATTCACCATACGTTCACGTCGATGGTTCGAATCCCCGTGGCCTCGCTTCTGCTGACGTTCGTGGCTGTCACTGCATGTCGCACTCCGCGATCACCACAGCCGTCGGGATCGGAGCCGCGCGACGAGTCGACTGCCGTCGACTCCAGCGGCCGCGTCGAGCCGGCCGTCCACCGAGGATGCGCCGACATCCGAACCAGGCGCGATTCTCGCGCCCTGCCCTTTGCCGATTCTGCACAGCCTGACAACCGCTCGCGGTATGACCTGCGCATGCGAACCCTCGGGCTCTCCCTGCTGTTCTGTGTCGCGCTCGTCGGCGTGGCGCACGCGAGCTTCATCAACTACAGCGCTCGAGAGATCAACGTGAAGGTGGTCTACTACGGATCGCTCGCGACCACCGCCGCGACCGACAACCTGAGGCACGTCTACAGCAAGACCAATCCCGACGCGAAGGGCAAGCTGATCGAGCTCGCGACGGACCAGGGCGACAGCACGCTGTTCTTCGATTTCCTGCCGCTCTCGCTTGGCGAGATCCGCGGGTTCAAGACGCGGTTTCACCTGTACACGGTGGTGACCGCGAAGGGCTACGCCGCGTCGCGCGCGCTCATCCTCAAGGGTGTCGATGGGATCGTCTTCATCGCCGATGCGGATCCCGCGAGCGCGCAGATCAACGCGGACAGCCTGACCGAGCTCAAGGCGCTCCTGAAGCAGCAGGGCTACGACTTCGACAAGGTGCCGATCGTGTTCCAGATCGTCGGCACGTCGAGGAAAGGCGCGGTCTCGGTGGCCGATCTCACGAAGTCGCTCGCGATCGGCAATCGGCCCGCCTTCGAGGCCGACCCGACGACCGGCGTGGGGGTGTTCACCACGCTCAAGGCCATCGCCAAGCTCGTGCTCATGGAGCTCAGGAGCGGTGCAGACCAGGCCGCAGCAAAGCCCGCGAAGGCGAAGGCGAAGACCAAGGCAGCTCCACGAGCTGCGCCATAGCCTTCGATGTCGATCCACCTCGAAGCGCGTCCTGGAGACATCGCGCCGATCGTCCTCTTGCCCGGCGATCCGCTGCGCGCGCAGTACGTCGCGGACCGGTTCCTCGACGGCGCGGTTTGCTACAACCGCGTCCGTAACGCGCTCGGCTTCACCGGCACCTACCACGGCGTTCGGGTCTCCGTGCAGAGCACCGGCATGGGCATGCCGTCGGCCGCGATCTACATCCAGGAGCTGCTCGCGGAGTACGAGGCTCGCGTGCTCGTGCGCATCGGGACGTGCGGCGCGATTCGCGCGGACCTGCGCACGCGGGACGTCGTCCTCGCGCAGGCGGCATCGACGGACTCCGCAATGTTCCGGTCGACGTTCGGCAGCGCGACGTACGCGGCGGCCGCGAGCTTCGACCTGCTGCACCGCGCGCATGCGCTGGCGATCGCGCGCGATCAGCGCGTGCATGTCGGCACGGTGCTCACGAGCGACACGTTCTATCCTGACGAGGCGGCGGACGCGACCTGGTGGAAGCCGTGGGCCGACCACGGCGTGCTCGCCGCCGAGATGGAGACCGCCGCGCTGTACACGCTCGCCGCCCGACGTGGCGCGCAGGCGCTCTCGATCTTGACGGTCAGCGACAACGTGGTAACCGACGAGCACACGACGGCCGACGAGCGGCAGACCGGGTTCGGCGACATGGCTGCGCTCGCACTCGCGCTCGTGGCGGGCACGCCGTCTGCGACTGGTTGACGCGAACCGCTGGTCGTGGCGGCACTGCTCGATGATCTTGCCAGACCACGAGCCGATCCATCGCTAGGCCGCGAGTGGCATGCTCGGGCTTGCGTGAACGACCTGGTGGGTCGCTGGCGACGGATACCCGGCGAGGCTGAACTCCTCGCGGATCATGCGTGCGGTCGCGAAATAGACATCCCAGTAGGTCGCGTTCGCGGTGAACGGACGCACGGCGAGCACGGGACCCGCTGGGGTGCCCTCGACGACCTCGATCACCGGCGGGGGCTCGGCGAGCACGTGCGGGATGGTCGCGATCCGCGTCCGCAACCGGCGGATCGCGTCGTCAACGGCGACCGTGTCGGCTAGCTGCGCAACCAGATCGACGCGGCGATACGGGTTCGCCGTGAAGTTCTGGATGCTCTCGCTCAGGATCTTGCTGTTTCCGACAATCGTCTGGATGTTGTCGGCGGTGTCGATCGTCGTCACGAACAGCGCGATCTCCTTGACGACCCCGGTCACGCCGCCGCCGGTGATCATGTCGCCGACCTTGAATGGCCGTAAGACGACGAGAAACACGCCCGCGGCGAAGTTCGCGAGCAACCCCGACCACGCCATCCCGATGGCGATCCCGGCGGCCGCGAGCAATGCGGCGAACGTCGTGGTCTGCACGCCGAACACGCCGAGCACGAGGATGATGAGCACGAGCTTGAGCACCACGCTGAGGATGCTGTCGACGTAGCGCGTGAGCGTCGGTTCGATGCCCCGGCGCGCGAGCCTGCCGTGCACGGTCGTCGTGATCATGCGGATCGCGAAGCGGCCCCCGATCCACAGTGCGAGCGCACCGATGATCTTGGTACCGATCTCGATGACGACCGGCGCCGAGGTGGCGATCACGTTATCCACGAAGGAAGGTTCGACGAGTGGAGGCATGCACCGTTCTACGGCATTCGACGCCGCCGCGGTCTGATGTGCGGACGGACTCACGACGGCGAGCCGGTCCGGGTACCATTGACGCATGGCCGTCCCCCTGTGCCCGAGCTGTGGAGCCCTCGGCGTTGGCGAACGCTGCGCGCACTGCGGCGCCTTGATGAGATCCTCGACCTCGAGCGCTGACGCCATGCTCGGTGTGGCTGCGCCTGGCCTGCGCTTCGATGCCGCAGAGCTGCGCGACGCTGCATCGGCGCCGGTTGTCGTCGAGGAGAAGCGGCACCGCGAGGCGGCGGCCTATCTGGGGCTGCAGCCGAGCGAGACGGCCGTGTTGCATGCCGCCTCGCGCGTGTTCGCGGGATTCGTCGCGGGTGGCGCGATCAACGAGGAGAACGAGAACGCGTACGCGGACCGCGCGGTCCGGATCGCGACGCGGATGGCGCTCGTGATCGAGAAGTACGTACAGAGCGATGACGAGGACTGGTAGTCGCGCCGCGAGCCCGAATGGAATTCGCGAAGCTGGTGCCTCAGCGCGCGACCGAGGTGCTACTCACCTTGACCCCGCGACCCCGATGACTGGATCTCCTGTACCTCTCGAACTGCCGTCCCCGAGCGTGCTGCGGCCCGGCCTCCGGCTGAGCGAGCGCGTGAGGTTCCCCGAGAACCTGCCGATCACGGCGCGCGTCATCGACATCGCGAACGCGATCGACGAGCACCCGGTGATCATCGTGGCGGGCGAGACCGGGTCCGGGAAGACGACGCAGCTGCCGAAGATCTGCCTCGCGATGGGCCGCGCCGCGGGTTCGTACATCGGCTGCACGCAACCGCGGCGGATCGCGGCGACCAGCGTGGCCGCGCGCGTGGCCGAGGAGCTCGAGACCGAGCTGGGTGACGTCGTCGGCTACAAGGTTCGCTTCACCGACAAG
>JBKJUF010000070.1:0-31431 GCA_046590445.1 Kofleriaceae bacterium
TGGTACAACGCGCTCGCCGGCGGCGCCCCGGGCGGTGCGGACCGCGGCATGAATCGCCAGTTCTGGGGCGTCGCGGCGCGCGGCGCGCTGCCCATCCTCGCGCCCCACGCACCGGCGACCGGCAGTGTGCCGGTCTACACCCACGATGCGTCACCGGCCTGGGGCTTCTACCAGAAGCTCGGCCTCCTCCCGCGCTCGCTGCCCGACGCCGGCCACGAGGTCGCCGGCATCGAGCGGAGCCGGTTCGCGATCGTGATCCACGAGCGCCACTTCAGCCGGCACGACTACCTGATCTGGAAGTCGTACGGCACCGTGCAGCCGCTCTACGTGCTGCGCGCGGGCGGCGTGCCGATCGTGTCGATCTACAAACGCCCGGGGCGCTAAGAGCCGATCCGAAAACGCAACACCCTACTCCACCGCCGTCGCGTTCATGGGCTGGGCGGACGACACGATGACGCAGTTGCCCGCGGGCTATGTGCCATGGCCAGCCGCGTCACCGGAAACCTGGCTGCTGCGCGAGGGCTGGCGTCGAAGCGGCAAACTGATCCGCACGCACGAGCGCCGGTCGACTCGCCAGCTGACGATTTGGTTTAGCGGCGCTCGAGGCCGATGACGCGCGGTTTGCCGGTCGCCGGATCGGTCGCGACGTGGACCATCACCGGGGGAACGCCGCGCGAGGTCTTGATCCGGAACACGGTGTAGTTGTCGCGCTCGTTCGCGATCGGGACATCGTCGGCGCACGATCGACCGACGGCGTCGGGCACGCTCGTTCGCGTCGCGAGCCGCTTGCCACCGACGCTGTACGCGTCGACCGTGTAGCGAGTCTGCGCGGTCTCCAGATAGTGGTGCAGCGCGAGATCGGTGAAGCACAGCCGCGGTCCGCCTGTGGCGGCTTGCTCGATCACGATCGCATCGATCGGCGAGACCCGCCGGAACCAGTAGCGCGCGGTCAGCCGCTGGCGTGCGACGAGGGTGTCGACGAGGTACGGCGCCGCACGCGGATCGGTGAGGCGCCCGGCCTCGACCGCGGCCGCGATCTGCGCACGCGTGAACCGGATCAGGATCTTCGAGCCCCAGAAGTAATCGAACCGGTCGGCGAGCAACGCCGGCAAGTGCCCCATGTTGTTCGGCTTGAAGCCGCCCGGGTCGTAGTGGCGTGCGCTGAACACGCCGATGCCCTTGATCTCGGGATCGACGCGCGGCTCCCACGGCTGGCGATGCAGGCCGAACGTCAGCAGCGACGCGAAGGCCTCGCCGATGTCGAAGCGGAAGGTGTAGTCCGCGGACAGCCGGCCGTTGATCCGGGCCATGCCGCCGAGGGCCTTGCCGAAGTCGAGCTGGTAGTGGACGACGTAGTGGCGCTTCGGATCGGCAGGGTCCTCTTGCCAGGCATCGAACGTGTTGTCGAACTTGAGATCGTTGTGGCCGAGCCACGCCGCGAATGCCGCGAAGCCGCGCTGGTCGCGCCGATGCTGGTGTGGGATCTTGTCGTTCGGATCGTCGTCGCGTACGCCGTCGCGCTCCATCCCGCCGATCGGTTTGCCGTCGATGTAGAGCGACGCGAGCCCGCGGATCGTGCCGTCCGGCTCGACTGCGACCTCCGCGAGCATCGCGTCGACATCCTTTGTCGTCAGCGGGACCTTCTTGTCGCGCACCTTGACGTAGGCGCTGCCGCCGATCACGAGGTCCTCGCGCTTGAAGTAAACGACGTGATCGGAGGGCACGTTGTAGCCAGCGGCCCACGCGAGCCGGCCACCGATCACGCTCGCGGAAGTCTCGACCTCGGGTGCGTGCCGCTGGTCGAACTTGAGCAGGAACTTCTTGCCGCGCTTGTCCTCGCAGATCAGGCCGGGGGTGGTGCCGCCGATCTTGGAGCTCTTGATGGTCCACGGTCGATGTGACTCGGGCGACTCGCCGGGCTGCGAGCCGCGATGCACCTCGTCGGGCGCCAGGGTGCGCACGCCGAGCCGGTTCGTGAACCACGTCGAGTCCGGGACCTCGTCGAGCGAGTTGACGCCGAGCGCGCGGCGATCGCGCTCGAGTCTCAGTGGGCGAGCGGCGGCGTCGTAGTACGAGTCGAAGTGATAGTAGCGCAGCATGTACGGCTCCTCTTTGGGAGCCTTCGGGACGTCGAGCCGATCGTTGACGCGCCACACCGGCGGAGCGTTGGCAAACCGCACCGGACCGACGGGTGATGACGAACCGCAGCCGACGAGCGTGGTGAGGGTGGCAGCCCACAACGAGACGATGATCGAGATGCGCATCAGTACCTCTCCACGCGCGCCCGCGTGTCGAACGCAGGATCGAACGCGATGTATGCGAACAGTCCGCCGTCGATGGAGCTCGCGAGCTCCGCGCGGACGAGCATGCCTTGCGAGCTGTAGATCTCGAGCGCGAAGCCGTACCCGACGCGCAGGTCGGCAGCCGAGATGGTCTCGAGCGAGGAATGGACCCGGCCGGCATCGACGAAGACGCTGGCCGCCACGTCGTAGCTGAGCCCCCACATATAAGCTGCCTGCGCGACGGTGGCGACGCGATCGCGAAACCTGTCGACCTCGTACCCGCGGAGCACCTTGCGGCCACCGAGACGCGGCAGCTCGGTGAACGGAACCTCCTCCCGCGACCCGGTCACCAGCTCGCCGTAGGCTCGCAGCTCGAGCACGCGGGGTCCGCGCGCCAGTCGGATGTAATGCTGGATCTCGGCGCCGCCGCGGAAGAACTTCGCTTCCTCGTCGAAGCCATGCTGGTGCCCGGCGTAGACCAGCACGAGGTTGCCCGCGCCGCGCATGCCGGGCGGGTCGTAAAACGAGGCGGCTCGACGGGTATCCCACGCGAGCTCGGTCTCGGCGTAGAGGAACGACGTGCCTTCCCGGAAGCCCGGGATGCGCTCGATGTCGTACGCCTCCTCGATCGGGCTGTCACTGGTGCCGAGGTAGTCCGACGTGCCGTACGTCTTCTTGGCAAGCGCGCCGGTCAGCGTGATCGCGAGGTTCGAGGGCAGCTCGACGCGGAGATGCGACGCGAGGCGCAGCACGCGCATGCGGAACCGCGTCGAGACCGCGGTATCGTCGACGAGAGGATCGATCGGCAAGGTTGCCATCTCGAGGTCGCCGTTACCGTAACCGTAGAAGTGATCGCGATTGCGGAGCTCGTAGCGCGCCTCGATGCCGGCGGTGAGCGGCCCGGGAAGCAGCTTGCCAGTATCGATCTCGATCTTGGCGACGCGCTGGAACTGACCACCGAAGCCCGCGCGCAGCTTCAGCTTCTCTTCGCCGCCGAAGATGTCCTTGAACATCGCGCGCACGCCGACGTTGAGGCCGAACCCGGTCTCGAACAGTGCGGTCGGAAACACGCCCGCCTTGCGATCGCTCGTGAAGAACACGCCGGTCAGCTTGCCAACGACGTCGTAGCGATCCTGGAGGTAGAGCGTGCCGCGAATCGGTTGCGCGATGAGCTCGAATGGCAGCCGTGGGATCCACAGCAGGCCGCGGCCGATGTGGCGGCCAAGGCCGTCTCCCCGGTCGAGGGGATCGAGCCGCCCGTGCTCGGCGCCAGGAGCCGGTGCCGCCGCCACGTCCGCTGCGGTGATCGGGGCCTCGGCCGCGGGCTCGGCGGGTGTCTCGGGCGGCTCGGCGGGTGTCTCGGGCGCGGTCGCTTCAGGAGCGTCGGTGTCCGCGAGCGCGGTCGCGGTGGATCCGCAGAGAGCTATGAGCAACAGGCCAGTAAAACGCACCCCACACCGTAGTCCCAGTCGGGTCCCATGTGCGCGGTCGTTGTCGTGAGTTGAAGAGGAGAAGAGGCTGTGCGCGTCCGCACGGCTGATGGGCGCTACGGCCAGAGCCAGACGTCGTCGACGTCGAGGTGACCGGCGGGCGCATCGTCGACGAGCACGAGCTTACCCGGCTTGCCGCGATGCTCGGCAGGGAGCGGCATCACGACGTCGCGCAGCGTATCGCCGCCCGGCTCGGGAACCTGGGCCGTCGCGATGATCGCGGTATCGATCCACAGCTCGACCCGCAGCTTGGTGGCATCGGTACCGCCGCCGAGCCGCAGCGTCAGCCGCGAGCCATCGAGCGGGAACGACGGTGACGTCACTCGACCGGTAGCAGCGTCGCCGTCGTGCATGCTGGTGGCGAAGCGCCCCCCGGACGCGCCAAGCACGAGGCCCTGACCGGGGAGCGATCCGGTGACCGGGCCATTTCCCCACGCACTGCCGGACCGCATCCAGTCGCCCCAGACGGTCATCTCGAAGTCGAAGACCACGATGGTTCCCGCAGGGGCCGTCGCCTTGACCGCAGGCACCCAGATCGAGTCCGGGCTGACCTTCGCGCCCGAATAGAGGCGCGGTCGCTCGGACTTCGGCAGCTTCAGCGTGGCGCGGTAGTGACGCTGGATCGCGTAGACCTCGAGGTTGAGGTCGCGATCATCGAGCACGATCGCCGCGAAGGCGTGGCCCGCGATCGCCGTGTCGAGGCCCTCGACGACCCGGGTTTGCCGCGTGCTGACGTCCTTGACGCCCATGCGATGAACGTGGGGCGTCTTGCCGGCGAGCTGGATGTACCAGGGATGCGACGGCATCCAGACCTCGCCTTCGATCGACCGGATGCGTGCGATCAGTCGATCGCCGGCCGCAACATCAGCTTGGGTCGGTATGAACCTGCGCGGCTCCCAGCGGGCGTTCCAGCACGTCACGGCAAGCGCGACCGCGAGGGCGAGCGAGGCACCGGAAGCGATCGCGTGCGGGTGTGCGTGGTGCTCGTGCTCGAGTCGCCAGCATGCATAGACCGCGGGGATCGCTGCGCCCGCCGCGAGCGCACCGTGCAGGAACGCGGGCATGTATGCGTTGAAGTGCGCGAACTCGGTGCCCCAGCCGATCGCGCCGATCACCGTCGACACCGCGAACGTCGCGGTCCACAGCAGGAACGGCCTGACCTGTGGCGGCAGCACGCCCCGGCTGCGCCACGTCGCGAGCACGGTGACCAGCGCGATGCCGATCACGACGGTCATCGCCGGGAAGTGCAGGAGGATGTGCTCGAACGACTTCCAGAACCGGTCCATGTTGAAGTCGTGCGCGCGGTGGATCTCCGAGATGTACGTCCAGAACCAGCCACGGGTCGTGTGCTCGAGGAGCCAGGTACCGCCGAGGCCGATGAGACCCGCGGTCGCAACATAGACCGGTACGCGCCGCCACGCGATCACCAGCACGATCATGCCGCCGAGCCCCACGTAGATGATGCCGGTCTGCTTGCAGAAGAACGCGAGTGCGAGGAGCGCGGCACCAGCGGCGACTCGTGCATGACCGCGCAGCCCCGTGCCACCGCTCGCCCACCGCGGCAGGCCCGCGATGCCCGCGGTCACCATGAACAGGAAGAAGGTGTCGGCACGCACGAGATCGAACCAACCCTCGACATACGGATACGTCGCCGCGAACAGCCCGAGCCCGAGCCCGGCACCGGCCCACACCGGTCCGCGTGCGCGGTGCTGGTGGCGGCGGGCCGCGAGCTTGGCCACCGAGATCAGCGCGATGCCGACGAGGCCGACGATCGAGATCACGCGTCCGAGGGTGTACGTGAGCCCGAAGCCGCTGCCGAGCAGCGCGAGCAGCGACGGGTAGAGCGGCGTGTACAGATACGGGATGAAGTCGATCGACGGCGGCACGTAGATGCCCTCGCCGTTGTGGATGCGCAGCGCGTGATGGAGCATGCCGCCCTCCATCCACTCGAGGTCGTACGGGTACGCGACGCGGCCGGCGATCGCGGTCGCGAGCAGGCCAAGCTGGTAGAGCGCGGGTAGCACGACGAGCAGCCACGGCAGCCCCTGCAGCAGCCGGATCGGGCCGGGCACCGGGGCCGCTGAGGCCGGCGGCTGCGGGGCCGGCGTGCTCTCGACGGCGCGGACCGCCGCGCTCACCGGCGTCGGGCGGTTCGCCGAGTCACGGCGCGGCACGCCCGTGTCGAGGCGGCTGGCGGAGTCACGGCGGGGCGGGCCGGCTTCGGGCAGCGGCGTGATGCGCCGGGCCGAGTCACGGGACGGCGGGCCGACGTCGGGCGCCGGCGTGAGGCGCTGGGCCGAATCGCGACGCGGTGGGATCGGGGGCGGCGTATCGCGACGCGGCGGGCCGCGGCCTTTGGGCGGCTCGTCAGGCGGTGGCGCGGTCACGGCACCACCTCGAACGTAGCGACGCCCACGGCATCGTGTTCGACCTTGGCGTGCGGGGCGCGAACCTTTGCGCGCGTCTTGCCCTTGAACATGCCGGCCCACACCGTGTACGCGCCGTGGGGAGCGGACCGCGGCACCGTGAGCGTCGTCGTGTAGCGAATGAACTGCCCGGCGCGCCACCACTCGAACGGTCGCGTCGGGCGGTGATCGCCGTTGAAGAAGGCGCGCGCCGGACCGTTCGCATGCACGAACATCTTCCAGCCAGTGCCGACCTTGCCGCGTGCCTCGAACGTCCATACGAGCTCGAGCTGCTCCCCCGCCTTCGCGGTCGGCGCGGCCTCGACGGACAGCAGCCGCGCCGCATCGCCGAGGTCGGCGTCTAGCCGGTTCGCGATCGCCGGACGTGTGGGTAGCAGCGCCTCGGCAGCGCCGTGCGGGATCTGATCGGCATCGAACCAGCGCTCGACGCTGCGCCGGGTGTCACGGCACGCGTCGGCATCGCCGGCGAGGTCCACGGTCTCGAGCGGATCGCGATCGACGCGGTAGACCTCCCAGCTCGTGTCGGGGCTGACGTTGTAGATCACGTGGCATGCACGGCTCACACCGCCGCGCATCTCGTGGTTGCCCTCGTACGACAGCTGCTGGAACACGACACGATCGCGATCAGTGCCCGTGATCGGACCGACGAGCGAGGATCCCATCATGTCCGCGGTCGGCGCGCCACCAGCGAGGTTGACCAGCGTCGGCAGGATGTCGGCGTGACCGGCAGGCGTCGTCGAGCGCCGCGGCGCGACGCCGGGCACTCGCACGATCATCGGGACCTTGGTCTGCGGTGCGTAGAGGTGATAGCCGTGCAGGTCCACGCCGTGCTCGCCGAAGCCCTCACCGTGGTCACCGGTCACGACGATCACCGTGCGCTCGTAGAGTCCCTTCGCACGCAGCCCGTCGAGGAGCCGCCCGATGTGGAGGTCGGTGAACCGCAGCTCGCCGTCATAGAGTGCCACCCGGTCGGAGCCGAACGGCGTCACCTCGGGGTGCGGCTCGTACGCGTAGTGCGGGTCGTAGTAGTGGACCCACAGAAACCACCGATCGTTCGCGTGGCGATCGACGAACCCGAGCGCCTTGTCGGTCTGCTCCTTCGCCGAGCTGCCGCGGGTCTGCTCGGGGCCGGCGCCGGCGACGCCGCTGTGCAGCTTCGCGTTCTCGTTGTCGTACTCCGCGATCCCCTGGTCCATCCCGCGCACGCGATCGAAGTACCAGTAGTTCGTGATCGCGCCGCCGACGAAGCCGTGCGGGACGAGCGCCTCGGCGAGCGTCGTCGCCTTCGGTGCCAGGCCGGGCCAGCCGTCGATCGACGTGTCGTAATGGACATCGAGCGGTAGCCGGCCGGTCAGGATCGCGGGAATCGAGTAACGCGTCGACGGCGCGTGTGCCCAGCCGTGCTCGAACAGCGTCGCGTCCTTCGCGAGCGCGTCGAGGTTCGGTGACGTCGCGCGCGGATAGCCGTACGCGCCCAGGTGATCGGCGCGGACGGTGTCGATCGTGATCACGAGGACCCGGAAATCCTTCGGCACGCCGGCCGGTACCGGCACGAAGCCGACCTCCTCCGTCGAGCGTCGCGTGCTCGGGTCGCCGCCGACGCAGTTCTGATCGATCGCGTCGTCGGGGATCTCGGGGGCGCCGGGGTGGACCGACGCGTCGCCATCATCGCAATCGCCGCCGCCGAGGAACCGCGCATAGCCATCGCGATCCCAGTCGAACGCTCTGCGCACCGTGCGCGCGATCGGTCCACCGAGCCCGGTATACGCCGACGCCGCCTTCACCGCGGTCACCGAACCGGTGACGAGCACGAGTCCGACCAGCACCGCCGGTAGCGCGATCCACGCCGCGCGTCGGGGCAGCGCCGGCAACCTCGCAAGGGCGTCGACGCGCCGCCACGCGGGCCCGGCAGCCGGGATCGCGAGCCCGAGCCCGAGCCCCGCGATCAGCGGGCCACGCAGCGGCAGGACTCGCGTGGTCTCCCAGTCGCGCACCGCCCACACGATCGCGCACGCGCCGACGAGCAGGCCCGCGGCGACCAGCGGCGCATGGGGCGAGGCCAGCACGCCGGCCGCCGCAGGACGCCGCGCGATAACGCGCAGGCCGGCCTCGATCGCGCGCCCGAGCACGAAGCTGATCGGGATCGCGATCGCGACCGCGACCAGCGACGCGATCATCGCGACCGCGATGACGAGCGCGATCACCTTGCGGGTCGCCAGATACGGCAGCGCCAGCCGGTAGGCGACGTAGAGCGCGAGCGCGATGCAGGGCAGCAGCGCGATCGTCACCGCGAGTCCGGCGAGAGCGTCACGCGGATCGCGAGCCCGGCGCAGGGCGTGCTCGCCCCACGCGAACCGCACGAGATCACCGAGCCGGGTCCCGCGCGACAGCACGACGAGCGTGGCGGCGATCACGAGGCCGAGCAGCGCCCCGGCCGCCGCATGACACATGGCCGCGAACGCCACGAACCCGAGGCGCGCACCGATCCCGGGCGCGAACTGGCCGGCGGGCCCCCACGACCATACCGCATCGATGGCACCGCTCGCGAGGCCGGCGATCAGGCCGGTCAGCACGCCTGCGCCCAGCACCTCCACGATCGACCGGCGATGCGCGCGCTCGGAATCGCGAGCAGAAGTCATCGAGCACGCCCAGCGTATCACCCGACCGCCCGCCGTACAGGAAGACCGCCCGCGTACCGGAGGGGGACGGTGTCAACCTTGTCCACCTTTCGAGCCAACGGTTGACAAGGTTGACACCGTCCCCGGGACGTTCGAGCCAAAGGAGGCAGGGGAGGCAGGGGAGGCAGGGGACGGTGTCAACCCTGTCCACCTTTCGGAGGCAGGGGACGGTGTCAACCCTGTCCACCTTTCGAGCCAAAGGTTGACAAGGTTGACACCGTCCCCGGTACGTTCTGGCCATGCTCGGCAGCGCGCGCGAAGGGCTCTCGTGAGCACCGCCGTGGCGCGCCTGCGCGGGGTCACGCCGTGGATCCTGCTGGGCGTCGCGGCCGTCGTGCTGGTGGTCCACACGCTCGCGTACAACTTCGTCACCGACGACGCGTACATCTCGTTCGTGTTCTCGCGGAACTTCGCGGAGCACGGCGAGCTCGTGTTCAACCTCGGCGATCCGGTCGAGGGCTACACGAATTTCTCGTGGACCGTGCTGCTCGGCGCGCTGATGGTGGTCGGCATCCCGCCGGAGCTGTCGTCGCGCGTGCTCGGGCTCGCGTGCGCGCTCGTCACGCTCTACCTCGTGTTCCGCATCGTCGAGCGGGCGCTCGGCCGGCGGACGCCGTGGGCCGCGGTGCCACCCTTGCTGCTCGCGTGCTCGTCGGGCTTCGCCTGCTGGACGTCGGGCGGGCTCGAGACCCAGCTGTTCACGATGCTGGTGACCGGCGCGCTCGAGGCCGTGGTGGCGGCAACCGATCGGCCGCGTGCCCTGCGCCGCGCCGGTGCGCTGCTCGCGTTCGCCGCGATGACGCGTCCCGAGGGTGTGCTGATCGCCGCGGTGCTCGGCGTGATCGCGCTCGCTCACCTGATCCTCGTGCATCGCGCGGCCCCCGCGGCGACGCGGCGGTTCCCGGTCCGCGACGTCGTGCTCGCGGCCGCGTGGTTCCTCGCGCTGTGGGCGCCGTGGTTCGCGTGGCGCTGGTGGTACTACGGTTGGCCGTTTCCGAACACGTACTACGTGAAGGCGGCGGGGCCGTGGGCGGATGCGGCGAGCAGCAAGCCGCAGCTCGCGTCGCAGATGATCGACGGCGGCCTGCACTACATCTGGGTCTGGATGAAGCAGACGCGCCTGCTCTACGCGTTGCCGCTCGTCGGGGTCGCCCTCGCCGCGGCCCGGCCACGCACGCCGCGCTTCGTGCTGACCACCGCGTGCGCGTTGCTCGCCGCGGTCTACGTTCCCTACGCGATCTCCGTCGGTGGCGACTTCATGGGCCTCCACCGCTTCATCATGCCGCTGTTCGTGATCGCCGCGCTCGCGGTGGTCCTCGGCATCGAGTGGCTGACGCGCTTCGTCCCCGCGCAGCGGCGTGCCGTCGCCAGCGCTGTCGCGGCGGCGGTGCTGGTCGCTGGCTTCTCGATCACCCAGTACGCGCTCACCCGCACGTCGCTGCGGTGGGCAAACTTCGGCAACGACCACGGCATCGACACGCCCGCGTTCTTGATCGTCTACACCGAGGACCGCGCGAAGATCGGCCGCGCGATGGCACCGTGCTTCCGCGCCGCCGACTTCTCGATCGTCGGTGGTGCAGGCGCACAGCCGTACTACGGCAAGATGCGCGCGATCGACGTGTTCGGGCTCGTCTCCGATCGGATCGCACACGAGGAGCCGCGGATCCGCGCGCGCGCCGGTCACACCAAGTTCGGCTCCGATCGGCTGCTCGCGACGTACGATCCGACGTTCGTGTTCAGCTGCTACCGCCTGCATCGCACCGCCGCGCAGCCGCAGTTGCCGTGCGCCGGGTTCTGGACCGCGCGCGGCTACGAGCACGTCACGATGCACATCCCTGGCCTGCGCGAGCAGGGCGAGTACTACACGTTCCTCGCGAAGAAAGCGCGCGCCTTCCAGTGCCCCGGCCGCGTGCGCTAGAGGACATCCCGCAGGCACGGGCGCTGACCGCGCAGCCACTTGTCGGCCTGCCGCGCGGTCGCGGGCCACGGCGCTGGTGGGGCGTGCTGCCGGTCGTCGTGATCGGCCTGTTGCTCGGGCTGCGCGCCGCGGTTCACACCGACCCGCTCGAGAACCTCGCCGTCGTCGCCGCCGAGCCGGGCGATCCGCCGGGCACGACCGCCTATGCCGGATCGCTGGCGATCACGCGCGGCGGGCCCGTGATCGTCGGCTTCCAGAGCCCGGGCGCCTCCCGCCTGGTGGTCGCCGGTCGCGAGCTCCGCGGGCGCGGGATCGTCAAGGAACGCCTGATCATCCTCCGCGGCGCGACCGCGATCCGGTTCGCCGCTGCGCCGGGCGCGCGCCTGGTGTGGAGCCCGGTCGGCCGCCGCGGCGATCCCGAGTACGTGTCGGCGAGCTCGCTGTCGCCCGAGCCTCCCGAGCGCGCGTGGTTCGACGCACCCGGCACGGCTCGCCTCGACGGTACGATCGCGCTCGCGATCCTCGCGACCCTGATCGCCACGATCTGCATCGTGCTGCGGCGCCGGCTCGCGGCGGTCTCGCGCGCGTCGTGGATCGCGATGGGCGTGATCTTCGCCGGCGGGCTCGCGATCCGGCTCTACGATCTCGGTGCGGCGGGCCAGACCTGGGACGAGGACGTCAACTGGGTCGCCGGCCGCAACTACGTCACGAATCTGCTCGCGCTCGACTTCCGCGAGTCGTCGTGGCTGTGGAACTACGAGCACCCGCCGGTGATGAAGTACCTCGCCGGCATCGGCGCGCAGCTCGCGGATGGCTTCGGGCCGGCACGTGCGATCTCGGCGGTGCTCGTCGCGCTCGGCTGCGCGCTGCTCGTGCCGATCGGTGCGCGACTCTACAAGCTGCGCGTCGGGGTGCTCGGCGCGGCGATCGCGACGCTTTCGCCGACATTCGTGGCCCACAGCAAGGTCGTCGGTCACGAGGCACCGACGGTGCTGTGGTGGTCGCTCGGGATCCTGCTCGCGCTCGGCGTCCACGACGACCTGCCGGCCGATCATCGCGCCGCGCTGCGCGCGCTCCGGTGGCGGCTCGTCGGGGTAGGCATCGTGATCGGGATCGCGGTCGCCTCGCGGTTCGTCAATGGCCTGCTCGGCCCACTGTGCGCGCTGATCGTGGTCGTCCAGGCGCCGCCGCAGTGGCGTCGCGCGACGCTCGGATGGGGGGCCGCGCTGATGCCGGTGGTGGCGATGCTGACGGTCTACGCGATCTGGCCGCGGCTCTGGGACCATCCGATCGACGCGCTGCGCGCGGCATTCAACAAGCTCGACTCGTTGCACGCGCCCGAGCCGTTCCTCGGCGCGATCACGCAGCGACCCGCTGCGCACTACTTCGTCGTCTATCTCGGCGCGACGCTGCCGCTCGGCATCCTCGCCGGCGTGCTCGCCTGGGTCGCGCGTGCGCTTCGCGCGCGCGAGCGCCAGACGTTGCTCGTCGCCGCGTGGCTCGTGATCCCGCTCGCCGTCTCGTTCTCGCCGGTCCGTCAGGACGGCGTCCGCTACGTGATGCCGTGCATCGCGGCGGTCGCGCTGATGGCCGCCGCTGGCTTCGACTTCCTCGCCGGCCTTGTCGAGGCGCGCCACGCCGCGGCTCGCTACACGTTCTTTGCGATCTCGATGGTGATCGCCGGCTACCTCGGCATGACGCTCGCGCGCACGCACCCGTATTACCTCGACTACTTCGGCGAGCACACCGGCGGGGCAGGCGAGGTCGCGGCGCAGCGTCGGTTCGAGACCGCGTGGTGGGGCGAGGGCCTCGAGCCCGCGCTCGCCTACGTCAACGCGAATGCCGAGCCGAACGCGCGGGTGTCACGCGACTGCATCGAGCCCTCACACCTCGCGTGGTTTCGCGAGGACCTGTGGACGCCGATGACGCGCGGCATGCTCGACGCGACGTGGATCGTCGTCTACGCGCCGGACCGCCGGCCGTGTTCGCTGCCGCCTGACGCGCGGAAGGTCTTCGAAATCGTCCACGACGGGACGACGCTGTCGGCGGTCTATAGACGCTGACCTGGCGACGCGACTACTGCTTCAGCTTGGACGCCGTGCGCGCGCCCGTGACGTTCCACGACTGCGTGCACAGCGACTTGCCCTGCTCGGTCGAGTACTCGCCGACCATCACGAGCTGCGCGGTGCCGTCGGGGGCGATCTTGCCGGCGAGCGAGAACACGCCCTTCATGCCGCCGATCATCGTGTTGCCCGACTTGGACTTCGCGCTGAGCTTGCCGTGCTTCTGGGGCACGCCGACCAGCACCGGCGTCAGATCGATGTCGACGACCAGGCTGTTGCCGCGCACCTTGATGCTGACCGGCTGCGGCTTGTAGGTCAGCTTCTGCGTCGTGCAGTTCGTGGAGACATCCTCGAACTTCATGTCGTACGTACCGCTGACGTCGGCGAACGCCGGGGCTGCGGCAACCAGCATCAACAAACCTGCGACGAGGAGGGGACGGGTGGTGCGCATGGTCACGTCTCAGACGCTCTGTGATGAGCGTCGATTCAGGCCGTATTCTGCCACGTATTACAGGGACTTGGACAGCACTCCCGGCTACGGCTTGGCGATCGCCTTGTCGGCCGGCATCTGCTGCGCGGTGCGCGGCGGATCGCGGTAGATGAACATCGTCTTCACCGACCGCACCTCGGCGTTCGCACGGGCGACCACGGTCACCATGTTCGAGCCCGGCCACAGCGGCAGGTCCGCGGTGAACGCGAGTGCCTTGGCGTCCTTGCTGCCGCGGTTCGAGCGGTAGAACACCTTGCGGCTCTCGATCTTCGCCGACTGGTTCGACACGAAGATGTAGACGTCCTCGACCTTCTGCTCGTCGTTGACCTGGCCCGAGAGCTTGTAGGTATCGGCGGAGGTCTCGAGGCCCTTGTGGTTGACCGCGATGACAGGCGGCGTGGAGTTCCACACCTGCGTGAAGGTGCCCTGGCCCGAGCCACCGTGCGCGACCGCGGACGTCGGCACGAAGCCGACGCGCGTGCCACCGGCGTTGAGCTTGATCTTGGTGTACGGGCCGAACGTGCCGAGCGCGGTGTAGCTCGCGCCCTTCGCGGCGGTACCGACGATGTTCGTGGTGTCGGCGGCGCCAGAGCGGATCGTGATCGCCGACCGCGTGGTGACCTCGCCCTGCGAGCGCTGGCCGGTGACCGAGGGCTGGACCTTGAACTTGAGCTTCTCGGCAGATGACACGTCGAGCGCCGAGTCGTACGCCATCAGCTCGACGACGAGCTCGTCACCCCGGAGCGTGGCGTCGGTCGCGAGCGGGAACTCGAGCTCCTTGACCTGGCCGGGCAGGAGCGGCGTGTCCTTGAGCTCGACGCGCGACGTGCCGAGCGCGACGCCGTCGCCGGTGGCGTTACGCAGCAGCACGGTGCCCTGCTGGGTCGCGCCGGCGCCGGTGTTCTTGAGCTGGACGGACAGCCGGTACTTCTCGCCACGCTGGACGAGGCCATCGCCATTGCCGTCGTCGATCAGCTGGTAGCTGTACGCGAACACCGGGCGCGGTGCCGCCTCGACCGACAGCTCGGTCGGGATCACGCGCGCCGTCGCGTTGCGCGCCTCGCGGACCTCGAGGCCGAGCCGGTTCTTGCGATCGAGCGCGTCCTTCGGCACCCGCAGCTTCGCCGAGTACGACCTGGTCTCGCCAGGCGCGACCTTGCCAACCGGGAGCTCGGTGTCGTCGAACGTCTGGTCGTCGGTGTGGATGCGCGGCAGCACGCGATAGGCGGTGCCGGTACCCGTGTTCTTGACGGTCGCGGTGACCGTGACGATCTCACCGGCCTTGACGTGGGTCTGCGGCGACGTCGTCAGCGCGACCTCGAGGTTCGGCGTACCGATATCGCCCTGAGCCGCGGGCGCGGTCGGCGTCCAGTCGACGCCGATCTTCGCGAGCTCGCCGATCAGGCGCTTCTCCTCCTCGGCGCGGACGCGATGGACGACCTTGGTGGCGGACGCCACGGCCTTGGTGCGCGACGGCCCGGAGACGCCGGCGATCACGTCCTTGGCGAACTTCATCTCGAAGTCCTCGACGATCTCGTCCTCGTCGGGGCCGTCTTCCTCGTCGTCGGGCCGGGTCGCCGGGTCCGTGCCGGGGGCGGGCTTCTTGCGCTCGACCATGAACGGCACCTCGTGCGTCGGCTTATCGGTGTCCTTCGCGTACGACGACACGAGGGTCGCGTCGAGATCCTTCTCGCCGTACGTCCGCGTCGGCGGCAGCAGGCGCACGAAGTCCTCGGGCGCGTCGTTCTTTTCGGGGATGTACATCCGCTGCAGCGCGATGTCGGGGACGATGCCGAGGTTCTGGATCGAGCGATCGCCGGGCGTCAGGTACTGCGCGATCGTCAGCTTGAGCTTGCTTTTGTCCTCGTTGTCGTAGAGCTCCTGGACGGTGCCCTTCCCGAACGTGCGCGTGCCGATGATGACGCCGCGGTCGAGATTCTTGAGCGCGCCGGCGACGATCTCGGACGCCGATGCCGACCCGCCGTTGACCAGCACCGCGAGCGGCGACGTCGTGTCGCCGAAGCCACGCTCGGCGCGCCGAGCCTCGCGATCGCGCCCCGACACGGTCGTCACGACGGTGCCCGAGTCGACGAACAGATCGGTGAGCTGCACGGACTCCTCGAGGAGACCGCCCGGGTTGAAGCGAAGGTCGAGGATCCACGCGGTCGCCCCCTGCGCGGACATCTGGCGCATCGCATCGGCCACGTCGCTCGTGATGCCCTTCGAGAACTGCTTCACCTTCATGTAGCCGACGTGCTTGTCGAGCAGCTTGTGCTCGACCTGGTTGACCCGGATGATGTCGCGGATCAGATCGAAGCGCATCAGGCCCTCGGTGCCCTTGCGCGCGATCCACAGCGTGACGCCGGTCTTCGGATCACCACGCATGCGGTCGACGGCCTCGTTCGACGTCAGGTTCTCGGTGTTGTCCGAGTTGATCTTGACGATGTGATCGCCGGCCTTGATCCCCTTGCGGGAGGCCGGCGTGTTCTTCATCGGCCGGATCACCGTCAGCTTGCTGTCGATCATCCGGATGACGATGCCGAGGCCTCCGAACTTGCCGCTCGTCGACACGTCCATGTCGCGCGCCTGCTCGGGGTCCATCAGGATCGAGTGCGGATCGAGCGTCGACAGCATGCCGTTGACCGCGGCGTACTCGACCTTCGCGAGGTCGGCACCGGCGTTCATGTTCGCCTCGATGAAGCGGAACACCTTCTTGAGCTTCGCGGCGAGCCGCCACGGCGAGTCGACGTCGTCGGTCTCGAAGATCTCCGGCTTGTCGTTGACCGTGACCTTGACCCGGTGGTGGGCGACGTCGGGTTCGACGAGCACCTCGGGGATGTTGAACTGCACGCCGTCGAGCGCGGCGTAGAGCATCTTCTTCGGATCGACACGGCCGGGATCGACGTAGCGATCCTTGATCCGCACGAGCGTCATGTTGAAGATCTTGAGCGCCGCCAGATCATGGCGCTGGATCTGCGCTCGACCTGGGGCCGCGCGGACCTCCTGGGTATCGAGCTCGAGCGACACGACGCCCTCCGGTGACTGACGGATCACCGTGAGGACGAGTGCGAGGACTCCTGCGCCCACCACCAGGGCCAGGTTCGACCGGCTTCGCATATCCGCCGATTATAGGGCGCATCGAAGCACGCGCCACACCCCAGTTCTGGCTTCGCGCACGACAGCTTCGAGTGGTCGCATGTAGTATGGTTCGTCGACGGAGAACTGGATGGCCGAGCGCAGGAACAAAGGCACCGGCAAACCCAGGAAGCAGGCCGGGGTCATCGATGTCGGCGACAAGCCTGAGAAGGACTCCGAGGCCGACGCCGATGCCGATGGCGAGGCCGAGGCCGACCCCGACGACTCCGAGCCGGCCGAAGAGGGTGCTGACATCGACATCGCGGCCGCCGCCGACGTCATCGACGTCGGCGATGTCGATGTCGATGTCGATGACGTCGAGCTCCCCGAGCCCAAGGAGCCGCGCGGCACTGGCTCGCTCGCGCGCCGAGATCCGATGGGCGTGTACATGCGCGAGGCCCGCCGCTATCCGCTGCTCACACGCGAGGAGGAGAACGAGCTCGCAGTACGGCTCGTCGAGCAGGGTGACACCACCGCAGCGCGCCGGCTGATCGAGGCGAACCTCCGGCTCGTCGTCAAGATCGCCTACGAGTACCGCCGCGCCCACAAGAACCTGCTCGACCTCGTGCAGGAGGGCAACATCGGCCTCATCCAGGCGGTCGGCAAGTTCGACCCGTATCGCGGTGTCAAGCTCTCGAGCTACGCCGCGTTCTGGATCCGCGCGTACATCCTGAAGTTCATCCTCAACAACTGGCGCCTGGTGAAGATCGGCACCACGCAGGCGCAGCGCAAGCTGTTCTTCAACCTGCGCAAGGAGCGCGAGAAGCTCGAGCAGCTCGGCTTCCAGGCGACGACCGCGCTGCTCGCCGAGCGCCTCGACGTCCACGAGAAGGAAGTGATCGAGATGGAGCGCCGGCTCGCGGCGCCCGAGGCGTCACTGGACGCGCCGCTCGGCTCCGGCGGCGACGACGAGGGCACGCGCACCCGCATGGACTACCTGCCCGACGAGGCCGACCGGCCCGATCGCGCGGTCGCCCAGAGCCAGTTCAGCCAGCTCCTCAAGAGCAAGCTCGACGCATTCGCCCGGACCCTCGAGGGCCGCGAGCAAACCATCTTCCGCGAGCGCTGGTTGACCGAGGAGCCGCTGACGCTCCAGGAGATCGGCGATCGCTACCAGGTCAGCCGCGAGCGCGCGCGCCAGCTCGAGAAGCGCATGCTCGATCGCCTGAAGAAGTACCTCGAGGCCGAGCTCGGCACGGCCGTCGACATCGGTGCCCTGACCCGTGACTAGGGGTCAGACGCAACTTGCGTTGGGGACAGACGCAACTTGCGCAACTTGCGCGGGCCCATCGTGACTAGCGGGACGCTCTTCGTCGTCGGCACGCCGATCGGCAACCTCGAGGATCTGTCGATCCGCGCGGCCCGCATCCTGCGCGAGGCCGATCTGATCGCCGCCGAGGACACCCGCTCGGCGAAGCACCTGCTCGGCCATGTCGACGCGCTCGGCCCGGTCAACCCGGCGCGGCGCCTGATCTCGTACTTCGAGGGTAACGAGGCGGGACGCGCCGAGGACATCGTCGCGGCGCTCGCCGCCGGCCAGCGGGTCGCGGTGATCAGCGAGGCGGGCATGCCCGGCGTCTCGGATCCCGGCGCGCGCGTCGTCCAGGCCGCGGTCACCGCCGGCGCGAAGGTCGAGGTGATCCCAGGACCGTCGGCCGCGCTCGCCGCGCTCGTCGGATCGGGCCTGCCGACCGATCGCTTCACGTTCTTCGGGTTTCCCCCGCGCGAGGCCGGTGCGCGCCGCGAGCTGTTCGGTACGCTCCGTCATGACGTGGCCACGCTGATCTTTTACGAGGCTCCCGATCGAGTCGGCGCGACGCTCGCCGATCTGTCAGCAGCCTTTGGCCCCGAGCGGCGCGCGAGCCTCGGCCGCGAGCTCACGAAGATCTACGAGGAGCACGTGCGCGGCACCGTCGGCGAGCTCGCGACGAAGTACGCGGTGACCCCGCCGCGCGGTGAGTGCACGCTCGTTGTCGAGGGCGGCACCGGCGAGATCCCGACGATCGACGTCAATGCCGAGCTCCAGAAGTTGCTCGACGAGGGCCTCGGCCCGAAGGACGCCGCGGCGCGCCTCGTAGTCGTCACCGGCAAGCCTCGCCGCCAGCTCTACCAGCTCGCGCTCTCGCTGCAGCGCGGGAGCCGCCGCGATGATCATGACCGTCCGGACGACGACCCGGACGACGGAGCCGCGCGATGACCATGCGGTTCGTCGACGGCCTGCCGTACCTGACGACGCGCCTGCGCCGGATGCCGTGCGGGCTCGACGTCGTCGTCCATCCCGATCCGAGCGCGCCGCAGGTCGCGGTCAGCGTCTGGTATCGCGTCGGCAGCTCCGACGAGCAGCCGCATCGCACCGGCTTCGCGCACCTCTTCGAGCACCTGTTCAAGAGCTCGCCCGCGCGGCTCGGGGGCCACCATCATTACGACGTGCTACGCCGCGCCGGCTCGACCGAGGCCAACGCGTCGACGAGCCCCGATCGCACCGCCTACCACGAGGTGATGCCGTCGCATCAGCTCGAGCTCGCGCTGTGGATCGAGCGCGAACGCATGGGCTACTTCGCGCCGGACTTCGACGAGGAGCGGCTGATCACCCAGCAGGCCGTCGTCCGCGCCGAGCGCCGCCAGCGCTACGAGGACGTCCCGTACGGCGCCGAGCGCTTCGCGGTCGCCGCCGCGCTGTATCCCGATGGCCACCCACTGCGCCACCTCACGATCGGCCGCCACGACGACATCCAGGCCGCGACCGTCGACGACGTCCTCGCGTTCTACCGGACCTGGTACGTGCCCGCGAACGCGACGCTCGTGATCGCAGGTGACGTCCCGGACGATCTCGATGCCCTGCTCGATCGTTCCTTCGGCGGCTTCCCGGTGTCGCGCCGCCCCGAGCGCCCGGTCCCGCCACCGATCACCGTCACGCCCGCGACCTTTCAGGTCACCGACAAGTTCGCGACGCTGACCCGCCTCCACCGCACCTGGCTCGCCCCCGTCGCATTCGGCGCCGGTGAGCCCGAGCTCGACGTGCTCACCACCGCGTGGTCCGCGGTCGGCACCGGCGCGCTGTGGCGACGCCTCGTCTACGAGACCCAGCTCGCGCAGCGCGTCTCGGCGTGGACCCACAACGGCCGCGTGGGCGGCGAGACCCACGTCGCCGTCGATCTGCGCACCGGCGCCGATCCTGCCGCGGTCCGCGCGATCCTCGACGAGGAGTGCGCGAAGGGCATCGACGATCGCGCGGTCGCACGCTCCGTCACCCGCCGCGAGGCCGGCGCCGTGTGGTCGCTGACCGGCCTCGTCCGCCGCGTCGGCATGATCCAGCGCTCCATGCTCTACACCGACATCGCCGATGGCCTCGCCGCCGAGCTCATCCGCTACCGGGCCGTGACGCCGGCGACGATCGACGCCGCGATGCGCCACTGGGTCGATCCCGCGCGCATGGTCGAGATCGAGACCGTGCCCGCGGGCGCCACGCTCAAGGACCGGGCGTCGGCTGCTTGAGCACGGTGACGGCCTGCTTGATCGCAGGGGTCATCGTCACCGCGTTCTTGTCGTCGATCCAAACGACCTCGAAGTCGGTGAGCTTCTCGCGCTTGAGAAGCTTGAGCGACTCGGTCGGGCCGAGGATGAACAGCACCTTCGACCACGCGTCGGCGGTGAAGGCGTCCTTCGCGCGGATCGTGACCGAGCGCGAGGCCTTCGCGGGCTGACCGGTCCGTGGATCGAGGATGTGGTGGTAGCGGACGCCGTTCTTGACGAAGCCGCGCTCGTAGTCGCCCGAGGTCGAGAACGAGTGATCCTCGACGGGCGCGGTCGCGAACATCGCGTCCTTGGTCGCGCCGCGCGGATCGCGGATGCCGACGACCCACGGCGTCTCGCCCTTCTTGCCCGAGACGTACATGTCCCCGCCCGCCTGCACCATGAAGCTCGTGAAGCCGGCGTCATGGAGGAGCTTGACGCATCGATCGACGGCGTAGCCCTTGGCGATTCCGCCGAGCGTGATCGCCATGCCCGGCTTCTTGAGGAACACGGTCTTCTTCGCCTTGTCGAGGACGAGGTGCTTGTAGCCGACGACCGCGAGCCGCTTCTTGACGTCGGCGGGTGTCGGCAGCGAGCCGTCCATGTCCTGGTCGAACTTCCACAGGCCCTTGAACGCGCCGACCGTGATGTCGAAGACGCCGCGCGTGCGCTTTGCGACATCCTGCGCCCGCGCGATCACGGTGAACGTCTCGTCGGAGACCGCGACCGGCTTCTTGCCGGCGCTCGCGTTGATCCGCGAGACCTCGGAGTCTGGCGTCCACGTCGTCATCACGCCATCGATCCGCCTCATCTCGGCGAACGCGGCCTCGGCGGCCTTCGCGGCCGCGAGCTCGTCGTCGGTCCACAGAAACACCGTGATCGCCGTGCCCATCGCCTGGCCCGTGTAGACGAGCTTGCGATCGGGATCGGGCGCAGCCGTCGCGACCGCGGTGGTCGTGATCACCAGGGCGAGGGCGCCTAGGGCAGCGCCGAGGACACCGATCACCGCTGCGCGCATCACCGGAACCAGTCGACGACGCGCAGCAGGATCAAGATGCCGCCGACCCCGAGCGAGACCAGCACCGCGACCACGCTCATCGCGAGCGTGCTCTGGGTCTCTTGCTGGACGCCCTTCCACATGCCGAAGCACGCCGGGATCGCGCCCGCCGCGGCGATCACGCCGCCGAGGATCGACCCGTGGGTCAGTCCCTGCACGGCCGCGATCGCGAGCCCGAGCACGACCATGCCGAACGCCACGAGCGCAGGAGTCTTGCTGTCCGCCAGCGATGTCGCCATGGCCTGACGGTAGCACACGCGCAAACCGCCGCGACCGACCGTGATGGGCCGGGGCCGACCGGCCTTAGCTCTCGGTGTACATCCGGATATTTTCGCGCATCACGTCGTCGGTGAGTGCGCGCTGCACGGGCTCGAGGAGGCAGTCGGCGAGCACGATCATCATGTCCTCGACGCTCTTCTCGGCGACAACCTTGGTCAGGAGCTGCTTGGCATCGCGAGAGTCGTCACCTGCCAGAAGCTCCCTCACCTTGGCCACCGTCAGATCACCCTGGAAGTCGATCATCAGATGTTGTCGGAGGTACTCGATGAGGCGATTCACGCGACTCAGATACAGCACCGGACGATCTGGATCAACGCTGGGAGGGGACAACCAACGCTTGCGTGACCCGACGAGGTATCCGACGATATCAGCATGCCGCGCGTGCTGCTGACGGGCTTCTGCGCGGTGCCGGGCCCCCGGCGCGCAGGCGTCCAGCTCCGGCACGTGATCCGGTCGCTGACGCCGCTGCACAGCGTCGACCTGCTCGTGCTCCGCGAGGGCGACCAGGCGTACGTCGAGCGCCAGGGCTCGGTGCGCGTGCTGCGGGTCCCAACCAACGACTCCGATCTGCGCTCGCAGATCCAGGCCTTCCAGCGCGCGCTCAAGCGCCAGCTCGACGGCGCCGACTACGACGTCGTCCACTGCCGTGATAGCTGGAGCGCGATCCCGGTGCTCGAGGCGCGCGCGCGGATCGGCTACGCGGTCGTCTATGATCTGTCGCGGTCGCCGCTCGGCGAGACCACGTTCGATCAGGAGCTCGACGCGCAGTACGGCCGCGACGAGGAGGCCTGCCTGCTCGCCGCCGATCTCGTGCTCGCGCCGACGCCGGCCGCCGTCAAGGCGCTCGAGGGCCGCGGGCCGCAGGCGCCGTCGCCGCGGGTCGTGCTGTCGCCGCCAGGCGTCGACGTCGACAGGTTTGACTGGGACGAGCCCTCGAAAGATCCGCGTCCGCGCATCCTCTACGTCGGCTCGATCGATCCCGGGCGCGGGGTGCGCGTGCTCGTCCGTGCGATGGCCGCGATCTCGCGCGAGGTTGACTGCCGGCTGACGATCGCCGGCGCGATGGCGCCGAAGTTCGAGCAGCCGCTCAAGGACGGCATCCGCGAGCTCGGGCTGACCGACAAGATCGAGGTGCTCGGGCCGATCGATCATGATCAGCTGCCCGCCCTCTATGCGACCGCGACGGTGTGCGTCGTGCCCGCCGCCGCCGACTTGACGCCGAACCCGACGGTCGTGTTTCCGACGAAGATCCTCGAGTACATGGCGTGCCGGCGCGCCATTGTCGCGCCGCGGCGCGAGACCGTCGCGCAGGTCGTCGAGAACAACCGCGAGGCACTGCTGTTCGAGCCCGGCGACCCGATCGATCTCGCGCGCAAGGTGCTGCGGCTCCTCGGCGAGCCGATGCTACGCGAGCGGATCGCCCAGCACGCCTACGAACGAGTCCGCCGCGACTTCACCGCGAGCGCCGCGCGCCGCGCCCTCCGCAACGCCTACGACCTCGTGACCGCGCGGTTCTCGATCGAGACCGCGGCAGAGGCCGACGACGCGCCGAAGGTCGAGCTGCTCGCCGACGACGACTTCGAGGCGACGCTGTTCGAGGAAGCCCCGTCGTCGCCGCCGATCGACACCGCGCTCAACAAGCTCGAGCCGCTCGACGAGGCCCTCTCGCACCTCGATCATCATGGCGGCGGCACCAGCTCGGAGTCGATTGCGGCGCCACCGTTGTTGTCCGAGCCCGACGACACGATGGATCGAGCACCTGTCCCGCCGGGGCCTCGCGATCACGCGTGGACGGTCGAAGCGCTCGCCGCCCCCCCCGAACCGCTCGGCTCCGATGACTGGATCGTGACGAGTGTCGCCGACGCCGTCCAGGATCTCACCGACGACGCTCGCGCCGATTCCGAGGCTGGCAATGGCGCGGGTGACGACGGCACACCGATCGAGGGCGTGAAGGGCTTCGCGCCGCCGCTCGGGATCGCTTCGCACGAGGGGACGTTCGTCGCCGGCGAGATCGACGTCCCGACGCCGCCACCCGAGCGCGAGCACGACACGCCGGCCGTCCAGTTCACCGCCTCGAGCGGGATCCATGGCCCGGCGGACGCGGATCCCGACACCGGTTCGCGAACGCCCCCGATCGAGCGACGCTGACCAGCCAGCGTCAGATCAAAGCTGTTCCGCTTGGGCCCGTGTTACGGTGCGCCGCGGAGGCCGCCATTCCGGTCGTCGCGCTGGTTAACCTGTTGTTCGGAATCGGCTTCGCCGTGATCGCTCGCGATCGCATCAAGGCCGATGGTCCGTTTGCGGCGCCGGCCTTTCACCTGGTCGCGCTCCACGCGGCAGGCGTCGTCGCGCCGGTGGCGCTGTACTTCTACGCGGTCCACCCGGCGTGGGCCTGGATGTACTGGATCGATCCGGGCAAGCTCGGCGGGGTCGCCGTGCTGCCGCTGATGGTCGGCCACGCGATGCTCGTGATCGGCGGCTGGTACACGGCATCGCTGCTGATCCGCCGTGGCTACCAGGGAGCGCTGCTCTACATCGCCGGCGCGATCGCGCTGCTGCTGCTCGTGCTCGTGGTCGCGGGGATCGACCGGATCGGCACCGCGGCCGATTTCGTCGGCTGGCAGGTCAAGCGCGGGGTCTCGGTGTTCAGCGTGCAGCTCGGCTGGGCGTACCTGGTCTCGCTGATGGCGCTGTTCGGATCGGCGATCTACATCGCGATCGAGCTGGGTCGTGATGGCCGGCGGGTCCGGTCGCGGTGATAAGGTCGGCGCGTCCAATGGCTCGTCGCCGGGTGCAAGCGATGGTTGCGGTGGTGCTCACGCTGGGTGGGCTGGGTGGGCTTGGTGCGTGCGGGCCGATCGCATACGTCAACCAGGTCACGCGCAAGGCCTCGGACTCGGTCGAGCTCGCGCGCGCGGCCGAGGCTGACAAGTACGCGCCGTACTGGTGGACCCGCGCGACCGAGTATCTCCACAAGGCGCGCGAGCTGGCCGCGCATGCGGACTTCCAGGGGGCGAATCGGTTCGGCCGGCTCGCATCGGAGTCCGGCGACAAGGCCGCGGCGGAGGCCGCGATCGCCAAGCAGGATCCCTCCAAGCGGCCAGTTGATTTCACTCCGCCCCTGTCCGTCACGCCGCCGCCGCCCGTCACGCCGACCGCGCCCGCCAAGGACACGCCGTGAACCGGCTCGTGCTCTGGATGCTCGGGGCTGTCGCGCTCGTGGCGACGAGCTGCGCGGGGACGACCGTCCGCAAGACGACGGTGTCGACCGGCGAGCTGATCGCGACCGCTCGCGCGAACGGGGCCCAGCGCTGCGCGCCGATCGAGCTCGCGATGGCCGAGTCGCACAACGACTTCGCGAGTCACGCGCTCGACGAAGGTAACTACCACGAGGCGAGGCGCGAGGCCGCGATCGCGAAGACCAACGCGCAGCTTGCGATCGACAAGTCGCCGAAGGACAAGTGCGTCGAGGGGGCACCGATCGTCGAGGGGCCTGGCGATCAGGACGGCGACGGTATCCTCGACAACGACGACCAGTGCCCGCGTGTGCCGGAGGACAAGGATGGCTTCGAGGACCAGGACGGCTGTCCCGAGGATGACAACGACAAGGACGGCATCGCCGACAAGATCGATGCGTGTCCAATCGACCCGGAGGACCGCGACAATTTCGAGGACGACGACGGCTGCCCCGACGGCGACAACGACAAGGACGGTATCGCCGACAAGATCGACGCCTGTCCGAACGACGCCGAGGACAAGGACGGCTTCGAGGACGACGATGGCTGCCCTGACCCGGACAACGACAAGGACGGCATTCCCGACCGCGACGACAAGTGCCCGAACGAGCCGGGCGTGCCGCCGGACGGCTGTCCGAAGAAGTACAACCTCGTCACCGTCACCGAGAAGAAGATCGAGCTCAAGCAGACGGTGTACTTCGACACCAACAAGGCATCGATCAAGCCGGTGTCCTTCGCGCTGCTCGATGACGTCGCCTCGGCACTCAAGGATCACGCCACCCTGAACGTCGACATCGAGGGCCACACCGACAGCGTCGGCAACGACAAGAAGAACCTCAAGCTGTCTCAGAAGCGGGCAGAATCCGTGAAGAAATACCTCGTTGGACGAGGGGTCGCGGCCGACCGGATGGTGCCCCGCGGCTACGGCGAGAACGTGCCGATCACCGACAACCGCACGGCCGCCGGGCGGGCGCAGAACCGGCGCGTCGAGTTCGTGATTACGTCACGTTGAGTCCGCCGCCGCCGCCGGGAGCGGAAAACCGTCGATCGCCCCCGCGGAATTGGTATATCAGCCGCATGGGAACCCGAGGTCTCGTCGCGGCCGTCGTCTTCTGTGCCTTCGCTGGCTCCGCCTGGGCGGACCCCAAGTCGGACGTGCAGGCGAAGACCAAGGAGGCGATGGCGAGCTACGACGCCATGGACTACTCGGCGACCAAGAAGCTGCTGAACCAGGCGCTCGCGACCGCAAAGAAGGCGAAGCTCGACAAGGATCCCGTCGTCGCCCGGCTCTACTTGAACATCGGCATCGCCGCATTCGCCGATGGCGATCAGGACGGCGCGAAGGTGGCGTTTCTCTCGGCGGTGCAGGTCGATTCGAAGATCCAGATCGAGCCCGCGTACAAGTCGCCCGAGCTGACGAAGCTGCTCGAGCAGGCGCGTGGCGAGGCGCTCGGCGCGGCGGGCATCGGTGGCGGCGAGCCGACGACCGGCGGCGGCGAGTGTGCCGGCGTGAAGGGGCTGCAGCACACGATCATCGATACCGCGCCGGCCGGTACGAAGCAGCCGATCGAGGTCCTCGCGGGCAGCGATGTCACGAGCCTCAAGCTCGTCCTCGCATATCGCCCGGAGGGCGCGACCGAGTTCGTCGAGAGCAAGCTCGTCAAGCAGGGCGAGTGCAAGTACGCCGGCGAGATCCCCGCGAGCGCGATGAAGGGGAGCCTCGTCCACTACTACGTCGCCGCGCTCAACGACAACAACAAGGCCGTCGCCTCGCGTGGCTCGTCTGGCTCGCCGAACATCCTCGAGCTCACCGCGCGCGCGGGCAGCAGCGGCATCAAGGCCGACGAAGAGGATCCGATCAACGGCGGCAAGAAGTCAGGCGGCGCGGCGAGCGGCAGCGTCTCGGGCGGCGTGCTCGCCGGCGGCAAGCCACCCAAGGTCTACCTCGCGCTCGCAGGCGGCACCGGGTTTGGCTACGTCTCGGGCAAGACCGAGTTCGGCAACCCCGTCGAGAACTGCTGCCTCGGCAACAGCCTCATCGTGCTGACGCCCGAGCTCGGCTATCACGTCAATCCACGGCTCTCGATCGGCCTCGCGGCGCGGATCGGCCTGCCGCTCGGCGCGAATATCGACGGTCCGAAGGGCAAGTCGTCGACGGTCGCCCCAGCCGCGCTGCTGCGCGCGCGCTACGCACTATCGCCGAGCGGCCAGGGCCTCCGCGTGATGGGCCAGATCGGCGGCGGCATCCTGCGCAACACGATCAAGCTCAACGAGGCCCAGGACGGCATGGATACCGACATCGTGGGCCAGGGCCCACTGCTGATCGGCGGCGGCGTCGGCTTCTCCAAGAAGCTCGGTACCAACCTCGCGTTCATCGCGGATCTGTCCGCGCTCGCCGCGATCGCCGTCGTCGACAAGCTCGGCAACACGACCAACCTCGGCAGCGGAATCGGTGCCGACCTCTCGGTCGGCATGTCACTCGGCTTCTGACCTTACGCGGGCCCGCTCGCCAGCGTCCGCTGGCTCGTCCCATCGCGGTCCCATCGCGGGCCGCGCTCGCCATCTCGGGCCCCCGCTCGCTCCATCTCGGGCAGCGGCGACGAACCATGGTATGAGGCGCCCATGGAAGAAGCCGACTTCGAGCGCGTCGCGCGTGACGAGCTTCGCCACCTCGAGGATGCCCTCGCGGATGTCGATCCCGATGACGTCGAAGTGACGACGACCGACGGCGTGCTTCGCCTCGATCTGCGCGACGGCACTCGCATCGTGATCAACAGCCACCGTGCCGCCCGACAGATCTGGATGGCCGCGATCTCGTCCGCGTGGCACTTCGATCCGACCCCGACCGGCTGGCGGGCCTGCAAGCTGGGGCGCGACGAGGAGCTCCGATCGACGATCGTCCGGCTGGTCCACGAGCGGATCGGCTTGAAGCTCTCGTTGTAGGATGGGCCCATGGCCGAGTCGCAGATCCTGAGTGTCATCCGGGTATGGGCGGCGATGGCGTGGGCCGACGGCGTGCTCGCCGAAGCAGAAGCCGAGAGCCTGCGGCGGCTGGTCAGCAGCGCGGATCTGACCGCCGACGAGCGTGCCGCCGCCACCACCTTCATCAGCGCTCGTTGCTCGCTGCCCGACACCTACCTGACCTCGCTGACCCCCGAAGCGCGGCGCGGCATCTATCGCGCAGCGTGCCGGATGGCAGTCGTCGATCGTGCGTTCGCGGAGGCCGAGCGCGGCATGCTCGACAAGCTGCGCGACCTGCTCGGTGTTACCGCCGACGTCGCCAGCGAGATCGAGGCCGACGTGCCCGGCCTCGACTCTTAGCGCCACATGCAGCGTCGTCACTCGGTTCGCCATCTGCTCTGGCGAGGCGGCGTTGCCGCGGTCTCGCAGGCGATGATGGTCAGTGGGCTCTACCCGCTGGTGCCACACGCGTGGCGCGCGCTGGCCCGCCACGAGCTCGGCGTGCGGCCGGTCCGCGCGGCGCTCTCGGAGTGGGCGATGTCAGCCGCGCTGTCGGTGGTGCGGCCGGCAGGGTTCCTGCGGCTGCCGGGCGCGCACACGCTGGGGCCGCGCCCCGTGATCGTGCTGCATGGCTACGCGATGAACCGCGCGAACTACCTGCCGCTCGCGTACCGGATGAGCCGCGCCGGACTCGGGCCGATCTTCGGGTTCGAGTACTGGACGCTCGGCCGGATCGCCGCGGGAGCGCGCCAGCTCGGGTGGTTCGTCGACGAGGTACGCGAGGCCACCGGCGCGAACGAGGTCGACATCATCGGCCACTCGATGGGCGGCGTCGTCGCGCGCTACTACGTGACGTTCGCGGGCGGCGATGGCGTCGTCAAGAATCTCGTCACGATCGGCTCGCCGCACGCCGGCACGGATGTTTCGGCGATCGGCGTCGGCCACCCGACGCGCGAGCTCCTGCTCGGATCGAAGCTGTGTGACCGGCTCGCGGCGGCGCCTCCACCGCAGCACACCCGGGTCACCGTGATGTGGTCACGTGCCGATGCGCTCGTGCCTGGTGCGCGCCAGCCGCCGTTGCCCGGCGCCGAGATCATCATGTACGACGACCTCGGCCACGTCGCGTTGCTCGGCTCGCGGCGGGTTGCCGCCGAGATCATCGAGCGGCTGCGCGTCAGCGTGCCGTGATGACGACGTCGACGGTGATCGACTCGCGCGGCTTGCCTGCGCAGGTCACGCCCGAGAACGTCACCTTGATCGGCCAGGTGCCCGGCGCCTTCGCGACCCCGCTGATCGCGCCCTCCTCGATCGTGAAGCCAGCCGGCAGCTCGCCGTCCAGCCGCGCCCCCGTCATCGACCACCGCGCGTCGCGGCCGTTGCCGTAGACGCACTGCGCGACCGGCTTCACGAAGAACCGCTTGCCGAGCTTCGCGCGAAAGCCGTCTGCTGGCTGGTCGGGATAGAACACACGGAACGTCGCGCTCTCCCCATCACCACCGGCACCACCACGCGCGCCTGGACACGCCGCGCCAAGCCCCACCGACAGCACCACGCCCGTAAACCTCGTGAGCTTCACACCTCGATCATACACCTGGCATGCCCCCGGCGGTTCTCCCGGCTTTAGCCCGCTCCGCACGCCAGGTCGCTCAGGCGAACAGCGTGGCCATCGTGGCGCGCGAGATCGTGACGTCGACGAGCTCGCCGACGGCGCCGACCCCGGACGGTAAGATCACCGTCTTGAAACCATCGGTGCGACCCATGAGCTGCGATGCATCGCGCTTGCTCGGGCCGTGAACAAGAACCCGCTCGTGGCGTCCGACATGCGCGGTGAACACCTCGCCGCTGATGATCTCCTGGAGCTGCACGATCTCGGTGAGCCGGCGCTTCTTGGTCGGCTCGTCGACATCGTCCGGCAGCTTCTTCGCGGCGAACGTCAGGTCGCGCTCGGAGTACGCGAACATGAACGCGCTGTCGAACCGGATCTCGCGCATCAGCGCGAGCGTCGCCTGGTGATCGGCCTCGGATTCGCCGGAGAAGCCGCTGAGGATGTCCGTCGACAGCGCGATGTGCGGCATCGCCAGGCGGAGCCGCGCGACGATCCCGCGGTAATCGTCGACGGTGTAGCCGCGGCGCATCCGCTCGAGGACGACGTCCGAACCGGACTGCACGGGCAGGTGCACGTACTTGCAGATCTTCGGCTCCTCGGCGATCGCAGCGATCACGTCGTCGGTGAAGTCGACCGGGTACGGGGAGGTGAAGCGAATCCGCTCGATCCCGTCGACGCGCGCCACCGCCCGCAGCAGCTCGGCAAACGTGACGACCTCGCCATCTTCGGCGGGCCAGCGGTACGAGTTCACCGTCTGGCCGAGCAGCGTGACCTCGCGTCGCCCGGCGGCGACGAGCTCGCGGACCTGGCGGAGGACCTCGCGGGGCGAGGTGCCGCGCTCGCGGCCGCGCGTGAACGGCACCACGCAGAACGTGCAGAACTTGTCGCAGCCTCGCTGGATGGTGACGAACCCGGAGACCGGATCGCCGCCGCCGAGGGCTGCAGCCCCGGGCGCACTCGACAGCCCCTCGTAGGTCTCGGCCTTGTCGAGCTTGACGTCGATCAGCGGCGGCGCATCCCCGCGCCGGTGCGCGCGCGCGGCGGCGAGCAGCTCGGGCATCCGCCGGTAGCTGTCGGGTCCGGCGATCACGTCGACGGCGGGTGCGCGATCGGCGAGCCCTTCCTTGAGGTGCTCGGCCATGCAGCCGACGATCGCGAGCACGGTCCCGGGCTTCTTGCGCTTGAGCGCGGCGAGCTCGCCGGCCCGCGCGATCACGCGCTCCTCGGCCTTCTCGCGCACCGCGCAGGTGTTGATGACGATCACGTCCGCGTCATCGGCGCGTGACGCCGTGGCGTAGCCGGCGTCGGCCAGCACGCCGCCGAGCAGATCACTGTCCGCCACGTTCATCTGGCAGCCGTAGGTCTCGACATAGACCCGCGGTGCGCCGGGGGCCGGAGCAGGACGGTGGCGCACCTCTCCCTCGCGCTTGCCGAGCGAGACCAGCCGTTCCGACATCGCAGGCTGATTACCATGGGCCGGGCCAGGCGAGGAGAGATTCGGTATCCTCAGCCCGTGGGCGCGAAGCACGTCAGCCACCTCGTCGGGTGGACGGTCGGGTGCGCGGTGGCGCCGATCGTCCTGCGCTCGATGTTCGGGCGTGGCTGGGGGGTGATCGGCGTCGGCTGCGCGCTGCTCGCGACCGCGTGGGTGCTGATCGTGTTGCCGCGCTCGGCGCATCGCAACTTCGAGCGAGCGCGCTTCAAGCGTGCGGCTCGAAGCTATCGCCTGATCGGCGTGTTCTCGTTCACCGCGAGCCGGGAACGCGCGGCGCTGCTGTCGCGCGCGGGTTGCGCGATCGCGAGTGGCCAGCCGACGGCCGCCGAGGCCACGCTCGCGGCGATCGATCCGGCGACCCTCGACGTCGCCGAGCGCGTGGTCTGGCTCAACAACCGTGCGTGCGTCGCGCTCGACCGTGGCAAGGATCCCGCGGATGCCCTGCTGCTCGTCGAGGAGGCGGTCGGATTGCGTCCCGACCTCCCCGCGATCCAGCACACCCGCGCGCGCGCGTTGCTCGCGATCGGCCGCGTCGACGAGGCGATCACCGTGCTCGAGGCGATGCGCAGCGGTGGCGAGCTCTCGGTGCACCTCGAGTTCGAACGTTGCCGCGATCTCGCGCTCGCCTGGGAGCACAAGGGGCAGGTCGACTACGCCGCGGACTACCGCGAGCGCGCGCGCATGCACGCGACCTGACGCCGATGCTGCTCACGTAGCGGCCTTGCTCGTTGGCGAAGAGCACGCGTGTGCCCTCGTTCCGTCTGGGCGTTTGCCAGATTGGCCGCCAAGGCGCCGAGCTCGC
>JBKJUF010000256.1:0-4104 GCA_046590445.1 Kofleriaceae bacterium
GATCGCGGGCGCCGGCCGACGGCCCGCGCCCTCGCGGACCGGATCCAGGCCTACCTCGACGGCGATCGAGATCTCGCGCGGCGCAACGAGATCGCCGACGAGCACGCGCAGCGAGCGCTCCGCGCCTTCGCGACGACCGGTGACGCAGCGCGCGCCGAGGCGATGCGGCAGGCCGGGCGCGCGCTCGCCCTCGACCCGGCGAATCCGACGGCCCTCGACGTGATCGGCCACCTGCTCGTCGCCGCACCGGTCTCGATCCCCGCCGAGGCGTTCGCCACCGCCGATCGCGAGCGCTCCGAGATCCGGCGCAGCGTCATCCGGCTCAGCGTGCACGGCCTGGCCGCGCTCGCGCTCGCCGTGTTCGCGATGTTCGGATTGCCGGTTCATCACTGGTGGCCCATCGTGCTTTCGCAGATCCTCACGGTGATCACCGCGGTCACCGCGTACTACATCAGCCGCCGCGAGTTACCGGTGCGCTCGCCGTGGATGCTGCTCCTGCTCGGGCTCAACTGTGCCGTGCTCGCGTCGACGAGCATCTATTTCGGCCCGCTGTTCGTGATGCCGATCTTCCTCGTCGGCTCGCTCGGGGCGTGGCTGTTCCAGCCGACGGGTTATGCAGCATGGGTCGTGATCGTCGCGCACGCGCTCGCGATCGTGCCGGCCGTCGTGCTCGAGCTTGTCGGCGTGGTGCCGCCGACATTCCACCTGACGGGTAACGCGCTCGAGCTCGCACCGTGGGCGTTCGACCTGACGCCGGTCGCAGCATTCGTCGTCTTGACGCTCGCGATCGTGATGCAGTGCGCGCTCACCGCGGGGCTCGCGATCAAGGGCCGCGAGATCCAGGAGGACGCACAGAACCGCGTCCACGCGCAGTCCTGGCACCTCCGTCAGCTCGTGCCGAGCCAGCCCACGAGCGTGCCGCAGACCATGCCGAAGTCCGCGGGCTGATCAGGTCACGAACGAGAAATCGACCGCTGCCGAACACATCCACATCGGTCGAGGCTACCGCGGAGTGAACTTGTAATGCGCCACGATCCACTCCCGGCCGTCGCGATATCCAAAGAGCTCCGCGCACGCGAGGAAGAACACCCGCCAGCGCTGGAACCTGTGGCCCCCGGAACCGACGGCGAGCAGCGATTCGCATGCAGGTCGCCGCGCCATCAAGTTTGCGTACCACGCCTCCGCGGTGCGCGCGTAGTGCGTCCCCGACAGATGCCACTCGTCGACGATCTGCAGATCGGCCTGGAAGTGATGCAGTAGCTGCGCCGACGGCATCAAGCCGCCGGTGAAGAATTCGCGCGCCATCCAGTCCGTGCGCCCCGCATCCTCGAACGGATACGCGTGTTGGCGATGCGCGAACACGTGGACGAACAGCGCGCCGGAAGGTCGCATCCACGTCGCGATCCGGCGCAATAACAGCTCGTAGTTGCGCATGTGCTCGAACATCTCGATGGACACCACGCGATCGAAGCTCGCCTTCGCGAGCTCGAGCGTGCGGACGTCCGCCGTCCGGACAGTCACATTTGCGAGTCCGCGTCGCCGCGCCCGATCCTCGATGAACGCGCGCTGGCTTGCCGAGCTCGAGACCGCGGTGAACCGCGAACCGGGATAGCGCGCCGCGCCCCACAGCGTCAGCGAGCCCCAGCCACATCCGAGATCGAGCACGTCCTGGCCATCGGCGAGCCCGGCGCGTGCGGCGGTCAGCTCGAGCATCGCAGCCTCGGCGGCGCCCAGCTCGGTCACGCCCGCGGGCCAGTACGCGCTCGAGTACTTGAGGTGGGGCCCGAGCACGGCCTGGAAGAACGCCGCGGGCACCTCGTAGTGCTGGACGTTCGCGGCCGCCGTCTCGACCGCGATCTCGCTCGCGCGCAGCTCCGCGACGAGTGCCTGATGGCGCGCGTGCGCGTCCTCGACCGTCCGCCGCTCCTGGCGCAGCCGCAGCGCGCACACGGCACGGATGCCCGCGCGCAGCAGCGGCTCCGGAACCAGGCCGGTATCGACGATCCGCTCGATCATACGGCGACTGTAACGCCTACCGCTGGAACCGCTCCAGGACGATGCTCGCTGTGAACTTCGAAGTCGCGAAACGTGACAGCCCATTGCCTCGACGCTCCGGTGGTCGACGCCGCGTAACGGGAGATGTGGTCCAGGCGTCCTATCGTTGCAGAGCTCGTTCCCCACTCTTCACCGTGGATTGGTGGGGTGGCCACTGGAGGAGCCAGACGCTCGCGGCTCGACGCTTCGAAAGACCAGAATCGATGTTCTCGATGTGGGGTAGCAAACGCTCGTTGCACCGTGCGCTGGCGCACGCCCTGCATCTCACTCTAGCCATGAACAAACACGCCATCCTCGCGCTCCTAACCTCCGTTGCTGGATGTGCAGTGGAAGCTGAAGAGGCCACGTCCCAGGTCGAGTCGACAGTATCGGCTGCCAAGACGTGCGCCGACCTCGACGCGGTCGGGGGGCTATGCCCCGACATTACCGAAGAGGCGCCCGCCCATCTCAACATCAAGCGCGCGCACCAGAAGGAGTGGCTGCGGTTCACCAGCACGCACTGGAACGAAGGGCTCGGCCCGCTTCAGATTCGCGGCGGCGGTCAGATCGAGGAGTGTACCGTCGAGGAGAACGGCGTGATCATCAGAAGCAGGTGCACGATTTCTACGCAGGAGATCCTGGACGCAGCGCGCCAGGTCGTACATACGCAGGTCGCGGGTGTCGCCGTGTTTCACCCAGACCATAACCACTGGCATCAGGACAATGTCGCGGACTTCGTCCTCCGTAGCGGATCACTCGACGGGACGATCGTCGGCAAGGCCACGAAGGTGACGTACTGCCTGATCGACTACGACGCGGGTGGCAACGGCCTGACCGCTGCAAAGACCTACTTCGAGTGTAACGCCGAGTTGCAGGGCATCTCGGTCGGGTTCGGTGACGAGTACCACCACGCAACGCATGGTCAGGAGATCGAGATCAGCACGCTGGCCCCGGGCGTCTACTACCTGACCCACGAGGTAGATCCGACGAAGAAGTGGCTAGAGCTCGACGATTCGAACAACACGTCATGGGCGAAGTTCCGGCTCCGGACCGACAGCAGTTCGGGCAACCACTCGCTCGACTGGCTCGAGAACTCGCCGTGTACCGGTCTCGCGTGCGGGAACACGTCGAACCGCTGAGCTCGGGGTGCGCGTTCGATCTTCCCGTCTAGCGGGTCGTGAGTCGAGCGTCGGCGGCGGGCATCGCCTGTATCGCGACGAGGTTACCGTGCGTGACGTCCTCGTTCCCGAGGAGCCGCGGGTCGTACCAGGTCGTCGGAAGGGTGATCGTCTCGCCGCGGAATGCGCGCTCGATCAGGCCCTGGATGCCGGACCGACGCGCGATCTCGTCATCAAGGACGCTGTAACTTGCCGGGGGCTCCGATCCGAACAGCGCGAGAAACGCGCCGTTCGTCAGGATCGAACGGCCCTCACGGTCGAAGATCTGCAACGCGAAGGGCGCGTTCGCGAAGATCCCGTCCAGCAAGGCGACCGGATCCAAAACCGCGGTCAGACGATCCCGCAGGGATTGCGCCTCGCGCCCGCTCCATTGGCCTGCTCCTTAGCACGTGCCCAGGGCGCCACAAAGTAGGATTGGCGGCGGCCGCGCGATGACCGCGATGGCGAGGAGGCATGCGGCGCCAAACGTCAGAGCGCGTGAGCGCTGCGACCCGGGCGACTGCACGCAACATGTCGATCGATCAAACGACCTTGTGGCAGCTCGTCACGAATGTTCGGCGCACGGCCATCGCGCGGGTCACGGCGTACATGACGCTCGCGACGCCCGCGACGCCCGCGGCGCCGGTCACTTCGTCATGCGGTAGGCGCGGACCGTCGCACGTGCGACGAGGACCGCCATGTCACCAGCGATGATCGGGGGTTGGCCCTGCTGGCCGCCGGGGACGTCACGTCCGAGGTCCTCGCGCAGGAGGACGTTTCCGGTCGGCATGTCGATCGCGTAGACGCCAGCGTCGCCGATGTCCGAGTCGGACTGCGACGGCCGTGCCTCGACGAGCAAGAGCACTCGATCGCCCCACACCGCACGCGCCTGGCTCGCCATCGAGATTGGCGC
>JBKJUF010000098.1:0-3237 GCA_046590445.1 Kofleriaceae bacterium
GACCTCGTCACCGAGCTTGCGCAGCATCTCGACGAGCTGGCGCTTGAGCACGAGCCCGGCGTGGTCGGAGCCCGCGTACCACTTCATCAGTCGCCCTTGTAGCGCGTCATGATCAGCGCCGCGTTGGTGCCACCGAACCCGAAGCTGTTCGACATCGCGGCTTCGACTCGCTGCTCGCGCGGCTGGTTCGGGATGTAGTCGAGATCGCACTCGGGATCGGGGTTCTCGTAGTTGGTCGTCGGCGGCAGCACGCCGCGTGCGAGCGTCAGCGCGGTGATGCCCGCCTCGATGCCGCCGGCCGCGCCGAGCGTGTGGCCCATCATCGACTTCGTCGACGACATCGCGAGCTTGCGCGCGTGGTCACCGAAGACCTTCTTGACCGCGATCGTCTCGTTCTTGTCGTTGAGATTCGTCGACGTGCCGTGCGCGTTGATGTAGCCGATCGCGCTCGCGTCGAGCTTGGCGTCGGCGAGCGTCATCCGGAAGCATGCCTGCGCACCCTTGTGCTCCGGCGCGGGCGCCGCGACGTGGTGTGCGTCGGAGTTCGCGGCGTAGCCAACGAGCTCGGCGTAGATCCGCGCGCCTCGCGTCTTCGCGTGCTCGAGCTCCTCGAGGACGAGGATGCCAGCACCCTCACCGATCACGAAGCCGTCGCGCTCCTTGTCGAACGGGCGACTCGCCTTCTCGGGCGCATCGTTGCGCGTCGACATCGCGCGCATCGCGTTGAACCCGCCGACCCCGAGGATCGAGATCGTCGCTTCGGCGCCGCCGGCGATCATGCCGTCGACGTAGCCGTGGCGGATCGCGCGCATCGCCTCGCCGATCGAGTGAGCGCCGGTCGCGCACGCGGACACGTGCGAGAAGTTGGGCCCCGTGGCGCCGGTGCGGATACACACCATCCCCGGCGCCTCGTTGATGATGATGTCGGTGACGAAGTACGGCGAGAACCCGTGGCGCGGACCCTTGTCCTTCGACGCCTGGTAGGTGTCCTCGATCGTCCGCACGCCGCCGAGCCCCGAGCCGATGTAAGCGCCCCAGCGCTCTTCCTCGCCCGCCGGCACCTTGCCACCGAGCCCGGCATCTTCGACGGCCATCATCGCCGCGCCGATCGAGAACTGCAGGAAGCGATCGAGGTGCTTGAGCTCGCGCTTGTCCATCCACTTCGATGGCTCCCAGTTCTTCACCTCGCAGCCAAACTTGGTCGCGAACAGCGTGGTGTCGAACTGGGTGATCGGCCCCGCGCCGTTCTTGCCCGCAAGGAGAGATGACCACGTCGATTCGAGGTCATTCCCGATCGGGGTGACCATGCCGATACCCGTGACGACGACGCGACGATGCCCGGAATGCATTGACTGCTCCTTACCGCGCCAGGGCGCCCCAGGGAAGCACCCCGTTGCTGCCGTTGCCGACTCCTGGCCTGGGCCGAAAGGCCCTTACTTCGCGTGAGTCTTGATGTAGTTGGTCGCGTCCTTGACCGTCTTGATCTGCTCGGTATCTTCCTCGGGGATCGTGATCTTGAACTCCTGCTCGAAGGCGAGCACGAGCTCCACGACGGCGAGCGAATCTGCCTTCAGATCGTCGATGAACGACGCCTCGGGGCGAAGCTGCTCGGGCGACACCTCGAGCTGATTGCAGATGATTTCCTTGACCTTGCTCTCGATCTCATCAGGCGACATGGGTACCTCGTGCGACCGCGTGGGCCGCTTGCTGCGGGAGTTGATAGTCCAGAACGTGCGTTACATCAACATCCCACCGTTAACTCTCAGGATCTGACCCGTGATGTAGCCCGCCTCGGGCCCGGCCAGGAAGGCCACCGCATCGGCCACATCGTCAGCCCGGCCGATCTTGCCGAGCGGGATCTGCTCGAGCAGCTTCGCGCGCTGCGCCTCCGGAAGGTGCTCGGCGGTCATGTCGGTCTCGATGAAGCCGGGGGCGACCGCGTTGCAGGTCACGCCCCGCGACGACAGCTCGCGCGCCGTCGACATCGTCAGGCCGATCAGCCCGGCCTTGCTCGCCGAGTACGCGGCCTGACCGCCGTTGCCCATCTCGCCGACCACCGACGTGATGTTGATGATGCGACCCGCTTCCTTGGCGCGCAGCAGCAAGCTCGCCGCCGCGCGCGTGCAGTGAAATGCGCCGCCGAGGTTCGTATCGAGCGTCTTCTTCCACTGATCGTCGGAGAACCGCATCAACAGGCCGTTGACCGCGACGCCCGCGTTGTTGACGAGGATGTCGAGCCCACCGTGGTCCTTGCCGATCGCCTTGATCGCGTCGGTCACCGCGGTGCTGTTCGCGACGTCGAATCCAGCGATCACCGCCTGGCCGCCCGCGGCCTCGACCGCCGCCGCGGCCTCGCGTGCCGCGTCCTCGCGCGATGCGTAGTTGACGATGACCTTTGCGCCACGCCGGCCGAGCGCGACCGCGATCGCGCGCCCGATGCCACGCGACGCGCCGGTGACCAGCGCGACCTTCCCCGAGAGTGCCTTGTCGTTGATCGCCATCATATCCTCATGCGGTGAACGCGTTGACTTCGTGCGGCTCGCCGATCGTCGTCACCTCGATCGAGTCCGCGATCCGCTTGACGAGGCCCTTGAGCACCGCGCCGGAGCCCAGCTCGTACGCGCGGGTGACGCCGAGCTTCGCGATCGCCTGCACTGACTCCTCCCAGCGGACCGGTGCGGTGACCTGCTGCACGAGCAGATCGCGCAGCCGCGTGGGATCGGTGGTTGGCTCGGCGGTGACGTTCGCGACGACCGGGACCTGCGGCGCGGCCAGCGTCACGCTCGCGAGGGCCTCGGCGAGCCGATCCGCCGCTGGCTTCATCAGCGAGCAATGGAAGGGTGCAGACACCGAGAGCTTCTTCGCGATCTTCGCGCCTGCTGCCTTCGCCGCCGGGATCGCGCGATCGACGGCCGCCGCGCTGCCCGAGATCACGATCTGGCCACCGCCGTTGAGGTTCGCCGGCTCGACGATCTCGCCCGGTTGCCACGCCGCCTGACAGACCGCGCGGGTCGCCGCGAGATCGAGCCCCATCAGCGCCGCCATCGCGCCCTGCCCGACCGGCACCGCCTCCTGCATGAACGTCCCACGCAGATGCGTCAGCCGCACGGCATCGCGTAGCTCGAGCGCGCCCGCGGCCACGAGCGCCGACCACTCGCCGAGCGAGTGACCCGCCACGACCTCGAACGCGAGGCCACGCTCGCGCAGCACGCGAAACACCGCGATCGACGTCGTCAG
>JBKJUF010000394.1:0-4397 GCA_046590445.1 Kofleriaceae bacterium
CCGTCGGCCGACTTGAAGCGCTCGTCGAGCGAGCTGAAGACCTTCTTGACGAGGCTCTTGATCGGCTCGGGACCGACCTTGTCCTTGCGCTGGGTGACCTCGAAGATCTTGCCCTCGGCCTCGTCGAGGTAGTCGCGGATCTCGAGGCCGTCCTCGTAGCCCTTCTCGGCGATGTCGCTCGCGGCGAGCATGAGCTTGCGCGCCTGGTTCTTGTCGGTGACGATCTCGGCATACGCGACGACGTTGTCGGCGGTCGGCACACGCAGCGCGAGCTCGCCGAGGAACCCGATGCCGCCGATCGCGTCGAGCTTGCCCTGCTTCTCGATCTCGTTCTCGAGCGTCACGACGTCGATCGGTCGCGCGCCGGCCTCGAGCGCACGGATCGCCGCGAAGACGATCTTGTGCTTCATGTCGTAGAAGTCTTCGACCTCGAGCGTCTCGAGGTGGATCAGCACCTCGTTGCGCAAGATGATGCCGCCCAGCACCGATGCCTCGGCGTCGAGGTTATGCGGCAGCACTCGTCGGTCGCGCGCCATCGGGTGACTCTACTGGTTCCGTCCGACACAGCGTGAGTACCGAAAACGAAAAAGACCCCGAGCGGGGCCTCTTCCGACGGCAACCGAAGTTGCGTCGCTTACTTGTCCTTGCCGACGACCCAGAACTTGAGGTTCGCGTTCACGCCACCGCCGAGCTTCACGATCGTCTCGTACTTGCCGAGGGCCTTGATGGACTGATCCATGTTGACCCAGCGGTGATCGATCTCGATCCCTGCCTTCTTGAGCTGCTCCGCGATGTCACGGTTCGTGACCGAGCCGAACAGCTTCTCGTCCTCGCCGACGATCCGCTCGAACTGCAGCGTGATGCCGTTGATCCGTCCCGCGAGCTCGGTCGCGGAAGCGCGCTCCTTGGCGACCTTCTTCGCGATCAGCGCCTTCTCGTGATCGAGGCGATTCTTGTTGTGAACCGTCGCGCTCACGGCGAAGCCGCGGGGCACGAGGTAGTTACGGCCGTAGCCCGGCTTGACGCTGACGAGCTCGCCAGCCTTGCCGAGGTGATCGACGTCCTGCGTGAGAATGACCTGCATCGCCATGACTAGTCTCCCGTGACCGAGAACGGCAGGAGGGCGAGCATGCGCGCGCGCCGGATCGCCGTGGAGATGACACGCTGCTGACGAGCGCTCGCGCCCGTGATGCGCCGCGGGATCATCTTGCCGCGGTCGGTGACGAACGACCGCAGGATCTGCGGGTTCTTGTAATCGATCTTCGCGACGATCTCGTCGGAGAGCAGCTTGCGGCGAACCGGGCCGCGGCCGCCTTTGCCGCCACGCCGGTCGTCTCCGTCGCGATCCATCCCGTCATCAGATGCGTCCATTCGCGTCGACATGGTTACTCCTTGTCCTCGCCCGCGGGGGCGTCAGCAGCAGCGGGGGCCTCGTCCTTGGCTTTCGGATCCTCGTCCTTGGCTTTCGGATCCTCGTCCTTGGCCTTGGCCTTAACGGCGCGGGTGTCGTTGTCGAAGTCATCGCTCGTGAAGTCGTCGTCGTCGTCGTCGCCGTCGCTCGACAGGTCCTCGCCGCCGCGCGAGAGGAACAGGTCCTCCTCGTCCGCTGCGGTCTGGGCTGCCTTCTCGTACGACGCGTCGTCGATCTCGCTCGGCCGCGCGGTGACGTCGATGTTCTCCTCGACCTTGACGCTGAGGTAGCGAATCACCGAGTCGAGCATGCGGAGGTTACGCTCCGTCTCCTCGACCACGCCTGGCGTCGCCAGGTACTGCCAGTACAGGTAGATGCCCTTGCGCTCCTTCGCGACTTCGTACGCGAGGCGGCGCTTGCCCCAGTTGTCGACCTTGATGATCTTGCCGCCCATGTTCTCGATGATCCCGCGGATGCGGGTGTTCACCTCGGCAACGCCTTCGTTCGGCGTGTTGGGGCGGAGGATGTAGATCGTTTCGTATTCGCGGGCGGTACCGGGGGTATCCCGCTGACTCTGCAGACGTGCCATGTGATGTCCTCTTGGGTGTGAAAGCCCCACCTTGGCCAGGTGGAGCGAGGGAAGGCGGGGTCTATATCACGAACCGGTAACCACCGGTCTAGCGTTGTGTTGGTTCATCGCCGCGACGATGCCCTTCGCGAGGACGCACTCGATGTCCTCGCAAGCTGCCGCGATCATGGCGTCCACGGCGCGGGCCTGCGCTGAGGGGAGGTCGGAGAGGACCCAGCCCGCCGCTTCCTTGCTGCCCGGCGGGACGTTTGGATCACGGCCAACGCCCATCCGCAGCCGCGCGAACTTCGGGTCCGCGAGCTGCTCCTGGATCGACCGCAGCCCGTTGTGGCCGCCGTGGCCGCCGCCGTTCTTGAGGCGGACGGTGCCGAACGGCAGGTCGATCTCGTCGTGGACCACGAGGATGTGATCGACCTCGATCTTGTGGAACGCGGCCGTGCGCTGCACCGCGAAACCCGAGAGGTTCATGAACTCCATGGGCTTCAGCAGCTGCGCACGCTCGCGGCCACGCTCGGTCGTGACGGCGCCGGCGGTGGCTTCGCCGCCGAGCTTGCCCGACCACGCCGGCAAGCCGTGCTTGCGCACGAGCTCGTCGACGACCATGAAGCCGATGTTGTGGCGGTTGCGGGCGTACTTCGCGCCGGGGTTTCCCAGCCCCACGACCAGCCAGCGCGCAGCCTCCCCGGAGGGGGACATCCGTGACTACTTCTTCGCGGGCTTCGCAGCGGCGGCGGGCGCGGCCTTGCCACCGGCAGGCGCCTTCGCGTCCTTGCCACCGGCAGGCGCCTTCGCGTCCTTCGCACCTGCAGCGGCCGCAGCCGGAGCCGCACCAGCAGCGCCGGCTGTGGCAGCGCCCTCGGCGGGCACGCCCTCGACAACCGGGGTCTTGTCCTCTTCCGGCGCCGCGCAGGTCGCGACCGCGAGGTCACGCCCGGTGATGCTGGTGACGCCCGGTGGCAGCGTCAGCGACGAGACGTGGACCACGTCGCCGATCCCGAGCGGCGACACGTCGACGTTCACCTTGATCGGGATGTCCGCCGGCTTGGCGCGAACCTCGAGGTTACGCATCGCGATGCGGAGCTGACCGCCGTCGACCGTGCCCTTCGGCTTGCCGGTGAACTCGAGCGGCACCGTCGAGGTGACTTCCTTGTTCGGATCCACGGCGATCAGGTCGACGTGGCGGATGTCGCGACGGACGGGATCGATCTGGTAGTCCTTGACGAGCGCGTGCAGCGAGCGGGGCGCAGCGCCGCCCTCGATCGTCAGATCGATGACGGTGTTGTGCTTGCGGACCGGGTCGAGCGCGGCGCGCAGCGCCTTGACCTCGACGACGATCGACAGCGGCTCGATGCGGCCGTCGACCGTGGCACCGTAGCAGACCCCGGGGACCATGCCGGTGGCACGCAGCTTGCGCGCGGCGCCCTTGTGACCGGTCTTATCGCGAAGCGTGACAGTGAGCTTTCCGACTTCCATGACGTTCTCTCTTCTTCTGGACTTGGTCTGGGTCTCTACGTTCAGACAAACAAACTGCTGATCGAATCGCCGTGATGGATTCGCTTGATCGCCTCGCCGAGCAGGCGGCCGACACTCTTCACGCGGATCTTGGCGCACGCGGCGCCAGCCTCGGTCTGCGGGATCGTGTTGGTGACGACGACGTGCTGGAGCGGTGAGTCGATGATGCGCTGGAGCGCCTTGCCCGAGAACACCGCGTGGCTCGCGCTCGCAGACACGCTCTGCGCACCGGCGTTGATGATCGCGTGGGCGGCGTTGGTCAGCGTGCCGGCGGTATCGATGATGTCGTCGACGATCACCGTCTTCTTGCCGCGGACGTCACCGACGATGTTCATGATCTCGGACACGTTCGGCGCAGGACGCCGCTTGTCGATGATCGCGAGCCCGGCACCGAGGCGCTTGCTGAAGGCGCGGGCGCGCTCGACGCCACCGGCATCGGGCGACACCACGACGGTCTGATCGCCGCCGAAGCCGAGCACCCGAAGCTCTTCGATCAGGACGGGCATGCCGTAGAGGTGGTCGAACGGGATATCGAAGAAGCCCTGGATCTGACCGGCGTGGAGATCCATCGCGAGCGCGCGATCGGCACCGGCCGCGGTGATCAGGTTGGCGACGAGCTTCGCGGTGATCGGCGTGCGCGGCTTCGCCTTGCGATCCTGCCGCGCGTATCCGAAGTACGGGATGATCGCGACGATGCTGCCGGCCGACGCACGCTTGAGCGCGTCGATCATGATCAGCAGCTCCATCAACGCCTGGTTCGGCGGGGAGCAGGTCGGCTGGACGACGAAGCAGTTGACCCCGCGGACGTTCTCGCCAATCTCGACGTAGATCTCGCCGTCGGAGAAATGCGTCACGTCCGCGCGCCCGAGCGGAATCTCGACGAAC